>JAUVXN010000035.1 GCA_030603605.1 Dehalococcoidales bacterium | reverse complement strand
TCATTCTCCTCAGACAACCATTCCTCAGCCAGAAAACGGGTTACCACCTCTTCCACATCATGTCCTGCAGAGTCAATTTCATACAGCGCCTGGAGAGCAATAGCTCTCGCTTTTCGTCGTGCCCCGGTCATAGATTACTCCGAAACTTAAACCAATATTATAGCACACCAGTTTATAATAATATATTAGTCAACTATGATATGCTTTTTTGTCAAACTTATCAACATGTAATTCGTTATACAGCTTCCTGGCTTGACACTTTAAGGCAGTAATTGTTACACTTCCTTTGTTCCCCGTGAGTTACAATCTCCGCTAGACCGCTAAATTAGGTTGCAGTAATGAATAAAGTTGGTATTCTTTATCACCCTATGGTTAAAGCTGCCCATGTTAAGGCCAAGAAATTACAGGAGTTTTTAGCCTCTAGCGGCATTTCTGCCTGGCTATGTTCTGCCTGGAAAGGGGAAGAGGCCAGGGCTCAGCTAAATGGTACCGACCTAATTCTTAGTGTTGGCGGTGATGGCACAATTCTGCGAGCAACCCAGGTAGCCGCCCCCGAAATGATACCCATCACAGGAATAAACCTGGGCAGGCTGGGTTTCATGACGGAACTCAGTGCTGATGAGGCTCTGGAGAAGTTACCTTCCTTGCTGGCGGGGAAAGGCTGGATTGATGAACGGATTATGCTTGAGGCGGAGCTTTCAGCCACAGACCAGGAACCACCCCGCACCTTTCACGCCTTGAATGATGTTGTCGTGGGGCGGGGAGCAATTGCTCGGGTGGTCTATGTAGAAGCCACTATTAATAATCAGCACCTCACTACCTATAAAGCTGATGGGGTGATTGTGGCTACAGCCACAGGTAGCACTGGCTACTCGCTGTCAGCCGGTGGACCTGTCCTCTATCCACAATCCAAAGATTTTATCCTGGTACCAATAATGCCTCATCTCAGCCCAGTTCACGCGATGGTATTAGCGTCAACAACCGTCGTCAAACTGCGCCTCACTACCGTTCATCAGGCAACACTGAGTATTGATGGTCATATAAATCTACCTTTATCAAATGGTACCACTATTACGGTAAAGCGTAGCCCTAATACAACTCGATTCTTAAGAATTCATCCACAAACTTCTTTTTATAGTTCTCTAGAGCAAAAATTGAAAGGAAAACGATAAATTGAACCCGATAGGAAAAGCTAGAATCCAAGATGTACCCCAGATACATCGACTAATTAACTACTTTGCTGACAAGGACGAGATGTTGCCTCGGCCGCTGAGCGAAATATATGAAAATATCCGGGATTATTTCGTCATTAGAAAGGGTGAGCAAGTAATTGCCTGTGCGGCACTGCATGTTATGTGGTCCGACCTAGCCGAGATAAAGTCAGTAGCCGTGGCTGAGGATAGCCACCGACAAGGCATAGGCACCCGGCTAATGGAAGCCTGCCTCAAGGAAGTCAAGGGACTCGGTATTCCCACCGTTTTCTGTCTGACCTATAAGCCAGCCTTTTTTGAAAAGTTCAACTTTTCTCAGATAGACAAGATGGAGCTACCGCGCAAAGTCTGGACTGAGTGCTATCGCTGTCCCAAATTTCCTGATTGCGGTGAGGTAGGTCTTATCTATCAGTTAGAGGTTTAAGTTTGGAAGAGAGGACACTATCCAGCCAACTAATCTACGAGGGGCGAGCGGTAAAGCTACGGGTAGATACCGTGCAAATGGCCGGCGGCCGGAAAACCACCCGGGAGATTGTGGAACACGTTGATTGCGTAGCTGTTGTCGCTGTTGATGCTGATAATAATATCCTGCTAGTTAATCAATTTCGCAAGCCGGTGGAGAAGAAACTACTGGAGATACCGGCTGGTGGCATTGACCCCGGTGAGGACCCGGAGACCACCGTTCGCCGTGAGCTGCGTGAGGAGATTGGTTACTTACCGAGAAGGTTAGAGAGATTAGGCGGTTTCTACTCTGCGCCGGGTTACTGCAGTGAATATCTATATCTCTATCTGGCTACCGACCTCACTCCCAGCCAGCTTCACGCCGAGGATACTGAGAGTATTGAATTAGTCCGGGTGCCGATTACCCGGATTCCCGGTCTTATTGCCTCAGGTAAAATTTGTGATGCTAAAAGCATCGCCGGATTGCTTACCTTCCTGGAGTATCAAAAAAAGCAATAATAGACTGTCTAGCACAGTTTGCCTGACAGCCTTTTACCACCCAGAAGATGCATATGTAGATGGGGTATTACTTGCCCTCCTTCTTCACCACTGCTAATCACCAAGCGATAGCCACTCTCTGAAATACCTTCCTCCCTGGCTAATTGATTGGCAATTTTTACCATATGTCCGATAAGGGGTGTCTCAGCATCAGAGAGATGGGCAAGAGAAGGAATATGTCGCTTCGGGATGATAAGCAGGTGAGTCGGTGCCACAGGATCGATATCGCGGAAGGCAATCACCTCTTCATCCTGATACAGGGTTTTACCAGGTATTTTGCCAGCAGCAATCTGACAGAAAACGCAATCCATCACTTGCTCTCCTTTCGGTATTTAGTCTTACCTTGCTCAAATATGTCCTCTCCATAAATATCATTGGCGACAATAGCCGGGAAGTTCTCTATATTGAGCCGTCGGATAGCCTCGGTATCCAAATCCTCATAGGCGACAACCTCTGCATTTTTGATACATTTGGCTAGTAAAGCACCGGCGCCACCTGTACTGACGAAATAAACCGCTTTATACTTCTGGAGAGCCTCTCTTACCTCCGGTGAGCGACCACCCTTACCAATCGTAGCTCTGATTCCAGCAGCGAGAAGGCGAGGAGTGTACATATCCATGCGACTGCTGGTAGTAGGTCCAGCGGCACCAAAAATCTGGCCCGGCCTGCCTGGAGTCGGTCCTACGTAGTATATAGTTTGCCCCCTAAGGCTAAAAGGGAGCTTCTCCCCCTTATCCAGGGCTTTGACAAGTCGTTGGTGGGCGGCATCACGAGCCGTATAGACAATCCCGGAAATCATAACCTGGGTGCCTACCGTCAGTTTTTCTATCGTTTTAGCATCAATTGGTGAAGTAATATTGATAGTGTCCATCTATAGCGTAGCCCCTTTGTAGCGAGCACTGTGGCACTGGAGATTAACCGCTACTGGCAGGCTGGCAATGTGTGTCGGCCTAACCTCAGCCTGTACAGCTAAAGCGGTAGTGCTACCACCTAAGCCCAGAGCCCCTATACCCAAATCATTGATTCGAGATAGAATCTCTTTCTCCAGTTCAGCCACCTCAGGGTCAGAGCTTGACTGACCTACCTGGCGTAATAACGCTTTCTTAGCCAGTAGCATCACCTTATCAGATGTAGCGCCTATTCCCAGGCCGACAATCAGGGGAGGACAGGGGTTGCCGCCAGCCTCATCAACAGTCCCTACCACGAAGTCAATGACACCTTCCCTACCATCCCCCGGCTTCAGCATAGCCAGTTTGCTCATATTCTCAGCCCCGCCCCCCTTGGGCATACAGATAACCTTAATCCGGTTACCGGGAACTACCTCGGCATGAATAACTGGAGGAGTATTATCCTTGGTATTTATTCGCGCTGAGAATGGTTGACTGACTATGGATTTACGAAGATAGCCTTGGGCGTAGCCCTGGCGTACTCCTTCCGCCACCGCAGTATGTAGGTCACCACCGATAACATGAGTTTCCTGACCTATTTCAAGGAAGACCACGGCAGTACCACAGTCCTGACATAGTGGCCGGTTTTCCGATTCCGCAATCCGGGCATTTTCTATAATTTGGTTCAGGACTTCTTTGGCTACAGGAGATTCCTCAGCCTGCTGAGCCTGTTTAAGAGCGGCCAATACATCCTCACCAAGCTTAAAGTTTGCCTGCTGACAGAGCTTGGCGACAGTCTGAGTAATGGCACCAGCTTTAATTTCTCTAAATTTGGGGGATATTTACCTCACCTCCCTCCATCGCCTTCTCCTTCAAAGGAGATGGGGAAGAATTTGTGGGAAGGGATTTGTCCTTCCAGCTATTACTACAGGTTCATTGCCTTTATCAGTCCCTTGACTGCCTCGGCTGAGCTGGCTAGCGCTTCCTTTTCCTCAGGGGTCAGCTTCAGCTCCACCACCTCCGCAACACCGTTACTGCCCAGCTTCACCGGAACGCTGATGACGGTATCTTTAATCTCGTACTCCCCTTGGAGGCAAACGGCGCACTGTACGACCTGCTTTTTATCCATGATAATAGCGTCTACCATATGGGCAACGCCAGCTGAAGGGGCATAGAAGGCACTACCCGTCTTAAGTAAGCCCACAATCTCCGCACCGGCACCTATGGTGCGTTCTATCAGGCGGTCAATGGTTTCCTGCGGTAGCAGCGTGGTTATCGGTACGCCGTCAACCGTGCACAGTCTGGGGATAACAACCATGTTTTTACCGTGTTCGCCCACCACGCAGGCGTATACATCCGCCACCGATACACCGAGTTCAGCAGCGATGAAATATCTGAGTCGGGTGGCATCCAGAGCCCCGGATAAGCCAATCACCCTGTTGGCTGGAAACCCGCTGACCTTAAGGGCTAAGTAGGCCATAGCATCTAGCGGATTGGTAACCATAATGATGATGCAGTTGGGTGAGTATTTAACTACACTTTTAGTAACCTCACCAACAATCTTCATGTTAGCCTGCAGCAGTTCGTCACGGGTCATGCCCGGTTTTCTCGGCAGACCTGAAGTAATGACCACCACATCTGAGTCAGCCGTTTCCTTATAATCATTAGTTCCGATAATTTTGGTATCACAGCCGATGACAGGCGCCGACTCCATCATATCTAATGCTTTACCCTGTGGCAGACCCTCAATAATGTCAACCATGACTACATCAGCATAGCCCTTTTCTGCAATCCGCTGCACACAGGTAGCACCGACCATTCCAGCACCGATAACACTAATTTTTTTACGCATAATAACCTCCTTTAGATTTTCCCTAATTTCTCAATCACCGCGTCGGCTACCTGCGAAGTGCCGACCACTTGAGCGTCATTAGGCTTCATATCGTAGGTAATATTTTTACCTTCAGTGATGACCCCGGCTATGGCGCCTTCCAACCTGTCGGCGGCTTTCACCTCACCGAGGTGCCGGAGCATCATCACCCCGGATAGCATCAACGCCATGGGATTGACCTTATTCTGCCCGGCATATTTCGGTGCGCTGCCATGTGTTGGCTCAAAAACGGCTATTTCAACACCGACATTAGCTCCGGGAGCTACCCCCAACCCACCGACCAGTCCGGCGCACAGGTCAGAAATAATATCCCCGTAAAGATTAGGCGCTACCACCACATCAAATTGTTGCGGTCTTTTCACCAGTTGCATGGTCATGTTATCAACAAGCCTATCCTCAAATTCAATATCAGGATATTCCTGAGCAACCTCTCGGGCAATAGCCAAGAACAATCCGTCAGAGAATTTCATGATGTTGGCTTTGTGTATGGCAGTTACCTTCTTTCTATTATAGGCACGGGCATATTCAAAAGCAAACTTGACAATTCTTTGACTGCCCGCCTCCGAAATCATTTTCAGGCTAAAACCTGAGTCCTCCCTGACCGCATCGCCCTTTGTTTCGGCAATCAGTTTAATAAGCCTGGCGGCTTCCGGAGTTCCTTCCTCAAACTCAATACCAGCGTAGAGGTCTTCTGTATTTTCCCTGATGATAACAATATCCACATTCTTATAGAGTGAAGGGACCCCGGGGTAGGTTTTACAGGGACGGACGCAGGCATAAAGGTCTAACCCCTTGCGCAGGGCGACATTAACACTCCTGAAACCTGAGCCCACCGGGGTGGTAACCGGCCCCTTGAGGGCAACTTTGTTTTTCCTGATGGATTCAAGTACATATTCAGGCAAAGGTGTGCCATACTTGTCCATAACCCCGGCACCGGCATAGGCTAAATCCCAGTGGAAAGCGATGCCGGTTGCCTCAAGGACCCTTTTAGTCGCTTCGGTAACCTCAGGCCCTATGCCATCGCCGGGAATAAGGGTAACACTATGAGCCATCAGTCTATCTCCTACAGCTTGAAATCGCCATATTTCTGGATATAGGGGATAAGCCCGCCCTCGTCAAGGATACGGAGCATCGCCTCGGGGATTTTACCAAAAGTTAACTGGTTACCACTGGTTACATCCCTGACCGTGCCTGCAGCCAGGTCTATCTCCAGCTCATCCCCATCACTAATTGTATCAGTATCACATATTAACACGGGAAGCCCCAGGTTGATAGCGTTTCTAAAGAATATCCGAGCTACTGATTTAGCCAGTATAGCTTTTACCCCGGCCATCTTGATAACTAGAGGCGCATGTTCCCGACTGGAGCCAAGGCCAAAGTTATTGCCGGCAACAACAAAATCCCCCTCCTTTACTCTGGAAGCAAAGGCGGGGTCGGCATCTTCCAGAACGTGTTTTGCCAGTTCGGGAAGATTGCTTCTGAGGTGAGCAAAGCGCCCGGGTATAATGTGGTCGGTGGAAATGCTATCGCCAAATTTAAAGGCTCTTCCCTTAAGCAACTATACCACCTCCCTCGGGTCGGTGATTTCACCAGCTAGCGCCGTAGCCGCCGCCGTGGCTGGACTGCCCAGATAAACGAAGGCTTCAGGGTTACCCATTCGACCTTTAAAATTTCGGTTAGAGGTGGACAGGCAGGCTTCCCCGTCACCCAGCACTCCCTGATGCAGACCAAGGCAGGGCCCACAGCCCGGGGGCAAGATAGCCGCTCCGGCTTCAATCAGGCTTTGGATGTAGCCAGCCTTAATCGCCTCGACCAGAACCTGCCGTGACGCCGGGGTAACTACTAGTCTGGTCTGGGGGTGGCATTTTTCCCCCTTTAAGATATTAGCCGCTATCTCCAGGTCTTCCAGACGCCCGTTAGTGCAGGTGCCAATAAATACCTGCTGGATTTTAGTTCCCTTAAGCTCCCTGACAGGAGCAGTATTATCTACGGTATGGGGCCGGGATATAGTCGGTTCAAGATTAGCCACATCAATGTTAAAGGTCTGTTCATAGATAGCGTCGGCGTCAGGGAAGACCGGCTGGTAGTGACCATCCCGTCCCTGTTCAGTCAGGTAATTCCGGGTAGTCTCGTCAGCCGGAAAAAGCCCGACTTTGGCTCCAGCCTCCACCGCCATGTTGGCTATCGTAAAGCGCTGTGACACTGGCATTGCCCCCACCGTATCACCCCCAAATTCCAGTGCTTTATAGGTAGCGCCATCGGCTCCAAGCTGTCCAATAAGGTGAAGGACGAGGTCTTTGGCACAAACGCCTTTCTGGAAATTACCCGAGAGTACTACCCTGATGCTCTCCGGGACTCGTAACCAGGTCTTACCCAGCCCGAAGATAATCGCCACATCAGAAGAGCCCATTCCCGTGGCAAAAGCACCTAGTCCGCCAGCAGTTACGGTGTGTGAATCAGCACCAACGATGACATCACCCGGCTTAGCCAGAGATTCGACTACGAGCTGGTGGCATACACCACCGCCCACATCGGAGATAATAGCCCCGGTTTGTTGAGCAAAGTGGCGCAGGAGCAAGTGGTCGTTTGATAGCCCGTTATTGGGACTGGGAGCAGCATGGTCAATAAATAAGGCAGTTTTTTGCGGGTCAGCCAGACCCTTAAATCCGCTTGCCTGAAATTGTCTTACCGTCAGTGGCCCGGTAGTATCCTGGACAAAAATCAGGTCTACCCCGGCAATAACAATATCTCCCGCTTTCGCGTCACTTCCAGATTTCTTACTTAATATCTTCTCAGCTAATGTCTTGCCCATGAAATTTATTCCTTTTATTAGGGGAAGAGTGCAGGTAAGAGACTAACTCCGCCCTCTCTAAAATCTCTTCCCTCCTCCTGGAAGGGTGGCTTGAAGGGGGTGAACCCCCTCTACTCTACATTGGGATATTGCCATGCTTCCTTGTCGGGCGGGTCTCTTTTTTATTACGCAGTGCCTCAAGAGCAGCAATTATTGCCGGGCGTGTATCCCTGGGACGGATAACCGCATTGATATATCCCTGGCTGGCGGCAACATAAGGGTTATAGAATAGCTTGCGGTACTCTTCAATCTTCTCCCTCTCTTTAGCTTTGGGGTCGTCCGCAGTCTGGATTTCCTGGCGGTGGATGATGGCTGCCGCACCCTCCGCCCCCATAACTGCTATTTCCGCCGTAGGCCAGGCGAGGGTATAATCAGCACCCAGACTCTGGCTGCACATGGCTATATATGCCCCTCCATAAGCCTTGCGGGTAATCAAAGTGAGCTTGGGGACAGTTGCCTCAGAGTAACACCACAGGAGCTTGGCACCATGCCTGATTATTCCTCCCCACTCCTGACTGCTACCGGGGAGATAGCCGGGGACATCAGCAATGGTAAGTAGAGGAATATTAAAAGCGTCGCAGAAGCGGATAAATCTGGTGGCTTTATCTGAAGCATCGATATCAAGACAGCCAGCGAGGTGTTCAGGCTGGTTGGCAATAATTCCGACCACATGTCCATTTAAGCGGGCAAAGGCGGTAATTATGTTTGGTGCATACTTGCGGGATGGCTCAAGAAACTCACCATTATCCACAATAGAACGGATGACTGCCTTCATATCGTAGGTTTTGTGTGCTTCCTTCGGTATAATATCATCCAGAGCCGAGTCCATGCGGTCAGGAGAATCGGTCGGGGGGATGTCAGGCAGCTTTCCCTCATTACTCTGCGGCAGGTAGCCCAGGAGGTTCTTTATCTCGGCAATAGCCTGCTCATCGTTATCACAAGCGAATTGAGCCACGCCACTTTTGATATTATGCGTCATGGCTCCACCTAACTTCTCGTCAGTTATCTCCTCACTGGTGGCTGCCTTGACTACGCTGGGACCGGTGATATACATATAGCTTGTCCCCTTCACCATAAAGACGAAGTCGGTCATTGCCGGTGAATAGACAGCGCCACCGGCGGCAGGTCCCATAATAGCTGATATCTGCGGGATAACGCCGGAGGCACAGGAGTTACGGAAAAAGATATTGCCATAGCCGTTAAGGGCATTAACTCCTTCCTGGATGCGAGCTCCGCCGCTATCAATGAAACCAACCATGGGTACTTTCATGGTCATTGCCATGTCCATGACCTTACATATCTTCTTGGCGTGCATCTCGCCCAGGGTACCACCCTTGGCGGTAAAGTCTTGCGCAAAGACGCATACGGTACGACCGTTTACCTTTCCGTAGCCGGTAACCACCCCGTCGGCCGGGATGGGAATCTTCTCCATGCCAAAGTTGGTGCAGTGGTGCTGGACAAATAAATCCAGCTCGTTGAAGGTGCCGGAGTCAAATAAAAGGTCAATTCTCTCCCGTGCCGTGAGCTTGCCCGAGGCATGTTGCTGTTGAATGCGCTTTTCGCCACCACCAGCTTCTATCTGTTTTTCTAACTTAGCTAGCATATCCAGTTCGTCTTCCAAACCCATTTCACCTCCGTAGAGCTTAAATAGGCAAAGACAAGTAATCTTATCACATTGGCCCCTTTACAGGCAAGTTATTCGTGGGAGATTGTCTATTGACCTCACCCCCTTTATCCCCCTCTCCTTAAAAGGAGAAGGGGAAGGATATTAAGAAGAGGGGCTGCCCCCCTCTTAAACACCCCAAAAAGTCTCTTTCCCTTCTTCCAGCTATCAAGGAGAAAAATACTAAAGGAGAGTCAAAGAGAGGCTTCGCCTCTCTTATATATCCATTCCCCCGTCCCCTTGGTAAGGGGAAGGGGGATAATGGGGGATGGGGTTGTCAAATAAACATCTAAGAGGTGAAGCTGATCCTGAAACAAGTCTTGTAACTCACCTTTAGGGACACAGGTCGAAGACTCTTCGGGGGGTGAGGTCACCAAATATTCTAATAGGAGGAGAGACAGGCGATAGGTTGTCAAACGACTTCTAGTAGTTTTATCAGCCGTGAGAAAATGCTAAAATATGAAGCAGGCTTTGAGCGAGCCATAAATCCTTCATTAGAGGTATCAAATGAAGCAGAGTAAATCACCGTTGGTTACTACCCGCTGTGGTAACACCGAGTTCAGGTGGGGGGAGCGAACTTATGTTATAGGAATCTGCAATCTCAGTCCTGATTCCTTCGCCGGGGATGGGATAGGTAGTGATATTGAGGCAGCAGTAGCCCAAGCCAAACGCATGGTTGCTGAGGGGGCGGATATTATTGATGTCGGTGGGGAGTCTACCCGACCGGGAACAGAACCGAAATCTGTGGACGATGTTGATGATGAACTCCGGCTGGTAATACCGGTTATAGAAAGGTTAGCCAGCGAACTAACGGTACCAGTAAGTATAGATAGTTATAAGTCAGCGATAGCCAGTCGTGCCGTGAAGGCTGGCGCCGCAATGATTAATGATATCTGGGGATTAAAGCGTGACCCCAAAATAGCCAAGGTAGCCGCCGAAGCAGGTGTGCCTATTATTCTGATGAGCAACCAGCGGGATGCTCCCTGCCATGATATAATAGCTAAGGTTACTTCTGATTTGGAGAGGAGCATCAGCCTGGCTATAAAATCCGGGGTAGCTGAGCCGAACATCATTATTGACCCCGGCATCGGCTTCGGCAAGACCCTGGAGCAAAACTTGGAGATTATCCACCGTTTGGCTGGACTTAAATCTCTGGGCAGACCTATCTTATTGGGTACCTCTCGCAAATCAGTGATTGGCTTGGTGTTGGACCTGCCTGTTGACCAGCGCCTGGAAGGGGCAGCGGCTACTATAGCTATTGGCATTGCCAATGGTGCTGATATGGTACGGGTTCACGATGTAAAACCGACGATGCGCGTCTGTCGGATGAGCGATGCTATTATACGAAGGAGGCAAATTGATGACTGAGGCAGTAACAATATACCTTAGCCTTGGCTCAAATATGGGAGACCGTCAGGAGAATCTGGACAAGGCATTAGATTTTCTGTCACAGAGGGTGCGGATGGGAGAGATTTCATCCGTATATGATACCGAGCCGATAGGTAATCCGGAACAGTCCCGCTTTCTCAATCTGGTGTGCCGGGCTTATACTCGGTTGGAACCAGCGGGGCTGCTGGCTCTGGCTAAGGGCATTGAAAGTAAGCTGGGCAGAACCGGTAAATCCAACGCCCCCCGCCCCATTGACATAGATATTCTCCTTTATGATGAGCAGGTTATTGAAACCCCTGAACTGACCATCCCTCACCCAAAGATGACGGAGAGAGCTTTTGCGCTTGTTCCTCTGGCGGAGATTGCCCCTGACGTGGTGCATCCAGTGAGCGGTAAGACAATTAAAGAACTATCAGAAGGCGTAAGGGAAAAACAGGGCGTCCTTAAGTTGGATAATCAGGAGTAATAGTGTACGAAATATCTGTAGAGAAGCATTTTGATGCTGCCCATTTCCTGCGAGGTTATCAGGGCAAGTGTGAGGCACTGCACGGGCACCGTTTTCGGGTAGTAGTCAGGGTAAGCGCCTCCAAGCTTGATGAGATAGGTATAGCCTATGATTTTGTCGAGCTAAAGCAGTACTTAGGCGAAATTCTATCCAGGTTTGACCATACCTGTCTCAATGATGTGCCGCCGTTTGATAAAATAAATCCCTCTTCAGAGAATATTGCGGCTACTATCTATAGTGAACTCCAGCCCAAACTGGCTGGAGCCCCGGTTTCCATCTCCGGCATTGAGGTATGGGAATCCCCCCAGGCAGGGATAGCCTACAGTCCTGACTAATCTCTCTGCTCTGGCGGCAGCAGGTTGGGGATGGTCTCTAAAATTGGATAGGTTACATCACACCTGGCGCAGTAGAGAGAGCCAGTAACTATTTCCGCCTCGTTTTCCTCATCCACGCTGAGCTTAAGCTCTCCCTTACACACCGGGCAGACTAAAATATCCATAAGTTCTTTTTTCATAGCTTGATTATACCACGATGTCCTATCTTTTAAATTACCTTTTAGGGACATGTTTAACAACCCATCCCCCTGACCCCCTTCCCTTAATAAGGGAAGGGGGAGTGTGGGTGAGAGAGGGGTTTCGCCCCTCTCTAGAATCTCTCCCTCCTCGCCCTTCAATAAACAAATATCATAAGGGGTGTCTAAGAGGGGCGTAGCCCCTCTTCTAATATTCTTCCCCCTCTCCCTCAAGGGAGAGAGGGATAAAGGGGGTGAGGGTGACAACAGCCCTCA
>JAUVXN010000098.1 GCA_030603605.1 Dehalococcoidales bacterium | reverse complement strand
CGGATAGAGCGTATTATTTCTATTATAGATTCCATAACTCGTTCTGCCTGTGGGTCAATGGCGGTGGCGTCGGCTTCAGGATAGGCGGCGACCATTATGGACTCAGTTGCCTGCCAATCCAGAGACCTCCTGAGGTTCTGCCACAGCTCTTCGGTGATGAAGGGCATAAAGGGGTGCAGCAGGCGAAGCGAGGTCTCCAGAACATAAGCCAGAACCGGGAGAGGCGATGGCAACTCGCTCTTGGAACGGAGGCGGATTTTAGCGAGCTCAATATACCAGTCGCAGAATTCTCCCCATAGAAAGTCGTGGATTTGTCGTTGGGCTTCGCCAAACTGGAAGTCATCCATCAGGTTTGTTGTACTGGATACGGTACGGCTGAGGCGACTTAGAATCCAGCGGTCTTCCACTGGAAGCAGATTCCGCTTAATTTCCATATCGGTGCCGTCTGACTCAATGCTGCTGACAACGAAGCGGGTGGCATTCCACAGCTTATTGGCGAAATTGCGGCCGGCTTCCAGTTTTGATGGTGCCAGCTTGATGTCATTTCCCGGTGCTGTGCCGGTGGATAGAGCAAAACGCAGGGCATCGGTGCCGTATTTCTCAAGCGTGTCAATGGGATTAAGCACATTACCTTTAACTTTGCTCATCTTCTCTCCCTTCTCATCGCGCACCAGACCGTGAAGGTAAATGGTGTGGAAGGGAATGCCACCAGTATCTTCCAGCCCCATCATAATCATTCTGGCTACCCAGAAGAAGAGGATGTCATAGCCGGTTTCCATTACCGCCGTCGGGTAGAAGTAGCCGAGGTCTTCAGTATCATCGGGCCAGCCAAGGGTGGAGTGAGTCCATAACGCCGAGCTAAACCAGGTATCCAGAACATCCGGGTCCTGTTCAATACTGGTTGAGCCGCAATGGCTACAGGCCCGGGCATCTTCAATGCTTGCGGTTTGCTCACCACAGTCCCGGCAATGCCAAACCGGGATGCGGTGTCCCCACCAGAGCTGGCGACTGATGCACCAATCACGAATATTCTCCATCCAGTTGAGATAGACCTTGGTAAAGCGCCGGGGGATAATGGTAATGTGCCCATCGACGACGGCTCTAATGGCGGGTTGAGCCAGAGGTTGTGCTTTGATGAACCATTGCTTGCTGGCTATCGGCTCGACCATTGTCTGGCAGCGGTCGCAGTGTCCTACCGAGTGGACATATGGCTCAACCTTTACCAGAAGCCCTTCCTTTTCCAGGTCAGCAACTATCGCCTTGCGACAGGCAAAGCGGTCGAGATTGACATAAGGTCCGGCGTTTTCATTCATAGTTGCATCCGGGTTCAGTATGTTTATCGGTGACATTTCGTGACGCTGTGCTACCTCAAAGTCTACCGGGTCGTGACCGGGGGTGATTTTAACCGCCCCGGTGCCAAAGTCAGGGTCAACTGCTTCGTCAGCGATAATCGGTATTATCCGGTTCACTGCGGGCAGGACGGCTTTTTTACCCAGTATAGCCTTGAAGCGCTTATCTTTGGGGTTAACGGCTACGGCGGTATCACCGAGTATGGTCTCCGGTCGGGTGGTAGCCACGGTGATGAAATCTTTATCACTGTCAGTCAGATGGTAGCGGACATAATATAGATGTCCGGTTATATCCTTGTGCTCTACCTCAAGGTCGGAGAGGGCGGTAGCGCAGCGGGGGCACCAGTTGATAATCCGTTCGCCCCGGTAGATTAAGCCCTTTTCATAAAGGCGGGCGAAGGCAGTGCGCACCGCCCGGCTTGGTCCCTCATCCAGGGTGAAGCACTCCCGACTCCAGTCGCAGGAAGCGCCCAGTCTCTGATGTTGCCTGGAAATGGCGCCGCGGCAGCTTTTTGCCCACTGCCACATTCTTTCCAGGAATTTCTCTCTACCCAACCGGTGTCTGTCTATCCCTTCATCGGTCAGCATTTGCTCAACTACCACCTGAGCGGCGATGCCAGCGTGGTCAACACCGGGAAGCCACAGTGTCGGTTCACCCTTCATCCGGTGCCAGCGAGTCATAATATCCTCCAACGTGGCGGTGAGGGCATGCCCGATGTGAAGCTCGCCGGTAACATTGGGCGGCGGCATAATGATGACGAAGGGTTTCTTTCCCGGGTCTATTCCGGGCTTGAAGTAGTTCTTTTCCAGCCAGAACTTATACCACTTCTGCTCAACTTTTGCCGGCTCATAGGCTTTGGGCATTTCATATTCAGTATTTGGGGTTTGTGTCATAATTACCTTTCTACCACAAAATAGCTATTGAAATACAACTTGGCTCTGCCGCTTTACACGTCATTGCGAGGGACGGAGTCCCGAAGCAATCCCTTCTTAGAGAGATTGCTTCGCTTCGCTCGCAATGACTATGAGTTGTTAAAGAATCTTACCTATTCAGGTTTTTATCAGGTGACCCTATCCCTCGAAGAGTCTTCGACCTTTATCCCCTTCCCCTTACGATAGGGGAAGGGGAAAGATTTTATAAAGAGGGGCTGCGCCCCCCTTGGACTCCCCTTTCTTCAAGAGAGTAAGAGGAATGGGCTACAGAATAAACTCTTCCTGCTACTCCCAGGGCTTTTTTCCTGTCTGCTTCTCTCTCGAAGTGCAAGGTGTTGGTATTCTGAGAAACATGGCTGGCTTCCCGCAGAAGCAGTAGTACATAAATTTGACCAAGGGCTTGAGCCACCCTGCCTTGCCTCTGGCAGCAACACAGATTGGGCAAACTGACTCACATAAGTTGCCGATTCCTTCTACTTTTTGATTACTCATTGTTACCTTCTGCTCTCTTCAGAAGCTGTTTAAGAACCTTACCTATTCAGGGTTTTATCAGGTAACCCTATCCCTCGAAGAGTCTTCGACCTTTATCCCCTTCCCCTTATGATAGGGGAAGGGGAAGATTTTATAAAGAGGGGCTGCGCCCCTCTTGGACTCCTCTATTTGTATGAGTGTTAAGGTGAAGGATTTCCAAATAACCTCTGTTTGCTGCTTAAGTATTTCAAGACGGTATTTCCTCATCGGGCGCAAATGCAATGACTTCATCATCAGCACTGACGTACAATAATATCCATAGATTAATCGCTCGTCTAAGAGCCTGAGGTACCCTGTCACGAATGAGTTTATGGTATTCCTCAGGCAGTGCAAGACCAACTCGTAATCCGTTCTCTTGTGTATAGTATGACACGGTGCTGGCAAGCGCCCTATCAAAATGGTTTCTCACTGTGGAAGAAGGTAAGTCGGTTCCTAAACCCTTACACTCGATTTTCCAGAGATTATTCCCTTCTCTTGCTCTGATATCCTCTCCCTTGGGTAGGAATCTTATGCTCTTATCTTCAATACTGAGTTTAGCTAGCTCAGTTCTTAACTTTGTTTTACTATTAACGCTATCAATTTTCTGCCCACTGGGTATGGAAAAGCTTTCGATAGTCCAGCCATTCGCATACAACCACTTTGCTGTTGCGATGATAACATCAATTTCAGGCACATATTGAGCTTCCAAGATTCCCTATTCTCCCAATTACTTCTACAGCAACCCCGCCGCCTTATCCAGTATCTTATCTGCCACTTCTCTTTTGGTTAAGAGGGGCAGGCTTTCCACTTTACCATCTCGGTCAATGATGGTTACTTTATTGGTATCAACATCAAAGCCGCTTTTGGCATCGGTGATATCATTGGCTACAATGAGGTCAAGCTGCTTCTTCTTGAGTTTTTGTTTGGCGTTGGCGACTATATCCTCGCTTTCGGCGGCAAAGCCGACTCTGAGGAAATTGCCTTTTACCTCGCCCAGAATGTCGGGGGTTCTGACCAGCTCCAGTGTCAGGCTCGGGGCTTCTTTCTTAATCTTAGCCGTAGCGACCTCTTTCGGCTGGTAGTCAGCGACCGCGGCTGCCATAATCAGGGCATCAGTCTTGGCGACTGCCCTGGCTACCGCCTCTTTCATCTGGCGGGCAGTCTGGACATGGACAACCTCAATGCCGGCTGGCTCGGGGAGGGAGGTGGGGGCGGTGATTAGTGATACGGTTGCTCCTCTATCCCGGGCAGCTTCCGCCACGGCGTAGCCCATCTTACCTGAGGAGCGATTCCCGATATGGCGGACAGGGTCAATGGGTTCCTGGGTGCCGCCAGCAGTAACCACGATGCGTTTATTGGCTAAATCTTCCTTCCTGCCCAAAACCTGCTTTATGGTGCCGATGATTGTCTCAACCTCAGCCAGACGGCCCCAACCAGTTTTGCCTGATGCCAGGCGGCCATAGGCAGGTTCAACAATAATAAAGCCCCTGGTTTTGAGTCTAGCCAGATTCTCCCGGGTGACGGGATTTTGTAACATAGTATCGTGCATAGATGGCGCCACGATAACCGGGGCTTTAGTTGCCAGCACGAGGCAGGTAAGCATATCATCAGCAATACCGACAGCTATCTTGGCGATGGTATTGGCTGTAGCCGGGGCAATAGCTACCACATCAGCCGCCTCGGCAAGAGCTAT
>JAUVXN010000034.1 GCA_030603605.1 Dehalococcoidales bacterium | reverse complement strand
TGGTAATCCTGGTCAACCCCCATATGGGTTCGGTGCATTATCTCCACAATCTCTCTATCTATGCCCCGAGGGGCAACCCCCTGCTGCCGCCATAGCTCCTGGCGCTTTAGTGGTGCTCTTCTTAGAAACAGGACTTCGCCCTTCTGTTTCCCAAACTCAGCCAGAGCCATTTCGCCAACATCAATGGCTATTTCATTGTTACTGCGGTCTCCGATTTCAATACCCCAATCCAGAGCCAGTTGCAGCAGCTTCTGTTCATCTTTAATCTCATAGCCAGGGGCTTCTCCTCTGGCTACTGCCAGGAAGAGTTCGGCCACCCCCCGACCGTGGTCAGAATGGGCAGCCGCTCCCCCAGCTACCATCCGAATAAAATTACGAGCGGCAATAGTCTCAGCCGTGGCTCCACACAATCCTCTCCTCCTCTGCTTTTCCTCTGGCGTTTCCTCCTTACCCCTGGGTAGCGGCACCCGGCATGGCCCCATGCTGCAGTGCTTGCAGCAACTACCAACCATCCCTATAGGACAGGGCTTCATCGTCTCCGCTCGGTCAAAGGCAGTATTGACCCCGTCACCAGCCGCTTTCTCTATCATCTTAATGCTGGCTTTATCAATACTCTTGGTTTCTGCATCGGCCATCTTATTTATCCCCTTCTTATTCTATGAAGCTATCAGTTCAGCCATCGTCTCGCTCACTAATTTTATTGCCTCTGGGTGTCTCATGATTAACACATCAGCCCCAGCTAGAAGCAAGACCATAGCTGACATTGCCTCCATCAAGATACCCCTTTTCCTGGCGTCTCCCATATTGAGCTCATCATTTGCCATATGCACTTCCTTGGTCTTCCAGGTCTCTTTAGCTATATTACAAATGACAGGGAATTGGAGTTTTTCATCTTGCTGGGTTAGCCCTGCCATTCTGATTCTCTCCATTATTGAGTAGCAATACTCAATACCATAGCCTATACCGCTGACGGTAGGGTCTATCACGATAAGTTCGTCGGGAACACCAAGATTACCCAGCAGGATATTAAGCTGCTTGGCTAGGTTTATGTCTATGGGTGAAGACGAAATCACCGTATGGTGATAACCAATGGCTGCGGCGCCAATCCTCTTGTGGTCTCCCTCCTCAACCGGTCCGATAATCAGGTTCTTACCCTGGCAGACTTCAGCTACCTTTCTCAGCACATCGGTATCTTTCTCATGATTTGCCGTGCCCCAGACGATTAAGGGAACATTAATAGCCTCAGCCACTCTCCTGACAACCTCAGCGGCTTCATCAGCTCCCCGGTCAAGCCCATTAGGGTCAGTGCTTATCAGTTGAAGGGCAATCATCTCCGCCCCGTAATCGTCAATGCATTTCTTTGCCCAGGCAACGGGGTCATCGGTTACCCCTTGAAAAGGCTCTAGAGCCGCCTCAGGCCATTCATCAGGCGGACAATCCCAAACCTCCATAGCTATTTTAGGCAAGTTTGGCATCTCGCCTTCAAAAAGGTAAAGCGGATAGGATGTCTCCCCGCCAACAGTTATACCCTTATCCCCTTTGCCCAGTTTTATCTCTCTAATTTTGCCACTATATAACGTTTTAGGAATCTCGAGCGCCATTATTTACCTTCCTTACTTACTTAAGCCGGATTCTTCCTCTTTTCACTGCCATACCAATCTTTCCCATACCAATATCTCTCACCGGTTTGCAGATATTTGAGCTTCTCCTGTCGGCTCACCAGTTTCTGTCTCCACTTCCCCAGCTCCTCACCCTCAGGTTTACCCTCCTCAAAGGTTGCTCCCAGCACCTCTACCTCTTCCCTGCCCGGTGCGCTCTTTCTCTCAACCTTATATTCCATTTGCCTCCTCCCTGTCTAGGCTAGTCCAGCGGCTAGTTTTGCCGCCCTTACTGTGTTTAGCATAAGCATAGTTATAGTCATTGGTCCCACCCCACCGGGTACCGGGGTAATAGCCTTAGCCTTTTCCTTAACTGCGTCAAAATCGACATCTCCACATAAAATAGCTTTGCCTGATTCAGTTTTTCCTATTCGGTTAACACCGACATCAATCACCACTACCCCTTCCTTAACCATATCAGCCGTAATAGCCTTGGGTTTCCCGGCAGCTACAATCAGTATATCGGCCCTCCTGGTATGAAAAGCTATATCCTTGGTTCGGGTATGGCATATAGTTACGGTGGCATTAGCCCCGTCTTTCTTCTGAAGAAGGATATTGGCTATAGGTTTTCCCACAATGTTGCTTCTACCCACAATTACTACCTCCGCCCCTTCAATCTTAATCCCAGACTTGATTAGAAGCTGCTGGATTCCGTGGGGGGTGCAGGGTAAATAATCTGGCTCGCCAATCATTAATTTGCCCACATTCACCGGGTGAAAGCCATCAACATCCTTTTTAGGGTCAATGGCATAAAGAACTCTGGTTTCATTGATATGCTTGGGTAGGGGGAGTTGGACTAGAATTCCGTGAATTTTGGGGTCTTTATTTAACTTGTCAATCAGGATGAGCAGTTCCTCCTCGCTGGTTTCGGTCGGCAGGTCATGCCTTTCTGAATAAACGCCTAAGGCATCGCATGTTCTTGCTTTTGACTTAACATAAACCTGGGATGCCGGGTCCTCACCCACCAGGACAGTAGCCAATCCCGGTATTAGGTTATGCTTCTCCTTGAGTTCAGCGATTTCTTGTTTTAGCTCCTCACGAATCTGTTTAGCAATCTCAGTGCCACTAATAATCTGTGCTGTCATTTCCCCCCCGGCTTCATATGAATTTCCTCAGTTTTAAAAAGCTTAGTCATCAAATCACTAACCGCTCTCACTGCCTTGGAGGTATCAGGCAGGTCAAGTAGAGGCTTTAACTTAAGGTCATACTCATATACCTCTTCATCTAAAGGAACGGTAGCTGTAGAGTCGATTCCCAGCCTATCCAGTGCCTCGGTGACGAGTGGGTCTAGCTTGGCAGGGACAAAATTAATTATTATCAATTGCCTCTTCACCACCAGCTTGAGCTCAGAGACTAAGTCTCGTATCCGGGCCACGGTTCGGATACCTTTCACCGAATGGTCGGAGATAATGAACAGCCCGTCAACATTCTGGGTGGTTCTGCGGGATAGATGCTCCATCCCGGCCTCATTATCCATAACCATGTAGGCATAGTTTTCAGCCAAGCTATCAACAAATTTCTTTAAGATAAGATTGGGATAGCAGTAGCATTCCGGACCTTCCCCTCTACCCATCGTCACCAGGTCAAGCCCCTTACTTTCAACGATAATCTCGTTTAATTTGTAGTCCAGGTAAATCTCCTTGGTCATTCCAGGGGGAATATTTATTTTATCCTTTTGAAAAGCGTCAAGCACTAAGCCAACAGTCTGTTCTACCTTGAACCCCAGACTTTCTCCCAAGTTGGCATTAGGGTCGGCATCAATGGCTAGAATTGGTCCCGAGCCATTCTTCGTCAGGTAGCGAATGACGAGACTGGCTATCGATGTCTTTCCGCTACCGCCCTTTCCAGCTACAGCAATATTGAAGCTCAAATGGTTATCCTCTACTTTATTAGTATAGTTTACATAACTACAAAAACAATTCAAAGCTAATCAGATAGGAATTGTTTCCTTATTTTTTTAATTTACTTTTTGGCAGCTTGGCCAGTGTTTTACTTACGGAGGGGAACTCTCCGGAATTAGTGTGTGGTAAAAACAGAGCCGCCACATAATTATTCGTAAAATCGACATTCTCACTCAACTCAAAATTAGTCATCATGTTGGCTACTCTTCTGGCATCATCAAGTAAATCGCGGGAAAAGGAGGTGAGTCTTGCCCCTAGAAGAGAGCCATTACCAATAAAGGTAAATCTATTTCGGGGTATATCAGGGAGAAATCCAATTGTGATACACTTTTCTACATTAATATGACTACCAAAGGCACCGGCAATAATTACCTGTTCTAAATTGGAGCAGGTAGTCCCCACGCTTTTAACCAATGTCTGGCATCCAGCGTACATGGCTGCCTTGGCTCGAATGAGATTTTCAATATCCACTTCGGTGATAACAATATCTTTGCCAGTTTGAGTTTCTGGTGCCCAGGATAGGACATACTCGTAGCCACTTGTGCCCTGTCTGATTCTCTTTGTGGGGAGGTCAGTATTAAATTTTCCATTTTGACTGATAACGCCGGCTTCAAGTAGCCCGGCGACGGTGTTTATCAGTCCTGAGCCACAGATTCCTTTTGGTTTTGCTCCACCAATAGTGCTAATCCCTGGCTCAAAATTCGGTGGATTGATGTTGAACTCTTCGATAGCTCCATCGGTTGCTATCATTCCGTGCTTTATCCCCCCTCCCTCAAAAGCAGGGCCAGCCGAACATGATGCAGTTACCATCCAGTCTGAATTCCCAACCACTATCTCGCCATTTGTCCCTACGTCTATAAAGAGGGTTAGATTTTTTCTCTGGTGCACACCTGCTCCTACGATTCCAGAAACAATATCACCGCCGACATAACTGGCTACTGAGGGAAAAGTGAAGAGGTAAACCTGCTTGCCAACCTTGATGCCCAGAGAATTTGCCCGTACAGGAGGGAAAAAGTTGGCTATCGGAGTATAGGGGGCTAATCTTATATATTTAGGGTCCAGCCCGAGGAGGATTTGAGTCATTGTTGTGTTTCCAGCTAATATTATATGCCCAATATACTTTGTGTCAATCTGGCTCTGGGCTTTTAGTTCCCTTATAACCCCATTGATGGTAGCCGTAACTGTCTGCTGTAACTTTTTAAGGCCGCCTCGTTTCTGGCAGTAGGCGATACGAGTAATAACATCCTCTCCGTAGCTTATTTGTCCGTTATAATCAATACTTTCAGCTATAACCTTACCCTGATTCAAATCGAGTAATTGCCCGCTGATGGTGGTTGTGCCAATGTCAAAGGCAAGCGAGTAATGCTTTTCTCTGGTGTCTCCAGATTCTATGTTTATCACTCTCGGCCGGCGCCACTCTTTTGTTCGAGGTTTAGCTGCAGTGATGAGAGTAGTAACGGTGACTTTCCAACGACCATTTCGTAATACCTTAGCCAGTTTTTTGATTACACTGAAGTCTACTGATATGTTGCGGAGGTTATAACGCTGTCTCAGGCCTCTTAGCAGCCGAGACAGGTCGCCAGCATTATCTGCTAAAGTTGGTGGTGGCAGTTCAACTAATAACTTGCTCAGGGCTGGCTTAAATCTCCAACCAGTAGCTAGGACTTCTGATGCTTTTTTAGCTTCACGGGATAGGATTGCTTTCTCAAGCCTCGATTCTACTGGCATGTAAACGGTGAGGTCGGTGACTATCTGGCTTTGGCAGGCTTGCCTAAAACCCTGCTTATACTCCTCTTCAGAAAGCTTCTCACTTCTAGTGCTTTCCACTTCCCCTGTTTTAATTAAGACCTTGCAGGTGCCACAAACACCGACACCGCCACAGGAAGCATTAATATGCACCCCGGCGGCAATAGCTGCCTCTAGAAGATTGGCACCTTCTTCGACGACAATGTCAACATTATCAGGGTCGAAGTGAACCCTTCTCTTTTTGTTTGTTGAATCCTTTGTCATCTAACTTCCTATGTTATCAAGCGTCGGGGACTAAAACAGACCACTGACCTTTCCTGTCTTTATATCTACGTCAACCTTTCTAAAAGCCGGGTTAGAAGAGGTTCCCGGCATCAGGCTGATGGCTCCAGCGCAGGGACAGAGGAATTTCGCCCCGGAATAAATCAATACGTCACGGATGGGCAGTGCCCACCCCTTGGGCACACCTTTAATGACTGGGTCGTGGGTGAGGGAGAGATGAGTCTTTACCATCATGGTAGCGTAGTCATCATATTTAGAATCGCTCTCTAACCTCTTAGCTTTGTCCTCAGCCTCAGGCACCCAGACTGCACCATCAGCTCCGTAGACCACTTTAGCGATTGTGTCCACCCTTTCTCTCAGCTTCATTTCCAGAGGATACAGGAAATTGAAATCAGTCTTATCTTCACAGGCTTCCTTGACAGTATCAGCTAGCTCTAGGGAGCCATCACCGCCGTCAGCCCAATGGCTGGACATGGCACAGCGGGCTCCAGCTGTCTCGGCTGCCTTTCTGACCATGGCAATCTCATCCCTGGTATCAGTGTGGAAGGAATTAATGCACACTACCGGATTAATGCCAGATTTTCTGATGATGTTGATGTGGTGCACCATATTGGGGATACCCTTCTCTAGGAGTCCCAGGTCCTCTTTGGTATAAGAATCAGGCAGGGGCAGACCAGCCACCACCCTGGGCCCACCGCCATGCATCTTCAGTGCCCGGATGGTAGTGGTGAGCACCGACACATGCGGTTTGAGACCACTTAAGCGGCTCTTGACATTCCAGAACTTCTCAAAGCCGATGTCGGCGCCGAAGCCGCTCTCGGTGACATGGTAATCAAACAACTTTAACCCAACGCGGTCACCAATGATAGAAGACTGCCCTACGGCAATATTGGCAAACGGTCCGGCATGCACCATGCAGGGCTGATACTCCACGGTGGACATTAGGGTGGGGTTAATGGTGTTGCGCATCCAGGCAGTCATGGCACCACCCACCTCCAGGTCACCGGTGGTAACGGGATTACCCCTTTTGTCGAAGGCAACAGTAATATTATCCATCCTTTCCCGTAAGTCGGTCAAATCCCTGACAATTGATAACATAGCCATAAGCTCAGAGCTCACGGCAATGCTGAACTTGGATTGCATCGTGTAGCCATCCATGCGTCCGCCGAGGCCTATGATAATGTTCCTGAGGCTCTGAGCGCAAAAATCCATAACCCAGCCCATTTCCACCCGGGTGGGGTCAATGTCTAGGCGGTGCATCCTGGTGCGCTTGGCCAGTTGCTCGTCATTGTAGTTGCGCTCGTGCTGCATTCTGGCGGTAAGGGCAACCATAGCCAGGTTATGGGCATTCATGATATCATTGATGTCCCCGGTAAGACCCATGGAGAATTCGGTCATGGGGATAAGCAGTGCATTACCACCGCCGGCAGCGGTTCCCTTGATATTCATGGTTGGACCACCTGAGGGCTGGCGGATACAGCCGCCTACATTTAGCCCCTGCTTACCCATGCCCTCTAGGATACCCATCGTGGTCGTAGTCTTCCCCTCACCCAGCGGCGTAGGGGTTATAGCCGTCACCTCAATATACTTGCCGTCTGGCTTGTCCTTGAGGCGCTCCATTATCTTCAAGAAATCGAGCTTGGATATTCTTCCGTAGGCAAGCACCTCGTTCTTTTGGAGGTTTAGCCTTTCCCGCCACTCGTCGGGGGTTGGCATGTTTACTTCGGCAGCTTCTGCAATCTGCCAATCCTTCATTTTTACCGCGTCGTAAGCCACAGAAAACCTCCTTTATTTATTATTTTGTTTAAGGATTCCTTATTAAAACCTTTCTGACTAGTTTATTGTGCTTGCTGCCTGAGTAGTGGATAACAAAGCCTGGTAGATATTTCTTACTTCGGTAATAATCGACTGGCTAGCGTCAAGAAGAGGAAGATTGGCAAGGTCAGCTTCTACTACTGCCTGGTCATAGGGGATAAAGCCAAGAAATTCAAAGTCGGGCAGGCTAGAAATTAGGAATTCCCTCTCCGATTGGCTTCGAAGCTTATTTCCTACTACGGCGATATTTTGTAGACTAATATCCTTTGCCAGTTTAGTGATTCTGTAAGCTGTTTCAACGCTTCGTCTACCCGGTTCTACTACTATAATCAGCTTGTCTACCGCCCTTGCTGTCCCACGGCCTAGATGTTCTATCCCGGCCTCCATATCCAAAATTACCACTTCATCCCTGGCTACAAGTAGGTAGACAAGCAGAGCGCGTAACAAGGCATTCTCCGGGCAATAACAACCGCTACCACCCTTTTTAATTCGCCCCATCACCATTAATTTAATTCCGTTATATTTTAGAGAATACTTTTCCGGTAAATCATCGACTTTAGGATTTAACTTAAAATAGGGCGCAACTTGGCCGGGCCGTACCCCTGTCCTTTCTTCAATAAGAGCGCTCATTTCAGATATGGGGGTTATCTTCTCAGGATGAGGAAAGCCAAGGGTGGCAGCTAGATTAGCATCAGGGTCAGCGTCTATGGCAATAACGGGATAGCCGAATTCAACGAATGTCCTGGAAAGGAGAGAAGCTAATAAAGTCTTACCTACTCCACCTTTACCACTAATAGCAATCTTCATCAACTCTCTATTTCTGCGTAACTAAAACTGAAAGTTCTTGGGAAAAGCACTCAAATTTATTAAATTTGGTTACCTTCTGGCTACTAACACTATTATATCGATAAGCTCTAAACCATAGGTAATATATTCGATACTAAATGAAAAGTCAAGCGCATGGTCTTATGGTGCAGAAAAGGGAATAATCACTCATCCTGTCTTCGTAGAAGTTATTCTGGATTTGCTAAAAGAGGTCGGCGCTGACATACGGAGATTCGGACCCCTTCAATTCCGGTGCTGTGAATGCCATGCGGGCTTTTCAGGATGCATTTGCTTATATAGGCTCACCTATTATTGACATTGTCTACGGAAGCGCCTCAAAAGCTGGTGAAATCAAGACCAATCGTGATTTAATGGAAAAGGCATATAAGCTGGGCGAACAACTTGTTACTGAGGCGTAATCGTTGCTGACATGCCTAGAGTGGCTCTAGAATCAGGGGCTCGGCTGGTGATCATCAACAAGGGTGAAACCCCTTTCGACCGAGTTGCTCATCTGCGGTTTGAGGAAACAACAGGAGAGGTACTGCCTCAGGCAGTTGTTCAGTTAAAGCAACTCATGAAGGTACCCCCTTAGGAATTGGATGTGAAGTTACTCAGGGAGGGGTGATTTTTGCCACAGCATATGTGCCACTAACAGGTCTGGCGATCAAGGATGGCAAGCGTAGTTGCGTCTGTGTAAGGCTAGCCCTAGACGGCGAACTGCCTGGTTCTCTTCAGGGCAAGCACGACCACGCCGACCAGAATCAGGTCCAGCCCAGCGAGAATAAAAACATTGGTGGCGATGTCAGACCAGCCACCACCTCCCTGACTTATCTCAACGATTGGCTGCAAAAGGTAATAGGTTGGGAAGAGTCTACCAATCCACTGGGGAATTTGGGGAAACATGTAGATAATAGCCGGACCGAACAACAGAATGCTTCCCAATTTCCAGACAGCAAAAAGAGTGGTGATATCTTTCATTAAGGCCCCGCATAACAGACCAACTTCTGCCGCCATTATCGCCCCGAGCGCCAGCGCCAAAACCAGTAGTGCCGGCTCGGTGCCGAAAGCCTGGTTCAAAACCAGAATTACCACCCCCATAAACAGACTAAGAATGATGCCCATGAGCCCCTTGGCTATGAAAACATCGCCAATACTCGCCGGGGTTATGACCAGCGCTTCAAGAGTCTTCTTCTCCTTTTCCTCTATCACAGAGGCTGCCGGCAGAAAGAGCCCGCCCAGAAATACCGCCATAAGCACGACGAGTGGAAGCACGCGGTCATTCCAGGGAATGCTTACCTCATCACCGAGGGTAATGGCTTCAATCTCAACAGGAGCCTCCTGACCGGTTAATTCTCTTACCAGATTAGTTATGGTCACCCCCAGTATAGTACGATTCTTGGCCAGGCTTTCTCCCCAGATATAAGTCACGAGCTCCGTTTCCTTTCCCTGTAAAACGGAACTATCAAAATCAGCCGGTAGTACCATACCGACATCCACGGCACCACTCTCAACCGCCTGCTTAATCTCAGCGACACTGCCATACTCCTTAGTAATTACCGAAGGCAGTTGCTCTGCCATAGCTACCAGCTGAGAGCCGCCTTCATCCACTACCCCCAGCCTGGGTTTTTCATTGAACAAGGTGCCGAAGATTAGTGAAACTACCAGCCAGATGATAACAGGCATAACAATGGCCCAGACAAAGATAAAGTTTTTGGGACCCTGCCATAACTCCTTACCCAACAGAATACCCACACGCTTGAGACTCATCGGAACTTCCTCCTCAATGCCATGATACCAATCCAGGCCAGAGCCAGGTCGGCTCCCAGGAGCACCACCAGGTTATACCAAACATCACCCCAGCCAGCCCCGAAGTTCGAAGCCCGGTGTACCGTATCCACCAGATAATAAGAGGGAATGGCCTTAACCCAACCGGTAACAGCCCCCGGGAACATGATGCCAAATGCGGGTATGAACAGGATAATGAGGATAATCATACCCCAGGCCAGCACAGACATGAAGCCCTTACTCAGGGCGGCAACAATAAAGCCGGTCCCGGTGACCAGCACGGCTCCAAGCAGCAGTGCCGTCAGGATTATTAGTGGCTGGCGACTCACACCGCCGATAATTGCCATGAATAATGCCGCCTGCACAAAAGCCAGGCTTACGCCCGTAATGCCTTTGGCAAAAAACAAGTCCTTAACCGAAACGGGGGTAACCAGTAAGGCATTGATGGTGCGCCGTTCAACTTCTTCACTGATGAGGTTAGCCATACCAAAGGTTTCCATCATAATAAGCAAGACAGCAAAGAGGGGGCGCATACGGTCCCGCGGCGGTATCTGCATACCGGCCATATCTGTACCCAGAATCTCCTCCGTTATCTCGATAGTCAGTACTTGTCCCGTCTGCTGATAGGCCAGCTCTTTAATCAGAACCTCAACGGCAGCTTTAATTTCCTCAGGCACATCCGAGGCGAAATATACACTGATTTTAGGTTTCTGCCCGGCTATAAAGCCCTCCATTATATCAGCGGGGAGCGCAATCCCGGCCACATATTGCCCCTCGGTTACACCCTCTTTAAGCAACTCCTCAGATTCAACCTCCCCAATTTCCAGGCCCTCTCCTTGCATTTGCTCAAAGGCAGGAAGCATTACCGGCGCATAGAGTCCAATCTCCAAGCTTTCATTGACGGAACTCGGCATAATAAAATAGATAACAATATATGAGATGAGACCAAGGACAGTTATAACAGCAAAAAACCGGTTCCTGAAGAAAAGAGAGAGGTCTTTAGCCACAAGGGCGCCGATAATGCGTAAGTTCATCCCTGAAGCCCCCGGCCGGTAATGCTGATGAAGATGTCCTCCAAAGTAGCCTCCTCACTGTGGATAGTGACTACCTTCTCCCGGGCAAAGAGCTCCTGAATGGCCTTTGGTGTCTCCGAGGTGTCCAGAATGACTTCACGGTCCTCAAGTTTGCCACCCTCGGTCGAGACTTTAGCCTTAAGGGCTCGCTTACCATATTGCTGTTTAAGGTTATGTGGTGTATCTAGAGCGACTATCTTACCTTGATTCATAAAAGCTACCCGGTCAGAAAGCTTATCCGCCTCCAGCATGTCGTGGGTGGTGAGAAAGACTGTAGCTCCTCGCTCTCGCTCCTCGAGGATGATATTCCGTATAGACTCTGAAGATGTCGGGTCGAGTCCCGCAGTAGGTTCATCAAGAAATAAGACCAGAGGCCGGTTCACCAGCGAGCGTGCTACCATAAGACGCTGCTTCATACCCTTTGAATATGTAGCGACCCGGTCTTTCCCTCGACCGGCCAGGCCGACCCTCTTCAACAGAGCCTCGGCATCAAGTGAATGAACGCCAAAGAGGCGCGCGAAAAATCTCAGGTTCTCTATGGCACTCATCTGTTCATAAAGATTTGTCTCCTCAAAGCAAACGCCAATATCCCCCTGTACCCTATCAACGTTCCTGGCGACGTCCATGCCCAGCAGTGTTGCCTTTCCGGCTTTGGGCTTGAGCTGTCCCGTCAGCATCTTAATGACAGTCGTCTTACCGGCACCATTGGGGCCAAGAAACCCCAGAATTTCACCTTCAGCCACGTTAAAACTGATGCAATCCACGGCAACCAATTCGCCATACCGGTAGGTCAGTTCCTCGGCAACAATCGCATCGCGAGCCATCTCATCCTCCTTCATTACTGTATGCCAGGTCTAGCTTGCTGGGATTATATCACATCCAGAACATCCTGAAACACGAACCAAGCAACGGCTGCAAAGCCAGGATTAACTGCTTCTTCTCAAAGAAATTTTCGGGAACCGTTCCGAAAGCTCCACTTTTTGATTCTTGCCAACCACCAAGGGGTATTGACAAAAGGGAGCATTTACTATTAAGGTTTTTGTATGTCAAGAGGAGAGCCTACCTAACATTATAGTAAGAAAAACCCGTATAGCTTGTGGTAGATAGGGTGACATGCCATTAATTATTGGAGGGACGCCTATAGTTGACCATTATTCAAGGATAGTGCTTTCATAAGTAAGAAAGAAATAAAATTTATAATAGGGAGGGAT
>JAUVXN010000100.1 GCA_030603605.1 Dehalococcoidales bacterium | reverse complement strand
TTTACTACCAAGCTCTACGGTAACTCCGAGGTCACCATCGCCAATGATAGCATCGAGCTGTCGTAGTTCCTCACTGTGGCTTTCAAAATCGGACGCTACCTCTTTTAGGATAGATACTATATCCGTGGTCGTAAGCACTAGTTACCATCACCTCCACTGCAGAAGAAATGGTGAGAAAGCGGGAGCGTCCAGCAGGACCTTGAATTCCTTGTTGAGTCTGAGTAAAGTTAGCGAGGCGCCAGCCATCTCCATGGAGGTAGCATATTCCCCAACGAAAGTCTTGTAGACGCCTATGCCGTGGTCTCCCAGGATATCATGGAACCGGTTGTAAAGAATGAAGAGTTCTTCAGGAGGCGTCGCTCCCAGTCCATTTATTAGTACGGCGACCTCTTCTCCTGACTTAAATGGAAGGTCACTAATCACCTTCTCCGCCATGATGTCTGCTATCTCGTCCGCCTTCTTGAGTTTGGTGCGTTCCAGCCCTGGCTCGCCGTGAATGCCCATGCCCACCTCCATTTCATCTTCGGCAATGGTGAAGGTCGGCTTGCCAGCTGCCGGTATGGTACAGGGACTAAGGGCTACCCCTATACTGCATGTCTCCTCAATAACCTGGTCAGCAGTCGCTTTGACTTCCTCCAGGCTGGCCATGGTATCAGCCTTGGCCCCGGCCAGTTTATAAGCGAAAAAGAGACCTGCCACACCGCGGCGGTGGTCCTTTTCGGAGCGTGGTGCCGAAACAACGTCATCTTTTACAATGCTCATTTGTACCGTGATACCTTCCACCTCGGCCATGTCTGCCGCCATCTCAAAATTCATAACATCACCGCTGTAGTTGCCAAAGATATAGAGGACGCCAGCCCCACCATTTACTTCCTTAGTTGCCGCGAGCATATCCTCGGCGCCAGGCGAGGAAAATACATTACCTACGGAAACGCCATCGAGCAGACCCGGACCAACATAACCGAGAAAGACCGGTATATGGCCTGAGCCACCGCCGGTACAAATGCCTACTTTTCCCTTTATCGGGGCATCAGCTCGAACTAGGGCTCGTGGGCTACCCTTTGTTACACGCAGATGATAAGGATAGGCTTTAAGGATACCGCCCAGAGTCTCTTCAACTACTTGATATGGGTCGTTAATTATTTTTTTCATTGCTATATTTCCTCCCTTATCTAATAATAGCATAAAATTGATGTAAAAATCGGCAAACTACAATCAGTCTTCTATATCAGAATAATCATAGCATACATATATCATTAGGCACAATACAGCGGAGTGTTGGATTACACTCCGCTATTTGTTCACTTCCAGCGATTGCACAATTAGCCGGCTTGTATAACCATGCTTCTTATGTCGGCTAAACTCGTCTTTTAGTCAATCTAGCCCCGTGCAATACTAACAAGCTCGGCTATATCCTTTATTCCCTCTTTTTTCATAAATTGCTTTATCCCCTCCAGGACATCAAGGGGGGCATGGGGGTTGGTAAAGCTAGATGTGCCTACCTGGATAGCACTGGCTCCAGCCATAATGAACTCTATAGCATCGCTAGCGGAAGAATCTAAGGCCGAATAATCAAGGCGTCACAGGTTCGGATACAGATTGCACATTTCGTCAGATGCGAGCCAGAGAGGCGGAAATCCTGGGCAGTATTGAAGCGGACTGAACAGTCATCTTTCTCTGTTTTTGCCCTATGTTCTAGACTACCAGACCCCGATGGCACAACCATCTTTGCGGGGGTCAGAACCAGCGATGAGGACATTGTTTGAAGGATTTACCATAATAGCCTGTCCCCCGCCAAATTGTTGAGAGTATGAGTCATCCAATTTCACAACGTGGTGTCCTTTGTTAGCCAGTTCTTGGAGAACACTGGGTGGGATACCCGGTTCAAAGATACATTCATTGCCTTGAATATATCTGAATCTAGGGGCATCCAGAGCGGTTTGCACACTCATATTGAAATCGATAATGTTAAGTAATACCTGGATTTGTCCCTGCGGCTGCATAAAGCCACCCATAACACCGAAGGTAAGGAGCAAATTACCATCCTTAAAGACCATGGCTGGGATTATGGTATGATAGGGTCTCTTATGAGGCGCGATGCAGTTGGGATGGCTAGCCTCGAGAGAAAACAGGCTGCCGCGGTTTTGCAAGCAAACACCAGTACCCTCTACTACAATACCGGAACCAAATCCAACGCAAAGGCTATTAATAAAAGAGACGCTATTACCATCTCTGTCAGTCACCGCCAGGTAAACTGTATCTCCTCCAGTGTCCGGGATGCCTGCCTCTACCACTTGTCTCGCTTTATTCGCATCTATAAGGTGCCTTCTCTGCTCTGTATAAGACTTAGAGAGTAAGCTTTCTAAAGGAATGTCCACAAAATCAAGGTCAGCTACATATCTATCGGCATCGGCAAAGGCCAGCTTCACCGCCTCTATCAGGAGGTGCAGATACTCAGAAGAGTTATGCCCCAGAGAACGCAAGTCATAACCCTCCAGTATATTTAAAGCTAGAAGCGCAACGAGCCCTTGCCCATTGGGCGGGCATTCATATATATCATATCCGTGATAATTGGTGCTTATTGGTGTTACCCATGTAGACGTGTGCTCATTTAAATCCTGCATAGCAATTAACCCACCGTTTTCTTGAGAACAGGCTACTATGGCTTCAGCGATTTCTCCTCTGTAAAAGACATCACGTCCTCCCTTGACAATCTTTTTGAAGGTCATGGCCAGGTCTGGCTGCCTAAAAACCTCACCCGGCTCAGGTGCTCTCCCATCAATCAGGTAAGTATGGGCAGCGGCAGCATTGGATTGCAGCTTGGCACTGTTATTCTTCCAGCCATATCCAATAACCTCTGTGACCGGGAACCCGTTTTCAGCCAGCTCGATGGCCGGTGTCAATACCTGAGCCAGACTCATAGTGCCATACTTATCAAGCAGTGAACACCACCCGTCTAAAGTCCCAGGGATTGTTACCGTGTGAATGCCCACTCCCGGCATTTCTTGGTAACCTAGATTTCGGAATGTTTCCAAACTGGCGGCATAAGGAGCCCGGCCACTGGCATTTAATGCCTTCAATTCATTGCTGTTGCTTAGATATACCAGCGCAAATGCATCACCTCCCAAGCCAGTCGACATGGGTTCCACCACATTTAAAGCAGCGGCAGCGGCGATGGCAGCATCGATAGCATTCCCTCCTTGCCACAGCATGCTCGCCCCGGCCTGTGCGGCTAGGGGCTGACTGGTGGCGACCATTCCCCGATTGCTCATAACTGCAGAGCGACGAGATGGAAACGAATGTTTTAAATCCATATCTCCCCCCCCTCGGAAGTTTAGTAAGTTGCGCTAATATTGTAGCCTATGTTGAACTAATTGAAAAACTGTACGGCCTGCTCTTCAAATAGGATTGCGATAATCCATTTAACAATTAGCTAGCTTGTATAACTATGCTTCTTGTGTCGGCTAAACCCGTCTTTCAGTTCATCTACTCTCGTGCAGCGCCAATAAGCTCGGCTATATCCTTTATTCCCTCTTTTTCCATAAACTGCTCTATTCCCTCTAAAACATCGAGCGGAGCACGGGGGTTGGTAAAGCTAGCCGTGCCTACCTGGATAGCACTGGCTCCAGCCATGATGAACTCTATAGCATCGCTGGCGGTAGCAATGCCACCGCAGCCAATAACCGGCACCTCTACAGCACCAGCTACCTCATATACCATATATAGTGCCACCGGTTTTATGGCTGGCCCCGATAGACCTCCGGTTATGTTGCCCAGTAAGGGTCTACGCTTAGCGATATCTATAGCCACACCTCTAAGCGTATTGATTAGGGAGATAGCATCAGCTCCAGCTTCAGCCACCGCCATAGCTATCCTGGCTATATCACTGGTATTTGGGGTTAACTTTACCAGTATTGGCCGGGAAGTGGCGGCTTTGACGGCGGCAGTTACCTCGGCGGCTGACTGGGGGCTTGCCCCGAACTCAGCACCACCAGCTTTGATATTAGGGCAACTGATATTTACTTCAATGGCGCTAATTCCAGCTACCCCATCCAGTTTGCCTGCCAGTTGAGCGTAATCATCAATGGTCTCCCCGGCAATGTTAACGATGACCGGCACTCGCCAGCTTGCCCAGATTGGTGCCTTTTCTTTAATTAAGGCATTAACGCCAATGTTCTGTAGTCCAATTGAATTGAGCACGCCACAAGCTGTTTCGGCTAGCCGTGGTTGGGGATTTCCGTCTCTGGGTTCCAGGGTGGTTCCTTTACATACGATAGCCCCTAGCTGCTGAATATCAAACAGATGGCTATATTCTGTGCCATAGCCAAAGGTACCCGCGGCAGTCATCACCGGGTTGACTAGCATTAAGCCCT
>JAUVXN010000099.1 GCA_030603605.1 Dehalococcoidales bacterium | reverse complement strand
CCGGACCACGAATAGTTGACGGGTTAGAAGAGTTCGCCGAGTTCATACACCCGGAATTATTTAAGGAGGTTCGGTGAGCACTGCTCCGCCAATCCACCTTGCTCGATGGCATGGTCGGCTGTACGGTATTCTAGGGCTTTCAATCCTGCTGGTGGTAATGGTGGCACTGGCGACTACGGTGGGTAGCGTTAAGATTCCCTTCTTAACTACATCCAGCATCCTGCTTTCCAAACTACCCCTGGTTGAGATGACGCCTACCTGGACCGGCACTCTGGAGACTATAATTCTGGAGATACGCCTGCCCAGGGTTATTCTGGCAGGAATCGTCGGTGCTGCCCTGGCAATCGCCGGGGCTACTTACCAGGGACTCTTTCGTAATCCGCTGGCCGACCCCTACCTTATTGGGGTCGCTCAGGGAGCAGCACTGGGTGCTGTCATTGGCTTTTTGCTACCAACCACCTGGCATGGTATGGGGGTCGGAATTATTCCCCTGCTCGCCTTCACCGGAGCACTGATTAGCACCACTATTGTCTATAGTCTGGCTCGGGTAGGCAGAACTCTGCCTGTGACTACCCTTATTCTCGCCGGTGTGGCTTTAGGAGCGCTTTTAGGGTCAATCGTTTCCTATCTCATCATTTCCAGTGGGGAGAAGATGCACGGAATTATATTCTGGCTAATGGGCAGCTTCTCCTTGAGTCAATGGTCAGAGGTAAAGCTTGTTTTACCCTATGTGCTGGTGGGGATAGTCGTCATCCTGCTTTATGCCCGTCCACTTAATATAATGCAGCTTGACGAGGAGCAGGCACAGCAGCTAGGCATCAATGTGGAAAGGCTCAAGCTGGTACTACTGGCAGCGGCTACCCTGATTACGGCTGCTGCCGTTTCTTTCGTGGGCACCATCGGCTTTGTCGGTATTATCATTCCTCATGCGGTGCGCATGGTTTGGGGTGCCGACCACCGCTTCCTGCTGCCTTTATCTGTCCTTACTGGTGCCATTTTCCTAATCCTCGCCGACCTGATAGCGCGCACAGTTCTGGCACCTACGGAGATACCGATAGGGGTAATCACTGCTATATGTGGAGCACCTTTCTTCCTCTACTTATTGCGGCGCAAGAGAAAGGTAATTTTCTGAGGCTAAGATGATTAAGATAGAATTGCATAATGTCTGGCTCGGTTATGGTCGCAAGGTAGTGTTGAAAGACCTGACCTTTCAGGTGAGCCCCGGAGAGATAGTGGGACTTATCGGGCCGAATGGCTGTGGCAAGTCAACCATTATCCGGGCGCTAAGTCGGGTTATCTCTCCTATCTCGGGAAAGATATTTCTGGACGGGAAGGATGCAACTAAGGTGCCAAGACGAGACCTGGCCCGCTTGTTGGGTGTAGTCCCTCAAATGCCGCTCCTGCCCAGCGCCTTTACCGCCTTTGAGATAGTGCTGATGGGTCGGAATCCCCACCTCGGACTGTTTCAGTACGAAGATTCAAAAGAGTTGGCTATCGCCTGGCAAGCCATGGAAAAGACAGCGACCTGTTCCCTTGCCGAGCGTAGAGTAGGTGAGCTTTCCGGCGGGGAGATACAATGCCTGCTTATTGCCCGGGTTCTGACTCAGGATACAAAAGCGATTCTTCTGGACGAGCCGACAGCGAATCTAGATATCGGTCGTCAGGTTGAAATACTTGACCTGATTAAGAATCTTTGCCTGGAGAATAACCTGGCGGTTCTGGCTGCCCTTCATGACTTAAACCTTGCCTCACAATACTGCGACCGATTAGTCCTGATAAATAACGAGCGAGTTCATGCTGAGGGAACACCCAGGGAGGTCATCACTCCTGGTAATATCAAGGAGGTCTATGGAGCTGAGAGCTGTGTCTATACCCATCCGCTTAACGGCCTGCCTGCGGTTCTGCTCAATGCCGGTAACAACAAATCGGCGAAGCCTGAAGGAGGTATAGTTTAACACCGTGGACATTCTGCTCATAGTGTTTCTGGCTTTAACTTTTGACCTGGTTTTAGGCGAGCCTCTACGCACCATACACCCGGTGGTATGGATGGGAAAGATAACTTCACTCCTGGAAAGGGGTAATACTGGGAAATCCCCAGTAGCTCAATTCTGGTATGGAGTGGGGATGGTAGTAGTTATGGTGGGGCTTTTTACGGTTCCTGCCTATTTTATCCTTCTTTATCTAAAGAGCCTCAGCTTCGCTGTGTATGTGATTGTCGGGGCGGTGCTACTTAAATCTACCTTTTCCTTAAGGGAACTGCGGCGAGCCGCACTCGGAATCAAGAGGCTTTTACTGGAAGATAAACTGGATGAAGCGCGCTTTGAGTTGCGCTCACTGGTCAGTCGTGATACCCGGGGGCTGCCCAAGCCGTTACTGGTATCGGCTACTGTGGAGTCAGTGGCAGAGAACACCAGCGACAGCTTTATTGCTCCCCTGTTCTACTTTCTGCTGCTTGGTGTCCCGGGAGCCATTGCCTATCGAGTGGTCAATACTCTGGATGCTATGGTAGGCTATCATGGGGAATATGAGTATCTGGGCAAATTTGCCAGCAGGCTGGATGATATACTTAACTTCATACCAGCGAGGTTGGCAGTGCTACTTCTGATTCTATCCACTTTTTTGTCCCGAAGAGACGGGCGTAAATCCTGGCGTATCGCCCTCAGGGAGCATGCCAAAACCGAGAGCCCCAACGCCGGCTGGCCCATGGCAGCAGTTGCCGGTGCCCTCAATGTGCAGCTAGAAAAGGCAGGGTGCTACAAATTAGGCAAGGGAAATGCACCACCAGTGCCAGAGACCATTGATAACTCATTAAAACTGGCGCAAATAGCCATGCTGGTCTGGGTTTTAATATGTTTCGCAGCAGGAGGGATTCACTTTGTCCTTACAACCTAGGCCTGAAGTTGAAAAACTAAAAATCTGCCCCCACGGTGGCGTCAATTATGCTGAACTAGGGGCTATGGGAATCACCCCCGAGTCAGCTCTTGACTTCAGTGTTTGCACCAACCCATTTATGCCCCCACCAGGGGTAAGGGAAATTATCTATACCGCCCCCATTGAGCAATATCCTGACTCAGAGGCAATCGAATTCCGGCTGAGGCTTTCGGAAAAGCTGGGGGTAAGTACAGATAACATTCTGGCGGGAAGTGGTACTACGGAACTTATCCGCCTCATCGCTTTAGCCTACTTCAGACAGGAAGACCGTGTCTTGATACTTGAGCCAACCTATGGTGAGTATGAAGTTGCCTGCCAAATAGCCGGGGCTAAACCGATTAAGCAAGGGGGGAGGGCAGAAGATAACTTTACGCCAAGGCTGGGAGAAACCGTCAACCTCATCAGGCAACACAACCCCAGAGCAGTCTTTATATGTAACCCCAATAGTCCCACCGGTAAGTATCTCACCAGACAAGAGGTCGAGATGGTTTTAGCTACCAATGAAGATACCTTATTCATCCTGGACGAGGCGTACATTAGCTTCGTTGATAATACTTGGTCGGCTATTGAATTGATTTCTCGCGGCAATGTGATTATTTTACACTCAATGACCAAGGATTATGCACTGGCTGGTCTGCGTTTGGGTTATGCTGTCGCCAAGCAGGAGGTTATCGATAGTCTGCGCCGGGTGTGCCCGCCATGGAATGTTAATGTCATCGCCCAGAAAGCAGGGGTTATCGCTTTAGAGGATGCGGGCTATCTGGAGCAAAGCAAAAGGAAGATTAAAGAGGCAAAGCAGTTTCTCGTAGATGAGCTTCGTCAACTTGGTTTGCAACCACTTCCATCAGACGCGAATTTCTTCCTGGTGAAGGTAGGCAACGCCAAAAGATTCCGCACTGCTTTACTCAAACATGGTATTCTGGTGCGTGATTGCACTTCCTTTGGGTTGCCGGAATATATTCGTCTTGCTCCCCGCACCATGCCCGAGTGCCAAAAGTTCATCGCCGCAATCAAGGCATTAAAGCGTAAAGGAGGATAAGTTATCAAGCAATCTCAATATACAACCTTGACTTTTTTACCTCCACAAAATACATTAGCCTTATATATGAACAATCTTATGGAACATACAATTGAGATGATAAAGCCTCTGGACGAAGAGGCAATGGCGAAAGCCCGAGCCAGGCAGGACACACTGACCAAACCGCCGGGCAGTCTGGGCAGGCTGGAGGAGCTGTCAATTCAACTGGCTGGCATTCAGGGGAAGCCTATACCCCAAATCGAGCACAGAGCCATCATTATCATGGCTGGCGACCACGGGGTGGTGGCGGAAAAGATAGGTAACTGGCCTCAAGAAGTTACCACTCAGATGGTTGGCAATTTTCTCCGCGGCGGGGCAGGAATCAATATCATTGCCCGCCAGGTGGGTGCCAGAGTTGTCGTGGTTGATATGGGAGTAGCC
>JAUVXN010000084.1 GCA_030603605.1 Dehalococcoidales bacterium | reverse complement strand
GCGAAGGGAATTGCCGCGTATCGCAAGGGTAAGTTAGGAGTTAGATCCCTGCAAAGTTATCATGCGGACATCAAGTAGTTGTGTGTTTTAACCAACATCAGCACAACTCAGTAATAGACACTAAGCAGCTGGGCTGTCTTTATCAAGGATTCCAAGTTCACTTAACATTCCGTCACTTTGCTCAATAGGGTAACAATGCAAGCTTTTTTGGCCAGCCTCCGTGCTATGAGGTACACTTATCTCTTTTGCATGACAAAGAATGCTGACCCATACCATTTGTAGTACTTTTTGTACATTTCTATTTCACGTTGTTCCTTGTCAAGTATTGTAAGAGCTTTGGGGTCATCAGCGTATTTTGCATGAAGCTTTTTGAAATCTGCTGTCTCCAGAAAAAGCCTCAGAATCTCCAAGTCTTACCTTAGTGTAATAAACCAGGGTGGTTATGGCAATGTAAAACAGGTCCCCGCGTTATTCAGGAAGAAGGCCCCTTCAAATTTCTGTGCCATTCGTGCTGCAGCATGAAAACCGGTGCAATGTGAGACTCCCAGCCTCTGAACCCCCATCTTCTTGAGATCGACTATCGTCTTTTCAATCCGCTCCTTCGAAGCCCGGTAGAGGTGAGTGCCACCGATGACTGCATACACCAGTTCCTTGCCAGTCAGTTGTTGTGCTTGGCGCAGGGTATTGACTATGCCCCGATGAGCGCAGCCAAGTATGACCACCAGTCCAAAATCAGCATTGATAACTAAAGCGAGGTCATCGGCTAACGGGTCTTGACAAAGCGTATCGTTTTCTTTAACAAAGAGATTGTTCTCAATCCTCTCATAGCTCGAGAGCATCGGAATTTCCCCGGTCGTCATGACATTGTCAGTTATGTAGATGGGCTCTCTTGACAGATTGAATCGTGCTCCCAGGCTTTCCAGCTCTTCCCGAGAGGAAGGTATACCAATATATTGTTCTTGCGATTTCTCATCGCGGCGCACGTATTTTGGAGTCCATACATCGGGATGAGCAATTACTTCTACCTCACCCTTTATCTTAAGTACATCACGCAATCCACCGGTGTGGTCGGCGTGGCCGTGACTAAGCACTATGCGGTCAATTGTAGATAGGTCGACTCCGAGTAACTTGGCGTTGTGTACCGCCGAGAAACTCAGTCCGGTGTCGACAAGAATTTTCATTCCGTCCACTTCAACCAGGATGCTTATCCCCCACTCAGCGAGAAAACCGAAATTTGCTGTGTTTTCACTCAATGTAGTAATTCGAACTTCCATAATCTATCTTTCCTCCTTAGGTCTGCGCCGTGCTGTTTCCTCCAGGTTTATTGGGGCAACTTCCGGCTTTTGCACCTCGTATACTGTTAGCACATTCCTACATCTGAAGAATACTCGCCGTATGGCATTAATGTCTTCTGGTGTCAGAGGTTGAACAGCGGAAGGACGCAGCGGCGTGTTGAGTTGCACCTCGTCCGGGGAAAGCCATTCAGCTATTCTCGCCATCTCTAGCGCATAGTCCTTATTTGCCTCGATAAACATTATCTGGAGTGCCAGTTTTTCTCTATGTATTCACCTCGATTCAGTGGCTATTATAGACTTTCTTCCAGGGGTCACGCCTGGTAGTCAGATATTCTTTGACAGCGTCCCTCATGGTAATTATGGCCAGCAGGGCGCAGTGCTCACTCTCTTTGGGCAGTCCTCCCAGAGCATCAAGCACACCCTGGGGAGTCATTTTCATCACTTCGGCGAAGGTTTTACCCTTGACCATTTCGGTGGTTATGCTCCCGGCGGCAATGCTGGTGCCGCAGCCGTCAGTCCAGAAGCTGGCTTTCTCAATCCTGTTATCGGTCACCTTAAGCCACATTACCATAGTATCGCCGCAGGGACCGGTTATACTGGTAAAGGTGTCGGCATCCTCCATACTTCCCGTATTCCTGGGGTTCATGGCATGGTTAATGACGGTCTTGGTATAGACTTTTCTCATGTCCGCCATGATTTCTTCTTGAAGTTCATCAAATTCTGAAGTCATCTATGCCTCCAGTCAAGGGTATTCTTATTTAGCTCCATCCGGTATTACCTGCAGGAAAGCCTCAGCAAAGCTGTTTAGCGGCTCTGAGTCGTAGCGCTCAATATCGCCTGCGTCGCAGAGTCGGGCAATTTCAGGGTCAATAGGGAATTGCCCCAGCAGGGGAGCCCCGGCGGCTTCTGCCATCTCCCCGCCCTTGCTCCTGCTCGAAGCTCTCCAGGTCTTTAAGGCGTATCGCCTCAGCTTCCTCTACTGACAGCCGCACCTCTCCAAGAGCCCTCAGCGGTATGCCAGCTGGCTTAAAGTAGGTTACATCGGGCAAGAACGCCACTCGACGGCATTTCGGGGGTCTGGGCATACTGTATTTCCTTTCTGTATTATGAGCATATGCTCATAATACATATTAACATATGATTTTTGGAAAGTCAATATTTGTCAGTTAATGAAGTCAGAAAAAGATGGGGGATTTTTGCTTGCGGATACCGAAGAACGAATGAAATCATGTGGATAACGGCTCCGTTGGCTAAAGTAATTGCTGCCCCGCCAGGAAATTAAAAAGCAGCCCAATTATGGTGGCTATCAGGAATATGGTTATTATATAGGCGATAAATAACTTCTTTTTAAATATCGCTGCAAGTAAGCTTAGCTCTGGAATACTCGCCCCGGCTCCACCAATTATGAGAGCCATCACTGTTCCCAGGCCTACACCCTTCTCAACCAGTGCCGAAGCAATGGGAATCAGAGTAGATGTTCTGATGTACATAGGCACCCCTATTGCTGCCGCCAGGGGAACCGCAAACGGATTTGATTGTCCGGCGTATTGGGCAAGGAAGCCCTCAGGAACAAAGCCATGGATGAGCGCCCCTACAGCGACGCCACCCAGCATGAAAGGAAGCATCTTTTTATATAAGTCCCGGGTAAACCTCCACGATTTACTCAACCTGGGCTTAATCCTCTCCCATCTGGTAGTCCCCTCAGCTACTATTATGGCATCGATATTCTCGGCTCCTCCGGTTGCAACTACTTTCCTTGTTTGGCCAGCTAAGCCCAGCCAATTAAGGACCATTCCAGCCAGGACTGCGGCTATGAAGGTGGTCACGATATAAGCGAGGGCGACCCTTAAGCCAAACAGAGCGGAAAATAGGGAGATGACTACCGGGTTAAATACTCCCAGGGGGGAAGCTACGAGAAAGGACATTGCAATCCTGAAAGGCACTCCTACATTGATTAAGCCTATTAACACAGGAATGCTCGAGCAGGAGCAGAATGGCAACAAGCCACCAAGCGTTGCCCCCAGAGCATTCCCCAGGGGGCCCTTGCCGTGCCTTTCCAATGTGCTTTTTATCCTCTGAGGGGAAAAATAGGTAGTTATTACTCCTATAATGAAGCTGATAACTAGGAAAAGAATGGTTAATTCTAAAGAGATGTAAACAAACCAATAACCAGTTTCCGCCAACTTGTCCATAATGTCCATAATAACTGCTTCCTTTTATATCAACTACTTTTGATTTAAAGTGCTAAAAAGAAACCTTGCCTCGATATGACAAGGCTTCTTGTGGATTAGGCTACTTCTTCTCGGTGGTCTTTGCTTTGTCTCCCGTTTTCTCTTCTTCCACCTCTTCAATTCTTACCTTACAGCAAGAGCCACCACCCTTCACCCTGAAGAACCTTTTTATTGCCGCCTGTAAGCCCTCTGAATCCTTGCTCTTTTCATTCTCTTTCTTACTCATATCAATGCCTCCTGTCATCTAAATAGAGAGCCACAGCATCGCGGTGACAGAAGCTCTGTGAGCCTCTCCTCATTTAGTTTATAATAGGACCACGTTCCCACCTCCCGGTGAGTAACCAGCCCCGCATCCTCCAAAACAGCCAGATGGTAGGACGCCAGGGGTTGCTTATGTCCCAGGGCGGCCTCCAGTTCACACACGCAAAGCTCCTCATGCCGAGACAGTAAACTGATGATCTTTAATCGGCTTGAATTAGCCAGTGCCTTGAACACGCTAGCATGAGTCTCAGTCATTGAACTCTTACCCTGCTTCTTCTCCATCACTGGATATTATATCAAAAACTTTTGATGTTTGTCAAGTATTAAATTAAAAATTTTTTATATAGGCAAGACTGTTCCTACCTTATAGAGAAGATAAAATATGCATTCTGTCCGATTCGCTTGTTAACAGACTTTATTTCTAAAGCTAGCCGCTTTTTCAGGTAGGCTTGAGCGTTTATACTTTTAAAGCCCTGTCCGGCAGTCATGCTTTTTGGCTAACTGTTACCCAGTTACTGTTAGTGTGAGCTTGACATTAACAAAACTTGGTACTAAATTTTTAAAAACCGCCATAAATTTGTGATACAATTATTGGGGGTAGGTCAGTGATGCCGATTCTTAAAAAATCAGACGCTGACCAAAACCCCGAAGGTAAATCCATATATTCATAAAGGAATCATGACGACCGAATAATGCTTTTTGACGAATGGCCAGAATGCTATGACCAGTGGTTCACAACGCCTATTGGAAAACTAGTGAAAGAAATTGAAGGCGAACTAATACATGAGTTGCTAAATCCCAGGCCAGAAGAAAAGGTGCTTGATGCCGGCTGCGGCACGGGAATTTTTACCCTTGATTTTCTTGCTGCAGGGGCGCAAGTTGTCGGTCTTGAAATTTCCGGGCCGATGCTCAGTTTTGCAGGGAAGAAGACTGCAGGTTATCCTTTCTTCAAGGTCCGGGGAGATATGCTGCGTCTGCCCTTTAAAGACAATTCCTTCGACAAGGCTGTATCTATTACAGCTCTTGAATTCATAGCGGATGCTAAAAGTACAGTAGATGAACTATTTCGCGTTACGCGGCCCGGAGGGTGTGTGGTGGTGGCCACCTTAAACAGCCTCAGTCCCTGGGCTGTCCGCCGTAAGGCAAAGACCCAAAAAGGTCAGAAGCATATATTAGAGAATGCTTTTTTCAGATCACCGGATGAACTATTGACTTACAGCCCCTTGAAGGGTATAACCAGAACCGCCATCCACTTCCAAAAAGATGATAGTCCCGAAGAGGCAATGAAAATCGAACAATTGGGTCAATCTCAGAGATTGGATACTGGTGCATTCGTGGCGGTTCGCTGGGAAAAACCTCGTTTAATCTTCAACTAATGACCTGCCCCCCGAAAACTGTACCAGCCAAAATGAGATTTTTATGGGATAATCACACTTTAAGAGGAGGATTATACCATGAAGAGTTCAAGGTACACGCCGGAGCAGGTAGCCTTCGCCATGCGGCAGGCTGAGTCAGGC
>JAUVXN010000019.1 GCA_030603605.1 Dehalococcoidales bacterium | reverse complement strand
AAACTAGGGACAGATTACAGACCAATGTTCCCGACCTCTCCCGAGTCAAAATGAAGCTATGTAAAAAACCGCGAACTTTGACCCACTAAACAGCCTTTTTACCACCAGCATTGACCCATCTAACCAGGATCTTTGACCCACCCGGGAAACGAATGAGCTACCATTGTCCCAGAATCATTAGAGAGGAGCGGCAATGGCATACAAGGAGGTTGCCCGAGTGGAGATTACAGAAGTAACCAGGCATTGGCAGGCCGGTAGTGGTATCCGCGAGATAACACGGTCAACCGGTCTGGCCCGCAATACGATTCGAAAGTACACTCTGACAGCGCAAAGCTGTGGCCTGGTGTGTGACGGGCCGCCGCCAGCAGAATCACAGCTTATTACCCTGGTACAGCTAAACAGGGCCGGGCCGCACCAGGTGGTAGTACCAACCAACGAGGTGCTCGAGCCCCGGACTGACCAGATTGAGCAGTGGCTTAAGCATGACCGGCTGAAGCTCACCCGGATTCACGAGCTTTTGGGCGGCACTGCCTGGTACCTTATATGTCCCTACGCCGTTTTGTTATCAGAAGAGGCCGGCCGGGCAAAAAAATCACGCACGACGGTGCGCATGGCGGATACCGAGCCGGGGGAAGTGGCCGAAGCGGATTTCGGCCGGCTGGGGCTGATGTGGAACCCGCAGAGCGGTCGCAGGCGCTTTTTATCCCAGCCGTTAAGCAGCCATATTGCAAATCATGCCGGGTAGTGGTATTTTTGCGTAAAACGCCATGGAGGCCGCTAATGTTAAATCAATATGAAGTAACAGAAAACATGCGCAACTTACGGGTCCCTGACGACATTCAGGACCTGGCAAACGGCATCATCCGTGGCATCGTTGCCCTGGCCGCCCGGGCGGCAAATTCGAACGGCGACCTTCGTGTTATGAGCCCACAAAACTCAGCTGCTTGAACATCAATATAGATCCCATTTACTTAACAACATAGTATGTTATTACCTCTTTGAACAAAAGTCATTTCTGTTCAGTCGAGGTATCTTGTCAACCTTGAACTGAGGTTATATAATATGGACTGACATCGGAATGCCCTAAACATAGTTGGGGAAATCAGGGGCAAAATAGCATAATCTAAAGAGAAAGGGGGTGAAAGATTTCGAAAGTTGAACGAAAATAAGGAAGTCTAATTGAGCACCTGATTCGAAAAAGTTAACAGTAATTGTCAGAATGTTAATCCAGATTGTAAAAAGGTCTTTACAAGATTTCGAGGCTAAAAAAGGAGGTAAAAGCCCTCCGCATTGTAAAACACGGGCCGCTAGCTCAACTGGCAGAGCAGCTGACTCTTAATCAGCAGGTTACAGGTTCGATTCCTGTGCGGCTCACCATTTTTGAGGCTAATTTCCCCCGATTTTCATGAAATTCCCAAAATTTCGGCCCTGATTGAGCACCTGATTCGTGAAAAAAGGAGGGAAAAATGTTGCGCCTGATGCCTGAACGTAGCACTTTGACTTAAAAAAGGAAGCTTTTATTATATTTGAAAATCTAGCGAGATTTTACTCCCCTCCTCCGCGGGCGGTATAATCAGATAAGATAACAATCAATACCAAGAAACGCTATTAGGATGGGGCTAGATAAGAGAATCGGCGAAAACAGCATAAGGCTAGTCCTGACCGATTTGTCTTGTTGTGCCTGGCATACGCAACGAATGTGCGGAAATCAGAACAGCCTCCCCGAAACATAACTGAAACACTAGGCGAATAAATGATTGTAATTATTGACTACAATGCGGGTAATGTACGAAGCGTGCAGAGGGCTTGTGGAGAGATCGGCGTTTGCTCTATGCCAACAAGTGAACCGACGAATATCATAAGGGCCAAAAGGATAATCTTCCCAGGAATTGGAGCCGCAGTGAGTGCTATGGACTATATGAGGGAAATGGGGCTAGATATAGCTTTAAGGCAGGCCTTTGAGAATGGAATCCCCATCCTGGGGATATGCCTCGGCGCACAGATCATTCTTGATAGTTCCGAGGAAGGTGATCAGACGTGCCTTGGCCTTGTTCCGGGAAAAGCTCTTCGGTTTAGATTACAGGACAAGTTACACAAGATCCCACATATGGGGTGGAATAAAGTAGAGGTGGTTCAGTCCCACCCGTTGCTCGATGGCATAAAGGAAGGAGATGAGTTCTATTTTGCCCACTCGTTCTATCCGCAGCCTGCTGAAGAAGCGAATATCTTTGCAGTCTCCGAATATGAAAAACACTTTCCGAGTGCACTCGGATGCAGGAACTTGTTTGCCACGCAGTTCCATCCCGAGAAAAGTGGCCCCTTGGGGCTTCAATTGCTTGAACGTTTCGCAAAGTGGGATGGCGTGATTCCAGACAAATCAGTTGAGGGGGGAGGGCAATAGTCGTGCTCAGCAAGAGACTAATTGCCTGTTTGGATGTCCGTAGCGGCAAGCTCGCCAAGAGCGTGAAGTTCGTCGAGACGGTAGACATTGGGGACCCCATTGAGAAAGCTCGCCAGTATTACAAGGATGGAATTGATGAGCTTGTCTTCTACGACATAACTGCGTCTAGAGAAAATCGTGAAATCGTGATCGAATTTGTTGAGAAAGTAGCTTCGCAGGTATTCATCCCTTTCTCTGTTGGTGGGGGTATTCGTTCCGTAGAAGATGCAACAAGATTGAGAATGGCAGGAGCAGAGAAGGTGAATATCAATACCGCAGCAGTAAAACGAAGGGAACTCATATCCGAGATTGCCTGCGCTATTGGCTCACAAAGCACAATTCTTTCGATGGACGTCAGAAGGACTGGTAAAACCCGAAAGATTCCCTCTGGCTATGAGATTGTGATAAATGATGGTACTACCCCTACAGGAATTGATGCGCTTCAATGGGCCAAGTCAGGTGAAGAACTAGGCGCCGGCGAACTGGTGGTTAATTCAATTGACAAGGATGGAACGAGAGAAGGATATGAATTGAAGCTCACCCGGATGATTGCCGATGCGGTCGGAATTCCTGTAATCGCTTCGGGTGGAGCGGGAAGACCGGAGCATCTATATGAAGCGTTTACTGAGGGACATGCGGATGGGGCTATCGTTGCTTCTATTCTTCATTACGGTAAATATACATGCCGGCAATTGAAAGAGTATCTTTGTAATCACGATATAAAGGTACGAATGCATTATTGACATATGATGATGTTTAGCGACCAGAGTAAATAAGAATTAAGAGTAAGGGATGGTAACACATTAAAAGGGTAGATATAGAAGGGAGCATCTGTTGTTTCGAGTTGAAATCTCTATGAAGGATGGTTTCCGAGGTCCCAGAGGGGAAGCATTGCAAAAAGATATAGGTGACCTCGGCATTACAACTGTAAAAAAGGTTCGAGTCAGCGACATATATCTTCTGGAGGGGAACCTGGAAAAAACTGAGGTAAGAAGAATCTGCAAAGAACTTCTGGCTGACCCTGTAGTTGAAGAGTATTCCTATAACGAAGTGCCCCCACCCCAAGGCTCTCATCTCATTGAAGTCGCCTACAATCCCGGTGTGATGGACCCCGTAGAGGAGAGTGTTAGGAAGGGAATCCGTGACCTCGGTATAACCACCGTCGAGTCGGTAAGAACCGCCAAGAGATACCTGCTATGGGGTGAGCTCTCGGACGAGGCTTTTCAGTCTATCTGTGACAAGCTGTTGGTTAATAGCGTTATCCAGCATGCCGTCACCAAGCGTGAGGCGATTTCTGTTCCATCCACGAGATACGAGTTCACCCTAAATACTGTAGATTTGCTAAATATGGACGATAACGAACTAATGGAAGTGAGCAAAGACAGGCTCTGGCTGAATTTAAACGAGATGAAACAGATCCAGGATCACTTCTCTAAACTAGGCCGTAATCCAACCAATGTCGAGCTTGAAACCTTAGCGCAAACCTGGTCTGAGCACTGCGTACATAAGACCTTTAAGAGTAAAATCAGGCTCGGTCAACTTACTATCGACAATCTACTCAAAAGTACCATCATGAGAGTCACCGAGGAATTGAAAAAGCCGTGGTGTCTTTCCGTCTTTCGGGACAATTCAGGAGTTATCGATTTCGATGGTCGCTATGCAATTTGTTTTAAGGTAGAAACACACAATCACCCATCAGCATTGGAGCCCTATGGAGGAGCCGCAACAGGGATAGGTGGTGTCATTCGCGATTCCCTAGGAACAGGGCTAGGAGCCAAGCCTATCATGAACACTGATGTGTTCTGCTTTGGGCCACCTGATTTCCCTTACGAGAGACTCCCCAGGGGAGTTCTACATCCCCGCCGCATTTTCAGAGGTGTTCGTGCCGGAGTGGCCGACTATGCAAACCGCCTCGGCATTCCCACACTTAATGGAGCGATACTCTTCGACGAACGATATGTAGGAAACCCGCTGGTCTTCTGCGGAACAGTAGGATTGTTACCCACGAGCATGAGTCAAATACGCCAGCAGGAACCAGGGGATTTGGTCGTTCTGGTGGGAGGTAGAACTGGGCGTGACGGAATTCATGGCGCTACTTTTGCTTCAGCAGAGCTTACCAAAGATTCTGAGATTATTTCTTCCAGTTCTGTTCAAATAGGTAATCCCATCATGGAGAAAAAGCTGATTGACGTTCTCATTAAGGCACGGGACCGAGGACTATATCGGCGAATCACCGATTGTGGTGGTGGTGGACTTTCATCAGCAGTGGGTGAAATGGCTGCTAAAACGGGGGTACGCGTCTACCTGGAACGAGTCCCTTTGAAGTATTCAGGACTCTCATATACAGAGATGTGGTTATCTGAATCACAGGAGCGAATGTTGCTGGCTGCCCCGCCAAGCACCGTTGATGAGTTGATTGCCCTTTTCCAGAGTGAAGATGTAGAAGCTACGGTCATCGGCGAGTCCACCGGTAACCGACGGCTCCAGCTTTTCTATGACGGAAACCCCGTGTGCGATCTTGATATGGAATTCCTGCATAATGGTTTGCCTCAGCCCGAGCGAGAAGCGGTTTGGGAGCCACCGCAATATGCCGAGCCGGACTTTTCCCAGCCCCACGACCTGCGGGAGGATTTACTCCGAATCCTGGGCTCGTGGAATATTTGCTCCAAGGAATGGGTGATACGCCAATACGACCACGAGGTACAAGGTGGTAGTGTCCTCAAACCCCTGGCAGGGGCAAACAATGACGGTCCCAGCGATGCGGCTATTGCCAGACCAATACTTGATTCAGACATGGGTGTTATCGTTTCTAATGGCATCAACCCCAAATATGGGGGCATCGACCCTTACTGGATGGCCGCCTCTGCCATAGATGAAGCATTGAGGCAGATTATTGCCGTTGGAGGTAGCCTCCGAAAGGTAGCGTTGCTGGACAACTTTTGTTGGGGCAATCCAGACAAGCCTGACAGGCTGGGTGGCTTAGTGCGAGCGGCGCAAGCGTGCTACGACATAGCAATTGCGTACGAAACCCCTTTTATCTCTGGCAAGGATAGCCTGTACAATGAGTATGATAATGGAAAAGAGAGCGTCTGTATTCCACCTACGCTTCTTATCTCTGCGGTGGCAGTGATTGAAAATGTAAACAGAGCAGTTTCTATGGACTGCAAGCAGGAGGGCGACCTGCTCTATATTGTCGGTACCACGTGGAATGAGCTCGGTGGTTCGCACTACTACAGCATTCACGGCTATATAGGCAACAATGTACCCAGGGTAAACCCCAGGAAGGGAAAGGAGCTTATGAATGCCCTTAGTGTCGCTACGGAGAATGGCCTAGTCCAAGCTTGCCATGATTGCAGTGAAGGCGGCATCGGCGTAGCCGCTGCTGAGATGGCCTTCGCTGCAGGGCTTGGAATGAAAATTTATCTGAAGCAAGTCCCACTGGGCGAACCGATAAATCGAGATGATAGCGTGTTATTCTCTGAATCTAACACTCGTTTCTTAGTAGAGGTGGCTCCAAAACATAAGGCCCAGTTCGAGAATATGATGACCGGAGTCGATTTTGCTGCTATTGGTTGGGTTACAAATAAACAAAGGTTAGAGGTATATGGCTTTACAGGCAAGAAGGTGCTTTCAGCACCTCTTGCCGAACTAAAAGAGGCTTGGCAGAAACCACTCCGATGGTAGGACATTGAGTTAATGGCTAGGGTAAAGACACTGATATTACGCGCCCCTGGAACAAACTGTGATATGGAAACAGTGTTTGCCTTTGAACAGGCTGGCTCAATAGTGGAATCCGCACATATTAATGAACTCGTACGCCGAGAAAAGCCGCTTTCGAATTACCAAATAATGGTTATACCCGGGGGTTTTACCTACGGTGATGATATTTCAGCCGGGAAAATCTTGGCCAATGAACTGAGGCTAAAGCTTGGAGAGGCTATTCAAAGGTTTGTTGATGACGGAAGGCTCATCTTGGGAATCTGCAATGGTTTCCAGGTTCTACTGAAAGCCGGAATCTTACCTGGATGCAGGGATGAAACCCGCCAATTAGTAACCCTAGCCGCGAATGATTCTGGAAAGTTTGAGTGCCGTTGGGTCTATCTACAGGTCAACGAGACGACTCCCTGCATATTCACCCAAGGTATAAGCAATATGTATCTCCCTGTTGCCCACGGAGAGGGTAAGGTCTTAGCTGAACCCGGGGTAACAGAGAAGCTAAATGTAGTCCTATACTACACTGACGAGAAAGGAGACATTCTAGCTGGGTATCCTTATAACCCGAACGGCTCGTTTGGTAATATAGCTGGCATATGTGATGTTTCTGGGCGTGTCTTCGGCTTAATGCCGCATCCTGAACGTTTTGTCCGCTGGACGCAGCATCCCAAGTGGGCTAGAGAGCCTCTAAGGGACTATGGAGACGGCTTGCAGATTTTTATCAATGCTGTTGAATGGGCAAAAACCATCTGAGATGAGTAAGTACTCATAGATGTACAACGGGAAACACTTGCTTGGCAAGGAAACTGACTGACGCATAATTCAGCTTCTGAGTTATCGAGAGGTCAGAACCGCAAGTAGAAACTTAAAAAATATCACCCAGCGCAGTGGCTAGTGCGCGGAGGCAGGGGAAACTCATGGCTATAGTGGAGTAATTAGCTATTCCCTCATGAACAATTTTCCACTTGGATAGGGTATTGGTTGGGAGCCTTATATGGTGACGGCGAGGTGTTAGAAAAGCCTCAAGCTTTAAGTTTCTATCGCACAAAACGTCAGAATGTCCAATTGACGGAGGACATTGACATTGGGGTAAATAATAGTCTATTGTTCACAATAAATCCGAAAGGGGAGGTTAACCAATGCAAGCATATTGTATGAAATGTCGTTCCAAGAAGGAGATGAAGGATCCCAAGTCCATCACTATGAAGAATGGCAGGCCTGCAACCCAGGGTGTATGCCCTACATGTGGGACCAAGATGTTCAGGATCGGAAAGGCTTAAGGCCGATACTGCGAGTATAGTATTTGATGGAGAGGCTGGGTAATCTAATTGGGGATACCCAGCCTCTTAATTACCGATTGAACAAAATGCAATTTTGTCACATTCAAGCGCTGTGGTATGTGACAATATGGACAATTGTTATCCAATCAAACAATTCAAGCTCTTAGTGCGGTACGCTACAAGGATTATTCCAGTAAACGATGAATCATACCGAGTGTCCGGCATCAGGGAGAGTATTCGATAGAGAATCGCATTTTAAATCTTTGCAATATCGATATGGTCTTTGTCCCGAAGGCCCCCAGGAAAACGGCATTGCCTAAAGCATGAAAAGTATCAAACCAGATGCTGGTAAGTTGATAGGTGAGAAAAGTCCTGAAGGTGAGAGGATAAATAAAAGAAGCCCAGAACCAGGTGTTCATTATCCAGCCGTAAAGGTAACCCCAGATAGCACCGAATATAATTAACGATGTTTTACCCGGATCAAAGCGCCTGAGGTAGGCGGCAGAAACACCGGCTAGACCCCAGGCGAACATCTGATATAGTGTCCACGGCCCTTGGCCAAGAAAAAAGTTGGAGACAAGGGCTGTTATCGCCCCAACCATAAATCCGGCTACCGGTCCAAATACATACCCGGAACAAATAATTATGTAGGTGCACGGCTGAACGCTGGGTATCATCGCGAAAGGAACCCTTGATACCGCCGATATGGTCCCCAGCATGGCAATTAAGGCAATCTCCTTTGAACTCATAGCTGTAGCCTCAAACTCGAAGAAGAAGGCAAGGATGGCTAGGATAACCACTGTGGTTGCAGTCACTCCCCAGTTCAGGAAAAACTCCATTGGTGCCCGCGGAAACAAGGGAGCCACAAAAGCAGCAATACCGGTGACTAGTATAAGTGCTAGGAAAAAGTAACTCTTTCTCATTTCAATAGGTGCAAGACCTCATCAACGGTTAATATATCGTCGGGCACACCATATCTCGCAAATGCCTGGACCAGGCGATTAATTTGAGGCGAAAAGAGCAACGCCTGTGAGAGCACATTTCTCTTGCCCCCATCCACAACAACTCTACCCTCACCCAATAAGATGACTCTATCAGCGTACTCAGCTACCGTTTCTACATCATGGGTAACCAGGATTACTGTGTTTCCCTGAGCGGCGTATTCTTGCAGGAAGTTCATTAATTCCGCCTTAAGTCGGTATTCCATTCCTCTGGTTGGCTCGTCCAAGATTAGAATCTTTGGTTGAACAGCTAAAACCGATGCCAGAGCCACCCGCTGTTTTTCTCCGCCACTTAAGGCACGAGGGTACTGCCTTCCATATTTATCCAGCCTGAACCTCTCTAAGACTTCGTCAATCCGCGACCTTATTTCTCCACTCTCCAAACCTAAGCTCTTTAAAGTAAAGCTTATCTCTTCCTCGACGGTATCGGCAAAGAGATGGTCATTGGGATTCTGAAAAACAAAGCCGACTTGCCTCGCCAGTTCGGCGATGGTAGCGTTGCGAGTATCAATCCCCTGAATCGTCACCGAGCCTTTAGTGGGCTTCAAAAGACTGTTGAAATGCTTGACCAGCGTCGTTTTTCCCGAGGCATTTCGCCCCATAATGGCAACGAACTCTCCCTCACCTATAACCAAGCTTACGTTCTTCAAAGCAGTAGGACCGTCAGGATAGACGTGCCACAGTTTTTCCACCTGAATCCCCGGTTTACCGACGCTCCTTTCATCATCTCGCCCAAACTGCCCCGAGGTTTTCTGGAAAATTCCCTGAAGCATAATTCTACCCTCTTTAACGGTAAGGGGTGTCTCGTTATGAGCGACGCCCATTATCTCCAATTGGTGAGCCAGCTTGATTACCGGGGGCATACCAATTCCGGCATCAGAGATTTCTTGGTAATTATTGTGCAGAACATGTCTCGTGTTGCCATCAACAACAATTCTCCCCCCATCGAGCACTATTAACCTATCAGTGTGCTGGATTACTCTGTCCAGTCGGTGCTCAATCAAGATTACACTGATACCCAGTTCATCGTTTAATCGCTGTACTATGGAAAGAACTTCGTCAGCACTCTTGGGGTCCAATTCCGAGGTTGGCTCATCCAGCATTAAAATTTCAGGATGGAGGGCGAGAACCGAAGCGATGGCAACCTTTTGTTTTTCGCCACCGGATAGTTCATGTAGTGGCCGGTGACGAAGGGCAGAGATGCCAAGTGTGTCCAGCGATTCCTCAATCCGCTTGGCGATCAAGTCTCTGGAAAAAGCAAGGTTCTCTAAACCAAAAGCGATTTCTCTCTCCACATCCTGAGTTACCAGCTGGTTCTCTGGGTCCTGAAATATCATCCCTACCTTGGTGGCGAGCTCTTTGGTGGAATGCTCCACTGTATTAAGCCCCTGCACTTCCACCCTTCCAGCCACTTTTCCACCATAGAAATGGGGAATTAAACCATTGATGCACCGGCATAGGCTCGATTTTCCCCCCGCTGACGGACCAGTAACAAGGACAAACTCCCCGTCCTCAATCTCAAGATTTATGTTCTTTAGGGCTCGCCTTTGCGCACCACTGTAATAAAAAGTAAAGTTCTGTATCTTAATCAAGCTCGATCCTCTTTTTTATAAATGCCAGTGGTACCATCATGCTCAATGAAAAAACTAGCAATGCCAGCATAAAGTAGGCAAAGCCACCGAGATTTATCTTTTCTAGCGTTGGATAATACTGGTAATTCCCTTGACCCAGCCAGAGCATGAAAATGCCGACCGCAAGGGGGATGAAGCTCGCTATTAGTATCTGGGCATCAACTTTATTTAGCTTTATCTCATTGTAGAAGGTTCTTTTTCCTCCAGAGCCAAATGCCCTCGATTCCATAGCCTCAGCTACCTGAATGGTTCTATCCAGCGAATTAGATAGCAGTGGGATGATGATTGCCATGCGACTCCTGATTCGCTGGGATAGACTTCCTCGGTCAAGCTCTAAGCCCCTTGACCTCTGCACATCGCTGATGCGCTCCACATCATCAATTAAAGTGGGAATGAACCTGGTGGAGAGTGAAGTTACCAGTACTGATTTATAGGGCAGTTTCATCTTTATCATCGATAGCATCAGGTCGTCAGGGTGAATGGTGAAAGTGAGTATGGCAAAGGCGGAGATTATCGCTAACAGACGTAACGACATGCCTACTCCGAATAGAATAGCCTCTAAAGTTAAGGTCGGAGTGCCTATTATTGGAATCCTGAACGGGGCCTGCCATAGAAGGTGGGAACCGTGGGAGCTAACCAAAGCGTTGATGATGATTATCGCCAGACAGAGATAGAAGGCAAATTTCATGAGAGACGCCCATTCTTTCCACACCTTGGCAGATATTACGAGAGGTAGCGTGGCTAGGAACAGTAGCAAAAGGTAAATTGGGTTACTCAAGATTAAGGCGAGGACGAAGACGCTGGTGACCCATCCCAGCTTGCAGAAAGGATTGAGCTTGTGGATGGCAGTTCCTTTATCTTTATATCTGAAACTTATCACTGGGGTACCTCAATTATTCTTCCGTCTGCCACTACCACCGCGCAGGCATACTGGAATTCACTATGATGGTTAATCAAAGTGTCCAGGGCATTTCCCACTCCGGCTTCGTCTGTACCCGAAACCAGCCAGACCACATTTTCACAGGCACCGATTCCTTTTGGATTCCAGGGGTTTTGTGTGACCTGAATTAATCCGGCCCCAGCGCCATATTTGGCAGTTACCTCTCCACCGCTATTGATGACAATAAGGTTTCCATTCTCAAAGTAGGCAAAAAAGCCCAGCCGTTGCCAGTTCTGATTCAATTCCGAGATAAGGTTATTGTCTGGCAAGCCCACAAGAATCAGATTTGAGCTTTCCTTCTCATTCACGGTAAATTCACTGAAACTTCTTATGCTAATGTTGTTTACTCCCAGCTTGACTAGTTTTTTCTGCAACTTTTTGGCGCTTTCTTTTATATTATCCTGGCACACAATCAGATTTGGGCTTACTTTGCCACCAAAACCACTTCGCAAAGCTGCTGGAAAGCCGTCAATAATAGCCGGAATGAAATGACGGAAGCTCCAGCTATGAAAGTCCCAGTGCTGGACATCGCCATTTTGCAGCTTATAATCAAGTGCTCCCACATTGGACTGAATTCCATTAACATAGAAAAACCAGTCCATCTCAGTTTTTTCCCTACCTGTATAACCAGAGCGAACTCCATTTATACCATTAACGAATCCGCCACCATAGGCGGTTTCAACTTCAGCCACCTTCATCAGTGCCGCCATCGCTGAAGTATCCGGGGCTACTTCCAGCGTCTCATCAAATATTAGTTCCTCGCCAAAGTTCTGGGTAGCCACCACCCTTACCATTAGGGTGCCAACTCCTTCTCCTGAAGGCGGTGTGGATTCTGAAGATTGAGTGGAACAAGCGCAGACGACAATATTTATCGAAAGAAATAGTGCCATAAGAACCGATAGTCTACCCATTTTCATCTCTTAAAACCTTAGTAGTAGAAGAATCTCCTAATCAGGAAGAAAATTAATAGCCCAAACACAATCACTCCGGCGATTATGCCGCCAATTAGAAGCCAGTTAGTTGGTTCTTGGGAGGGGAGTGGTGGTAATGGGGCTGACGGCGCTGGTTGGGATGTCTCAGTTTCGGGCGATTCAGGTTGAGGGGGCGGTGGAGGTAATGCTGATGTGGGTGCAGGCGAAGAAGCCTCAGGTAGTGCCAAGGAAGCGGCTTTCTCCTTGACCACAAACGAGCCACTCAACCCATCAATGCCTACGGTGTAGGTACCAGCAGTATCCCCAATTATGCTAAACCTGACCCGCCCACTTTCGCCACCGATAACCTCAACCTCCTTGACCTCTACTTCGGCACCATTTACCTCGAGAGTTACTGCATACGTATCGGTAAGGTCACCGGTATTGGTAACGATAGCATCGATGGTTACCGTCTCCCCAACTTCAATTTCATCAGGAGCTATTACCAAGTCAGTAGTGGTAAAGCTTGCCGGGCGGGTATGTGCCAGGATTGTAAAGTCAGTGAAGTGGCTCACCTCTACCACAATGGTATTGTTCTCTGGGTCAACCGTGCCTTCCAGTTCCACCCACTCTTCAGTTTCTTTATCCCACCAGGCAACAACTAGATTTTCCTCGGCAACACCCTCGGGTATTTTAGATTTAGTGTATTCAACGGTAAGACTTATCGGTGGGTCAAAGGTAGCTCCATCAGGGCCAAGGTCATAGACCAGCCCCACAGCATTAGACTCTTCGGGTGGGTCAGGTGAATCATTCGCCTCCTTTATAGATATACTAGTCAGTAGTGAACCGGCTCTGTTCTTACCAATGGTATTTTTCGGTATGTGGAGTTCAACTTTACGGTCCTCGCTTTTGGCAGTGACATCTTCGGTAAATCTGCCTTGCTGGGTTACTGAATCACGTACCGGGGTTACGCCGGCAGCACCACCACCTCCACCTCCACCGCCGCCTCCACCACCCCCTCCGCTACTCGCGACTACTGAAAAAGACCAGCTTTGGCTCGTCTCGTTACCTTTCTTGTCACTGACGGTAACCGTAACCGAGTGAGTGCCAATGCTAAGTCCAGATGAAGTAGAGCTGATGCTGGAAGAGGTAACCGTAGCACTAGCCGCGACATTATTTCCATCCAGCGTCATCCTGGCGGTGCTGATATCGATTCCAGAGGTGGCATCAGAATAGCTGGCACTGATAGTGGGGCTGGTGGAGGTAGTGCTTGTCCCGGATGCAGGGGTGAGGTTAGATATAGCTGGTGATGTGGTGTCCTCTGGCCAGGAGCCGCCCAGCAAGGCAATTATGGCATAAGCAGTCATCCATTCCGGGTTTGACCTCTGTGCTGCCGACCACTTGAAAGCTCCGTCCGTATCCTGTAGGCTCAACAGGTGTCCTATCGAATTGTTACTGCTCTTTCGCCATGCATCGGCAGCCGGGTTCTGCCCGACATCAGCGATGGCATTGATCGCCCAGGTATCAACGCCGACATTGGTCGTACCCTCTGAAGTAAAGCCACCATCATTCTGCTGCTGCGATTTCAGGTAATCCAGGGCATCGATTATAACCTGAGAACTGGGTGATTGACCAGCCGCAATCAGCGCCGATATGGCGGCCGCGGTATTGTCGGCATCGCTTATCCCACCGACCGTCCATCCCCAGCCGCCATCGGAGTTCCGGTTGCTGATGATAAAGCTCTTGCTGTTTTGAACTCCCTGGGTTTCCCCTATCGCGGTCAGCGCCAGTATGCCCCAGAAATCATCGTTTAACATGGCGTTATCACCTATCTGCGTGCCATCATAGAAACCCAGCAAGGTATCAATGCAGTCTATACCTCCGAAATCCCGGGGATTCCCACCGGCGGCGACCACCGCCAAGATAAACCTCTCCCAATCGGTAGCCTTATTTGGGTCCAGATGATTCATATTGTTCCGCAAGTAATCGACAATCGAGTCCCCACCGTTCGTCCAGCTATCGGGGTTCTCACCGGCAGCAGCGATAGCCATCACCGCCCAGGCTGAAGTGGCGAAGGCAGCGATGCGACCGTCTGATTGCTGTGTCCCCTTCAGATAATCTAACGCCTCGGTTATCTGAGGGTCGCTGGCATTTAAGGGGAAAACTTCAACCGATAGGTCAAGGTTTTTAGACTGGCCAGGCTCATAGGTGGCTGTCTGGTTGGCTCGTTCGCCGTTTATCCAGAAGATTATGGTCTCTCCAACTTCAGTCTCTTCACCAGCAACTACTAACCGGCTGTCGAAAGTACCCGAGCCACCGTATTTGCCAACTTCGGTAGTGGTAAAGCTTCCCCGCTCGACACCACCTATCCTGGCCACGATTATGGTGCCCACCGGTGCGGCACGCCCATTGATAATAATATCACCGTAGAATTCTTCCGGTAGCGTAATATCGGCACTCACTGGCAGAGCAGGCGCCGTCAATACGCAAATCATAATAATGGCGAGCACAAGGCCCAAGTGTTTAACAATTCTCTTCAAGTTCATACCCCAACTCCATTCTTATGAGCTTATTGCCGCCAGTTGACAAGCCGTCGTCACATGAAGCCAATAGCCCTTCCAGCAATTCATCTCCCTATCCTCGTCATGGGCATCACCGGTGGGAGCGTTATTTATGATGGAAACTTCATAGGTCTGGTTATCGGCATCAAATCCTATAAGCACAGTCCAACTGGCCTCTACCGAGGTCAGGGCAGAATCTGCCGAGGCGGCGGTGAAGTCGGAAAAACCAATGGCATTCCAGCCAGACGATAATTGCTCAGTTGGTGGCACCTGACGCGGGTTGGTATCAAATGCCGGATGCAGCTCAACTTCCGTCGCGGAATATATCCAGATGCCCTCCAGCGGTGAGACGACGTTATCACTGCTCATAGCAGTCCAACCATTGGTGCCGTCACAGGTAAAAATAGAATGACCGGCCGTATCCACGCTGCTAAATGCCTGCTGTGCCGTAGAGCAACCGCTTGCCAGTCTCTTGGGCACGGAGATAAAATTCCAGCCCGCTTTAAGTGTGAGCGGCACATACACGATAACCGTCTCCCGATTTGACCTGATGTTCACGGAGCAGTCACCTTTGTCGGCATACACAGTATAACTTCCGGGATTCAGTGCCAGATTCAGTACCTGCCCATTGGCATCAGTGGTGTAGGTCAGGGTACTGACATATACCGTCACATTGGCTGCCGCACTCCAACTGGTCCCGTCATAGTCTTCTACGGTAACGTTAAAGCTATTGCCGGACAGCACGCTGTTGCTGCTTACCGTGGTGCGCAGTGGCTGAGAGCCCCATACAGTGTAGCTCCATAGAACGACATCTCCATCGGACACGGCGTATTCCTTCGCCCCGAAATTGGGGCTATCCCAGTTAACCCGGTACATCCACCCATTCCACCCTGCGGCAGCTTCTCCAGCCACCGATTCCACATAATCTATCGGCCCGAACATACTATCGATAACCAGGCTGAAACCACCAGCTACTGAAGCCGCGTGTATCGCTCCCATGGCGGTAGGATAGTCCAGGGTATAGGTATCACCATATTTATCGGTTATCGTGGAAGTGGTGAAGGTTACGTTGCCGCTCCATATGGTTGATGTCTGCCCCTCAATCCTCACTGTAACCGTTTTGGCACTGACGGCAATGGCGGTTACCGCTTGTGACACCTGGTTATTGTCTTCATTTGTTTCGGTTACATTATCACTTGAATCTACGGTAGCTCTAAGGGTGTAATCGCCGTCCGCGGTTGGTGTCCAGGTGAAGGTGGTGGCGGTATCACCCCAGGCGAAAGCCCCGCTTACGTTATTGGTGGCTATCTCGGCATAATCCCCGCCATCGCTTACCTCAAGCTTGACCTGAAAATCGTTTACCGATTCCCCGGGATCCGGGACATTCACAACGACCTTGTTCGCTATGTTAGTGTATACCTCATTCACCTCAAGCTGACCGGTAAGGTCAGCCGCCGGGTTAGCCGTCACAGGTGTAACATTCATGAAAAAAAGACCAAATACTAAAAGCAGGTAAAAAAGAGACTTCATTACTTTGCTCATGGGGCTAACCTCCTAATAAATAAAGTATAGTTGTTTTTATACAAGTATAATTGATTATACTTCTTGCTTAAGAGGGTGTCAATGGTCAACTCATCGATCTTTGAAGAATAAAAAACCGGTGTGACAGAATCACACCGGCAAGAAATACCCGGACGTCCTAGCTACTGGTCGCTAAGCGCCAGCGTCTTTTAGACTTTCTTCACATCGGCTATTTCATAATCTATGTCTTCCTCCCCCAATTTCCTAGTCAAACTAGGTATCTCATCGTCAACACAGACTATGACCGGGCACAGACCAGTTTTGACTGCCTCAATTGCTGCCTCAGTAACACCATACACGTAAGTATTGCTGATACCAAGCTTTTTTAAGGCAACCATGGCTTCGATACCAATAGCTCCAACCAGCTTTTGATCACTGATTTTGTTCTTTACTTCCTCAATGGCAACAATCTTAGAACCGCCTCTCTCTATGCCCGGTACCTTTAAAATAGTTACTTTGCCTATTTTTAACTGTACTAAGCCTTCTATGCTGGACACTCCCACGTCTTCACCAGCTCTGGCAGCAGTTGTCGCTATTCCTTTCGCTCCTCTGTCAACCTTTGTGCTGGCAAAGAGCACCCCGTCTTTCATTTCTAATCCTACTGTTTGACCTTCAATCAAATCATCAGCCGCTATTGCCGCGCAGACCGAGATATTGGTAATTACCCGCTCTATGAGGGTGTCATATTCCCTTAACTCCCTCAGAATTTTTATCACCCAGTTTACACCTTCGTTGGTCAATCTATACTTGGAACGGCCACCAGAAACAAGGAGGCCCTCGTTCACTAATTGCCGGATGTAGTCTGAAATCGCCTGAGGAGTTACATCAAGCTTCTTAGCAATGTCCTGCTGCTGGATATTGGGACCGCTATTAGCTATCTCGACTAGTATTTGGAATCTAGTCGCCAGGTTTTTATTTCGCAATATTTCTATCATGGTTCACCATAATTGATATGTAATCAAGTGCACTTTACTTAGGTCTTATTATAAGGCAGTTCTATTCAACAAGCAACATCCACCAAGCTGAAATGAGCAAAACGCTAGAAGGTGCGTTAGTCATCTCTCGGTACATCCTTGTGACCTGACCCCCAAAAACTGGTCCAGGTATAATGTTAGTCCAAGGATTAGTTGGAGATGCCCCCATTTCTATACCAGTTAGAATGAGACTTTTCTGGCATTTTAACCAACTAGCTCCTTCATTCTGATAAATTCCTCCGGGCTTAGGTTACACAGGGCACTGTGTGGCCGCCATCTATTATACTCCTCCC
>JAUVXN010000021.1 GCA_030603605.1 Dehalococcoidales bacterium | reverse complement strand
GGCTTCTATTTTCTGAAAACCACTGCTCTCTATTACCCCGCGCAGACTAACCAGTCCTAAAGTTGTATTGGGCACCTCAATACCAACCATGGATTTACCCGGTACCGGAGCTTCAATCCTGATGCTGGGCGCCGCCAGTGCCAGAGCCAGGTCATTAGCCAACGAGGTAATTCTCTCCACCTTGACTCTGGTCTTAGATGTCTCTTCCAATCTTACATTGATATTGCCGTCTCTATCCTTTTCCCTTATTTCCTTAAACTTTCTGTCCCAACCCGGCTCCACACCAAACTGGGTGACGGTTGGGCCAGCGTTTATCTGCACCACCTTAGTTTCAACGCCATAGCTGGCCAGAGCATCCTCAATAATCTTGGCTCTCTGCACATTGTCCGCCTCACCAAACTCAACCTCGGGAGTCATATCCAGAATATCAATCGGCGGCAGCTTCCAGCCATCAACGATAATTAAATCAGATGATTGACCGTATTTCTTCCACACCTCCTGAGCCACCTGCCTCAACTCCTCTTGAGACCGGGCAGGGGCAAGCCCAGAAACGGCTATTTCTTTTTCGGGTGCTACCAACGGAGATTTTGGAATTACCCTCTCCGGTGGCGCAACCGGCTTTTCCATCTCCGGCGGCAAAGCTGGCTTTTCTACAATGGGAGGCTTAGACTGAGTTTCGGGATATGAGGGCGGCTCAAGCTGTCTCTGGAGATATCTAGGCACCGGCTGTCTCTTGAATAGTTCTCTTAACCACAAGATGAAATCCAATATCGACCGGAAACAAGCCTTAGGGGCAACCAGGATAACACCGACGACAACCAGTCCCAGTATGCGGAGAATACCGACAATTTCCGGGGCGGGATAGCTGATGATGCTTTGACCGAAGCTACCACCAAGATTGAAAAAGGCCAGTATTCCCCAGGTAGCCAGAATGAAGATAACACCAGCTAGCCAGCGATTACCGCGAAGGATAAATGAGGATAGCTTCCGTCGTCCAATCTGAACCGCCAGAGTAACAATAGCGGCGGCAATAAATAACAGTCCCCAACCAAACAAATCAGCCAACCACGCCGCTGCCGCTTCAATGTTCTGCCACTGCCAGAACAGGATTGCCACAATTATTGCCAGCAGGATAAGGTATCGCCCTGCCGGCGAGGTTATAATGCGGAATAGTTGACCCTCCACTGGCTTTCGGCGGCGGGTTTTACTTCCGAAGGTTTCCTTTATATAAGCTTTTCTCTTAGACTTAGGCATATAACACCCGATGAGTCTAAATACTCCAAAGCTATACCTTAACCATAAAGGGAAGAATCATAGGACGGCGTTTAGTCTGCTCATAATAAAATTTATCCAGTGTATCTCTAACCTTAGCATTGACAAAACTCCACTCAGCAGCACGGGTACCGCTATGGTCAATTGTCCGGGCTAGTAAGTCACGGCTTTCATCTATCATCCCTTTGAACTCTCTGGTATCAACAAAACCCCGGGTAACAATATCAGGACGTCCGACTAGCTTGCCCGTCTGCCGATTAACCGCAATAATCGCCACCACCATCCCGTCTTTCGACAGCATCCTTCTATTACGGAGGACAACTCCACCGACATCACCCACACTCAGACCATCAACATACACATTACCCGAACTAACCTTGCCGGTTTTTTTAGCAGACTGAGAGCCAAGCTCAAGAATATCACCGTCCTCCAGAACGAATGTATTGTCTTTCGGAATGCCCACTGTTTGGGCTAATTTAGCGTGAAGACTCAGGTGCCGATATTCACCGTGGATAGGCATAAAAAACTTTGGTTTGACCAGATTTAATAGCAGTTTTAGCTCTTCCTGGCTGCCGTGCCCGTGAACATGAACCTGTGCCAACTTGCTGTAAATCACCTGAGCCCCCTGCTTGAAAAGGTTGTCCACAGTTCTATTGACTACTGCTTCGTTGCCCGGAATAGGGGTTGCCGAGATAACTATGGTGTCCCCACGCTGGATATGAACCTGGCGATGGTCTCGATTAGCCATGCGGACCAAGGCCGAGGTAGGTTCTCCCTGACTTCCGGTAGTTATAAAAACAATCTTGTTATGAGGCATGCCACGGATTTCATCAAGTCGACCCAGAATACCATCAGGAGCATTAAGGTAACCCAATTCCAGTGACATGCGCACCGTATCGCTCATACTACGCCCGACAATAAAGACACGGCGCTCATACTTAGCTGCGGCATCAATAACCTGCTGAATGCGAGATATTAATGAAGAGAAGGTGGTTACAATCACTCTTCCTGGTGCATCAGCCATAATATGGTCCAGGGTTTCACCAACCACCTTTTCCGACGGAGTGTAGCCGGGAAGTTCAGCATAGGTAGAATCGGAAAGGAGGAGCAAAACCCCCTGTGCTCCTAGCTGAGCCAGGCGAGACAGGTCAGTTGGCTTGCCGCTGACCGGCGTGTAATCAAGTTTAAAATCTCCGCTATGAACTATAACGCCAACCGGTGTATGTATGATTAAGCCTACCGAGTCAGGTATGCTATGACAAACCGGGTAGAACTCGATTCCAAATTTCCCCAGTGTAATCTGCTCCCCGGGCGACACCACTTTCAGTTCAGCCCCATCCAGTGCCTTTCTTTCCTTGAGCTTGACCCGAATGAGTCCCTGGGCAAGTTTCGTTGAATAGACGGGGGCATTAAGCTGGGGTAGCAGGAAGGGCAGGGCACCAATATGGTCTTCGTGACCATGGGTGATAACTATACCTCTTATTTTTTCCCGTCTTTCCATCAGGTAGCTGATATCAGGAATCACCAGGTCAATGCCCAACATTTCTTCTTCGGGGAACATAAGCCCGACATCAATGACAATAATGTCACCCCCATATTCCATTACCATCATATTCTTACCGATTTCGCTTAGCCCGCCGAGGGGGATTATTTTCAATCTTGGCTTGGTCATAAATTTAGTCTCCAAACATACTTAATTGCTGGGGCTGCGGTTCGACTTCTGTTATACTTTTTACTTCGGCCAGGAGAGTTGGAATCTTAAGCATATCCGCCTCTATAGCCTGACGGAGACTCTGCTGGTGGAGAGCCGCCGCCGGGTGGTACATGGCATAGTATATAACATTATCCCGCTTTTGAGCCGTGCCGTGAATCTTACTTATACTCTTACCAGGGAAAAACATTGCCATTGAGTAACGCCCCAGGGTTACGATCATTTTAGGTTGGATTACCTCAATCTGGCGTTCCAGCCACTTGCGGCAGTTGAGTATTTCAGAAGGCAGGGGGTCACGGTTTCCCATTGGACGGCACTTAATCACATTGGCAATATAAACCTGTTGGCGCTTTAAGCCAATTAAAGCCAATAATTGGTCCAGATATTGTCCCGCTGGTCCCACAAAAGGACGCCCCTGTTGATCCTCATGCCAGCCCGGTGCCTCACCAATGAACATTATCTCAGCATCCTCTGCCCCTTCACCGGGTACCGTTTTCGTTCGGTATTTAGCTATTTCACATAGTTGGCAACGTGTTATTTCTTCATAAAGCTTACTCAGTGTTGACATCTCACCCTGTGTTAATCCGACTTAAAAGGATTAATCAACCACTATTTTGATTATGATAGCACTGGTCAATCTATCAAGTCAATTTCATATAAGGCTGGGCAGCAAGCTATGCCAGTGATAAAGGGGAAGAGAAAAATTTTGAAAAGAGGGGTTGGGTCAACAAAAAGCGGCACTGCCAGACAACCCGACAGTGCCACGATAACTAACTCTCAGTTAAAACGCCACTTCACTTGGCAAAGCCAGCCTTTGGCAAAGCTACCTTCAGGGCTGATATTACGGGTTCAATATCATCCTCGGTTACCCAGCCCATGTGACCGATGCGGAATATCTTACCGTCTAATTTACCCTGCCCGCCACCGAGTACTATCTGGTGCTCCTCTCTCATAATCTTGAGTAGCCTTTTAGTATCAAGTCCGTTCGTAGCCGCTATCGCGGTAACTGCATTGGAGGCGTAATTTTCATCGGCAAAAAGGGATAAACCCAGCGATTTTAGTCCATCCCGGGTAAATTTACCGATGCGGGCATGGCGGGCTAGTCTATTAGATAAGCCTTCCTTCAACACCAACCCCAGTGCCGTGGATAGAGCAAACATTGTAGAAACACCCGGTGTCCATGGCGTTTGTCCCTTTTCCAAATAGCTCTTGCATTTGCTGAAATCCCAGTAAAAGCGGGGCATCTTAGCTTTTGAATGCGCTTGCCACGCCTCCGGACTCAGACTGACCATGGCAAAACCCGGCGGAGCCATCCACCCCTTCTGGGAACAGGTGACAGCAACATCGCAGTGCCAGTCATCAACCGGCAGGTCAATGCAACCCAAACTGCTCATGGCATCAACTATCAGCAGTTTATCAAATTCCTTTACCATGGAACTGATTGAAGCCAGGTCATTGGTGACGCCTGTAGAAGTTTCATTATGAGTAACCAGCACTGCTTTGATTTCTGGTTCATTCTGGAGAGCCCGACGTATATCATCTATATCAGCCGCTTTACCCCATTCATAGTTGAGTGGGATTACTTCAGCGCCAAATTGCCGGGCAACGTCGGCAAAGCGGTCGCCGAAAAGGCCAATAGATACCGATAAAACCTTATCTCCCGGCGACAGCATATTAACAATAGCTGCTTCCATACCACCTGTGCCCGAACTGGTAAGCACAAAAACATCGCCTTTCGTCTGGAACAGCTGTTTTAGCTCAGCCGTTACATCATTCAGTATCTGCTGAAATTCCTGCCCCCGGTGATTTATCAACTGCTTGGTCATTGCCTGAAGAACTTCATCTGGGCAGGGGGTTGGTCCGGGAATGCGTAAGTTTTCCATTTCTCTCCCCTTTCTACTTTATTGCATCAGTATTAATGACTTTGACAAAGCGGCGTTTGCGCATTTTTAACCAGCGCTAAGTAGACTTGAGATAACGTCGCTTACCTACTTTTATAATTGTATCTTTAGGGAAAGTATAATTCACATCACTAACTCTTTTACCATTGACATATACGGCACCCTGTTCAATTAGACGCCTAGCTTCACTCCTACTTTTAGCCAGATCGTTTTCCACAAGATAATCTTGAAGGCTACTGCCTGACTTGGTACCAAGGTCTATCTCTTCAGGCGCTTCTTTTTTCTGAACAACTTTTTCAAAATGTTTCGTAGCTACATTGGCTTCTTCTTTGTTATAAAGATGGGTTACGATTTCGTCAGCCAGGCGCTTTTTAAGCGTCATCGGGTTGATGGTTTCATTGCTAAGCTGCTGCCTGAATTCTTCCAACTCCTGGTCAGGGACATCGGTCACTAATTCAAAGTAGTCCAGGATAAGGCTGTCAGGAATAGACATTACCTTGCCGTATATCTCACCAGGCGGCTCGGCAACACCGATATAGTTGCCCAGGCTTTTGCTCATCTTCTGGCTGCCATCGGTGCCAACGAGCAGAGGCGTCATAAAGCACTGCTGAGGGCGCTGTCCCATCATGGATTGAAGCTCTCTTCCCACCAGGAAATTAAACTTCTGGTCAGTGCCACCAAACTCAACGTCAGCCCTTATTGCCACCGAATCATAGGCCTGGAGCAAAGGGTAGAGTAATTCGGTTACGGCAATGGGTCGACCGGCATTGTATCTGGTGCTGAAATCATCGCGCGCCAATAACTGGGCTACGGTAAACTTGCTGGTTAGCTGAATAACATCGGTGAGGGTAAACTTGCCAAACCACTCAGTTTGCCATCTCACCTCGGTCTTTTCTTTGTCCACTATCTTGAAGAACTGCTGCATATAGGTTTCTGCGTTTGCCCTCACCTGCTCGGGAGACAGCATCGGGCGGGTAACCGAAGCCCCGCTCGGGTCACCAATCTGAGCGGTCCAATCTGCCACAATAAGGACTACCTGATGGTCTAGCTCCTGAAACTGGTGTAGCTTCCTGAGGGATACCATATGACCCAGGTGAATGTCAGGGAAACTGGGGTCGAAACCCTCTTTCAGTCGCAGCTTTTTGCCGGAGCGCAGCAGCTCAACCATCTCTTCTTCAACTATGACTTCAGCTACCCCCCGCTTTAGCAAGCGGTTAATATCTTCTACGGCTTTTTTACTGGTCTTCATACCTTTTTTCTACCTAAAACCTAATATGGCTTTGCCCTGTTTTACATCCTCAGTTATCTGTTTCTTCAACTCCTCCGCAGTGTTAAATCTCTCTTCACCACGGAGTCTCTCCACAATATCAATCTTTAGTTCATGTCCGCACAGGTCATCATGGTAGTCAGGGACATAAACCTCCACTTTACGCTCACTGCCACCGAAGGTGGGTTTTTTACCAATATAAGCCATTGACGGGTAAGCCTTGCCACTAATGTAGGCCCAGGTGGCATAGACGCCATCGACAGGAACGGCCTGCTCCAAGTCTATATCAAGATTGGCGGTAGGGAAACCCAGTTTTATACCTCGACCGGTTCCGGTAACTACCTGACCGTGAAGACTAAAGGGGCGACCAGCCAGTCCCTGCACCTTTTTCATATCCCCGCTGGCTAAAGCCTCCCTGATAGCTGTGCTACTTACCGCTTCTCCGTTTATCATTACCGGTGGCACCACAGTTACGGTAAAGTCCATCTCCTGTCCCAATACGCGTAGGGTATCAGCATTGCCCTCTCTATTTCGACCCAAGGCAAAGTCGGGCCCAATTACCAAACCACGCATTCGGAGGTATTTCTTCAGCAGACTGACGAACTGACGAGCAGTGAGCTGGGCTAGTTCATCAGTAAAGGATAGAGGAATGATAGCCTCAATACCTTCATTTTTAAGAAGATTGCTCCTTTCGGCAAGGTCAGTCAGGAATGGAAGCTTGGACTGCGGCGGCAGCACTTCTTGAGGATGCTGGCGAAAGGTTACCACCACGGAAAGCAAACTCTGCTGCCTGGCTTGCTTTATTAACTGTGAAATCAGGTATTTATGGCCGAGGTGAACCCCATCAAAAACACCGATAGCCAGTAGCATATCCTTATCGGGTGATAACCTAGCTAACTCCTCCTCTACCGACATAACTTCTCCTACGTAAGGTATACTAATAGGCTATAACTAGCTAACTATACGGGTAAAATAAAAAAAGGAGATTTTAATAAAACCCCGGCAATTTTCAATAGCTGAACTGTTTTAATACTAACATAAGCCTGGTTTAAGCGTCAACCGAGCAAGTTTACAGCGCCACCAGCGTTACAAAGACGGGGCCGAAGATTACGGCGACCTTACCTACCAGTTTAATCAGTATGTTCAGTGATGGTCCGGCGGTATCCTTGAAAGGGTCGCCCACGGTATCGCCGATAACCGCCGCCTTGTGAGTGTCACTCCCTTTGCCACCCAGATTGCCAGCCTCAATAAACTTTTTGGCATTATCCCAGGCACCGCCAGCGTTAGCCATCATTACGGCCATCAGGAATCCGGTCAGCAGTGCCCCAATCAGCAGACCAGCGACTGCTTCCGGTCCCAGGGTAAAGCCAATGACCAGAGGTACCAGAAGTACCAGTATGCCGGGGAGCAGCATTGCCTTTAACGCCCTTTTGGTAGCGATATCAACACAACTCACATAATCAGGCTTGGCTTGACCTTCCATCAGCCCTTTAATTTCTCGGAACTGCCTCCTGACTTCATTAACAATAGCAAAAGCGCCATCGCCGACACCCCTCATCGCCAGAGCACTGAAGACGAAGGTCAGCATGCCGCCAATGAGCACACCGGCAATCACACCGACATTGGTCAGGCTGGCGATATCAATCTTGGCTACTGCAAAATAGGTGGCTAACCAGGCCAAGGAGGCTAAGGCAGCCGAGGCGATAGCAAAACCCTTGCCCAAAGCAGCCGTGGTATTACCTACCGAGTCCAGAGCCTCGCAGCGTTCCCTCACTTCTTTGCCCAAGTCAGCCATCTGGGCAATGCCAGCCGAATTATCAGCTATCGGTCCATAGCAGTCCATAGCCAATAACATCCCCAAGTTGATTAACATTCCCATAGAGGCAATAGCTATGCCCAGTAGTCCACCGAAAATGTAGGCGAGTACGGTAGCAATGGCTACCAGAATTACGGGTACGACAGTGCTCATCATGCCAGTGGCAATACCTTCAATAATAGTAACTGCGGCACCGCTCTGGGCTGCCCTGGCTATTTTCTTCGTCGGTCCGTGTTCTGCCGAGGTGAAATACTCGGTTGCCTGTCCAATTAAGAAACCAGCGATTAATCCTGAAATTAGCGCCCAGAAAAGCCCCAGTTCACCCACATAAACCCGGATGATAAAGAAACTGGCTATTATCATCAGGATGTTACTGACGTATACGCCGGTATTCATGGTAGCATGTGCCTTGGCTACCTGCTTTTCAAAGTCAGCTTCAACCTCTTTAGGTCTGACGGAGAGGACACCGATAATGGAAACTACTATGCCGGCGGCAGCAAGCAGCAGGGGTAAAAGCATGCCTTTTCCCGCACCAAGGACAATCACCCCTAAAACCATGGAAGCGGCTATCGCCGAGACATAGGACTCGTACAAGTCAGAGCCCATGCCGGCGACATCGCCAACATTATCGCCGACATTGTCGGCAATTACGGCCGGGTTGCGGGGGTCATCTTCAGGAATGCCCTTCTCCACCTTACCGACCAGGTCAGCGCCGACATCAGCACTCTTGGTAAAGATACCGCCGCCAGCCCTCAGGAAGAGCGCTACCGAAGAAGCACCAAAAGCAAAGCCCAACCAGACATGGCTGTCCTCCCAGATGAAGGCAATGATAGATAGTCCAAGCAAGCCTAAACCAACGACACAAAAGCCCATTACCGCACCACTGGAGAAGGCAATTTTTAGTCCCTTCGCCCAACTGCCAATGGCGGCATTGGCGGTTCTGGCGTTAGACAGGGTGGCGATATTCATCCCCAACCAGCCGGCAAGGGCTGAGGTAAAAGTGCCACAGACATAGGCTATAGCCACGAAAGGTCGAGGTTCGATAAAGACAGCAAGGACGATAAATAATACCACGGTGAAGACAGCCAGGGTTATGAACTCACGGCGCAAGAAAGCCATCGCCCCCTGCCGGATGGCAAGAGAAATCTCCCGCATCTTCTCATTGCCGGGGCTTTCACGCAGTATGTTGGCTACCAAGTAACCAACAAAGCCCAGAGCTAGAGCTCCAGCCAACAGTACCAGTATTTTTAGAATCATTGGTTCTGTAAGTTAACCCCCAATTAATTTTCCCCGCTTTACAGTAAAAATAAAGGTTGGTTTTTCAACCCACCTTCTACCCTAGTTTGGCCACCATGTTATATAGTTTAGCGTATCTTGCCAGCAAAGGTCAATTAAACAATCTCAAATCTAACCGACATCGCCCTCGAATTTTTCCAGCCTATTCTCCAGGTCTTTTTGCCTCATAATCAGTGTCAGGTCGCTGCGTGTTCTTTCCAGGACACCGCGAACCATATCAGTGGTGCGCCGTAGACCACTGGTTATGGCATCAGGGAAGTCCATGGTAACCAAAACACTGTAGATATCATCCATAGCCAATAAAAGCTCTTCACCCCGGGAGAGGTTGCCCTGCCTCATACTATCCAGCAGGTAACGCCGCAGTTCGCCTACAGCCTCACCCAGTCCATTCAGGTAGGCAGGGGCGTCAACACCAAGTTCATCCGGGGCAGGAAGTCGTTCCCCGGTTACCAAGGCGAGGGTAATTCTCCCTTCAGCAAATTCCTTTTGAGCATCCCGGATAAATCCACTGTTGCTAAACTCCTTATGAGCCGCGACGGCTTGTTCTGCCTCAGTAAGAAGTTTGCGAGCTGATTTGAGCGATTCTTCAGCCCGGTCAAACTCCTGTCGATGCACGGCACGGATAGCCTGGCTGCAGTGCCGAATTGCGTCACGGCATAAGGGTAGCGCCTTCTCTCTGGCGGCATCTTTAGCCGAGAAGTCTAGCCTTATCTGCTCCGCAATTGAGTCCAGATTTTCAGTCAATTTAGTCACCTTTTGCCTTATCCCATTGCATCAATTTGGAGAATAATTCTTTTTCTATCGTATAGAGAGCGAACCGAGCCCGTTTGAATCTATCCGATTCTAAGGGTACACCCGGATTTTTAGCCAGTTCTTCCAAGACTCTCATTGCTTCCTGGGCTCTTCGGGCATTAGCCACCAGTGTTGTCGAGAGTTCTTTATACTTTTTCTCGTTAGATGCTTCAAGGTAAATGCCAACGTCACCTTCCGAGTTTCTTGCCTTGAGAAATTGCTGTTCAAGCGATAAGTCGACTTTTACCATCTCGTGCCGCATATCCTTGAGCTGCTGGCTTAAGTCAGCATCATCAAGCAGCAGGCGGGCGATGTCCTCAAGGACACGAAGCCCCTCGCCAATACGATTGAGGTTGGCATCAATAATGCGCAATGTTTGACTTGATATTTCGGACATGCCTTCAATGCCTCAGGGTTAATTCTAGCATAGTCAGCTTATTGAATAAAGGTAAAGGAAGCTTGATTTTTTATTGACCCCACCCATTAGGGTCTTACCATTTGGTAAGGGGAGGGGGAAACGATTATATTTATCACAGCTCAACTCCAATATAACTCAGCATTCTTTACACTAATTTCACAATTTTTTAATGATTTAATTCAAAAAACTACTTGAATTTTTACTCAACATAGATTAAAATACACTATCTTTAAAATTAAGGGCATAGGATGGAAGCTAGAGAATTTGGAGCAAGGTTAAGAGAGTTACGGATTCAGGCTCGCCTGACCCAGCGCGAGCTTGCTGATAGAGTCAATGTTGACTTTACTTACCTTAGCAAAATTGAAAACGGAGTATTACCACCTCCCAGCGAGAGGGTAATACTGCAATTGGCTGAGGCCTTAAATGCCGACAAAGATGAGTTCATCACTCTAGCCGGCAGAATCCCGTCTGACATAGCCCAGATACTGAAGAACCGAAAGGCATTACAACTCTTAAGGTCGGAACGCACCCGGAAAAAAATCGGGGCGCCGAGTGAAAAGGGTGCAGCTGTACCTAAGCAACCATTACCCCTTAAAAACTTTGCCAGGGGAGTAATAGCAGTTATTCTGGTAATAGTAATCGGTGCCGCATTTTGGTTTATCGCACCGACCACCACGGATACAGCTATTGCCGCCAACAATGAGGGCATTGCCTACAATAACAATGAGGAATACGATAAAGCAATAGTAGCCTTCAGCAAGGCAATAGAGCTTGACCCTAGCTTCGCTCTCGCCTATAACAATCGGGGCTGGGCCTATATCGAGTTGGAACAATATGAACAAGCTATTGCCGATTGCGATAAAGCGATAGAGCTTGACTCCAGCCTTGCCCTCGCTTATACCAACCGGGGCTGGGCTTACATACGGTTAGGACAGTATGAACAAGGTATTGCCGATTGCACCAAGGCGATAGAGCTTGACTCTGGCCTTGCTCTCGCCTATAACAATCGGGGCTGGGCTTATATTGAGTTGGAACAATATGAACAAGCTATTGCCGACTATGACAAGGCAATGGAGCTTGACCCCAGCCTTCAAAAATGACCAGGTGGCTCCCGGGAAAGAGCACAATTTATTTACGATATGAAAATCTTGTAATGCCGATAGATTTGGGAGGAATGAGATATGAAGAACAAGAGTTATTCTAAAGTGATAGCAATGTTTGCTCTGGTATTAATAATTGCCAGTTCATTGTGGTTTGCCTCACCAGCTACACTTTGTTACGCCAACGGTTATGGTGCTGCGGGTGCCGGGGCAGCTGGAACACCATCTCATCCTACCTTCACCTGGTTCAGCGACAAGACTGACGAGTACGGAGTATTCACCAAAGATGCCACTGCCGAATCAGAAGACGAGCTATGCTGGCTAACGATAAATATAGGCACAAAGGCTTTAAACAGGTTGGGCGACCCGCTAGCCGGGGTAATTATAGTCCCGATGACAGAGCCACCGGCTCCGCCACCGAGTGTCTTCCTCGGTAAAGTTTATGACTTTAGGCCAGACGAAGCCACATTTGACCCACCAATAACCATTACCCTAGCCTATGACCCGGATGATATACCTGAGGGCGTTGCTGAAAAGTATTCGGTCATTGCTACATTTGATGAGGAGATAGGTGAATGGGTTGACCTGGTTTCCACTGTTGACCCGGTAGCAGATACCATCAGCGCTCCTGTAAGTCACTTTACCGCCTTCACTGCCATCGCTCACACTCGCCCGGCTGCTTTTACTACCAGCGACCTTATTATATCTCCTGCTGAGGTCAATATCGGGGAAAGCGTAAGCATCAGCGTCACTGTCACCAACACCGGTAACCTCATTGGTAGCTACGAAGTAACTCTCAAGATAAATAATGTAGTGGTAGAAACCAAGCAAGCAAGTTTGGCTGGTCAATCCAGCCGAAAGGTAACCTTCACCACAACCGGTGATGTTGACGGAAGCTATACAGTAAATATCGATGGTCTATCAGGTACATTTACAGTCAAGCCGGCACCGGCACCTACGCCGGCTCCACCGCCAGCACCGGCAGAAGCAGCCGAGGCTCCTCCTCCACCACCAACACCGGCGCCAACTCCAGCACCTGCGCCGGCACCACCACCTACACCTCCACCACCAACACCGGCACCAGCTCCAGCACCTGCGCCGATACCAGCACCAGTAGTTAACTGGTGGCTAATCGGTGGCTTTGGTGCTGCCACGGCTATAGTCGTTGGCGTAGTTCTCTGGCTCTTCGCCTTCCGCCGTAAATTTGAATAAAGCTTTGCCAATTGTGTATCGGTAATCTTAGGGGGGCTTCGGGGCTCTTTAACTCTCCCCTATCACCTCTCTTATTAAAAGAGGAGGCAGGTTGCCGAGCAATCTCAAGCCTGTGGTCACTCGCCTACCGCATTTTCAATGAGTTCAATTCGCAATGGCTTACCCTTCCGGTCTATCTCCACCGCCACAACATCAATGCGCCATAAGGGAGGCAGATTATTATGAGTTTGCCGGTAGTGAGCAGCCACCGCCCTTAGCCTTTCCATCTTGGTCGGTGTGATTGACTCTTCAGGACTGCCGAATTCCAGGCTCCTTTTACTCCGCACCTCGATAAAAACCAGGGAATCTTTATGCCTAGCGACGATATCAACTTCGCCTTCAGGGCAGCGGTAATTAGTCTCATAAATGCGATAGCCTCGTTTTTTGAGGAAATCCCCGGCTAGCTTCTCACCCAGGATACCAGTATCTCGGCGTTTCATAGCTCTTGAATTAGAGGTTGTTTATCAACCTCACCCCCTTTATCCCCTTCCCCTTAATCAAGGAGAGGGGGAAATTTTGTTAAGAGGGGCTTCGCCCCTCTCCAACTCCCTATGAGCCTGTTTGGGAACTCATCTCTCTTTAACTCGCCCGACGGATGCAGATTTTGAGAGGATGAAGTTTTTTTAACCTCCTTGAAAAACTATCTTTGAACTAAATCCCTGAGTGGCTGGAAAGAGCGGCGATGGATGGGAGATGGTCCCAGCCGACGCAGGCAGGCAAGGTGCTCCCTTGTGCCATAGCCTTTGTGCGCCGCCAATCCATAACCAGGGTAAATTTTATCAAGCTCCGCCATTAAGTGGTCACGGGCTACTTTAGCCACAATGGAGGCACAGGCAATAGAGAAGCATAGACTATCCCCGTTTTTTATCCCTTTCTGATGCAATGGCGATTCCGGCAATCGCATATAGTCGATGAGAAGGCACTGCGGTGCAGGTGAAAGCTGGTCTATAGCCTGCTTCATCGCAGACCGTGTTGCCTTGATTATCCCCCGGGTATCTATTATTTCGTGGCTGGAGACGCCAGTACCTATTGAGATAGCTATCTCCTGAAGGTGTTGAGAGAAAAACTCGCGTCTGGCTGAGGTCAATTGCTTACTTTCTCTTACTTCGCCCAGCCAGTTGGCGTTTATATTGCAAGGCAAGATGACCGCCGCAGCCACTACCGGACCCGCCAGAGCACCCCTCCCCACCTCGTCCACGCCGGCGATAAGCCGGTAACCCTGCGCCTCAAGGTTTTTTTCTTCGACAAAAGACGGTATTTGGTAGCTATTTGGCAACCCTCCCCCTTTATCCCTCTCCCTTGTTAAGGGAGGGGGAATTGGTCAGGCTAGAGGGACTTCGTCCCTCTAGAACTCCCTATAAATATATTTGGTGGCTTCGCCTCTCTTTAACTCTCCTCCAATTCTACCCCTTGATAGGTAGAGATGCACCTTTAGTTACTACCGGACTCAATGGGAAAGATTTTTCTTAACTTCTATTCTATCACGAAACACCACAACCCGCATTTGAAGTCTGTCAAGTAGCTCTCGTTTGCTGCCAGAATCCGAAGGTAATTTTAGCCAGCCAATGGTGCGATTGCAAAAAGGCAATAATGTTGATATAATATCACGTTTTAATCTGAAAGGAGACCGTAATGAAGAAGCAAAGTAAGGTCCAGTGGATTTACTCTTCCCGCAACAACCAGGAATTAGAGGAGCGTTATGACCAGTGGGCCAAGGACTACGACGCTGAGCTAGAGCAGGATTTTGAATGGCAGGGGCCACAGCGTACTGCCGAGTTCTTCGCCCGGCACGTACCCAGGACAGCAAGGATTCTGGACGCCGGAGCCGGCACCGGTCTGATAGGTGAGATTTTAGTTGAACTGGGTTATCACGACTTGGTGGCTATGGATCTATCTCCGGGCATGCTGGAGGAGGCACGTAAGAAAAACTTGTACCGGGAACTCCACCAGATGGTCATGGGGGAGCCTTTAGACTACGCCACCGACTCCTTCGACGCTGTGGTTAGCACCGGTGTACTTACCGTGGGACATGCCCCGGCCAGTTCCCTTGATGAGCTGGTTCGCATCACCAGACCCGGCGGGCACATCGTCTTCACCCTGCGCCCCGATGTATATGAGAAAAATGGGTTCAAGGAAAAGCAGGCAGCCCTGGAGTCGGAGGGCAAGTGGAAGTTCGTGGAGGCAAGCGAGAAGTTCCAGACACTCCCTAAAGGAGAGCCTGACGTGTACCATCAGGTTTGGGTATACCAGGTCACCTCTTGATAATAAGATTATACTTTTCCTAGGCTTGAAAGAAGCTGGCTTACCTTCTGCCAGATAAGCTCGGCTATTTTTCTTTTTGACTGCGTGGCATCCAACACCAGCCAGCGCTTTGGCTCACTGGCCGCCAGTTCAAGGTAGCCTTTCCTCACCCGCCGGTGAAAGGCTATATCCTCCTGCTCAAAGCGGTCCCGTTTTTTATCTTTCTTACGGGCAAGTCCTGCCTCGACGGGCATATCCAGCAGAACGGTCAGGGCAGGGGTTAATCCCCGAGTAGCGGCATTATTGACCGCATTGACCATTTCTGAATCAAGTCCCCGCCCGTAGCTCTGATAGGCAGTGGTCGAGTCGGCATAGCGGTCGCAGATAACCACCTTACCGCTTTCCAGACCAGTCTGGATTACTTCAATGACCAGTTGAGCACGGGAAACATTAAACAGTATTAGCTCAGTTACCGGTGCTATATTTATATCCTGTGCCCACTTAAGCCAGCGAGCTACTCTCCTGCCGATTGAGGTTCCCCCGGGTTCATGAGTTAGCACCACGGGAATGGCTAG
>JAUVXN010000073.1 GCA_030603605.1 Dehalococcoidales bacterium | reverse complement strand
GCACCACTTCAAACAGGATACTATTATTTGCCAGGGTTTCTGCCTCCTCACCTCCCCGCCCCAGAACAAACGGGTCGCCGCCTTTAAGTCTAACCACTACCTTACCCTCTTTCGCCCTCTCCACCAGCAACCGGTTTATCTCACTCTGCTCCTTAGCATGTTGCCCGGCAGCCTTACCAACATATATCCGCTCTGCCTCAGGAGACGCCAAGTCCAGGAGCCGTTCATCAAGCAGACGGTCGTAGATAACGACTTCAGCTCGTGCCAGACACTCAAGCCCTTTCTTTGAAATCAAACCGGGGTCCCCCGGCCCGGCTCCCACCAAGTAGACTTTACCCTGCTTCATCCAACCTCGCCTTAGTAATAAACTCAGACACACCCATTGTCAACATTCTTTGCGCCAGCTTTACTCCTACCTGCTCCGCTTGGGCGGCGTTACCCTCCTCTGAGGCACACACCATTCTTTTTACACTCACATCAGCCACCATTCCCTCAAGCCTCAAGGTACTACCGGCGACAGTCCCCAGAGCCGCAATCGGAGCCCGGCAGCCACCGCCCAAGGCGCTGAGAAAAGCCCGCTCGGCGGTTATACTCTGCCAGGTAGGCAGGTGATTAATTAGCGAAATGAGTTCAGCAATCTCTTCATCGCCAAGTCGCGTTTCTACCGATAGCGCTCCCTGTCCCACTGCGGGCAGGAAATGCTCCAGGGGCAGGTATTCACTTATCTGGTCCTCCCACCCCAGCCGTATCAAGGCAGCTGCCGCCAATATCACCCCGTCAAACTCCCCACGGGAAACCTTGCGCAGGCGAGTGCCAACATTCCCCCTGATGTTGCCTACCTCTAAATCAGGGCGATAGCCAGCAAGCTGAATGGCACGCCGGAAACTACCGGTGCCAATTCTTGAACCAGCAGGCAGTTCGGCAAGACTTCCGGCTCTGGATACCAGAACATCCCGAGGATCGATTCTCTCGGTTACCGCCGCCAGACATAGCCCTTGAGGAATTTGAGTGGGCACATCTTTGAGACTGTGTACAGCCAGGTCAATTCCGCCATTAATTAGAGCTTCCTCCAGCTCCTTGACAAATATCCCGACCCCGGCGATTCGGTCAAACCGGGTATGGCGATTACGGTCGCCTTTAGTTACTATCTTACTAACATTGACCTCAAGAGAGGGATTTAGCTCTCTGATTTTCGCTGCCACTGACTCGGACTGAATCAGAGCCAGCTGGCTACCCCGGGAACCGATAATGATACTCTTCCTCATTCCTACCGCTCGATATTCAATTGGAAAAGTTCTCTTATCATTTCAATATAATCTTTGTTATTGTTGGCGTTTGCTTGTAGATGAGATACGGGGTCTTTAAGTATTTTAGTCGCAATTGACCTGGTCATAGCCTCCAGGCTATCCCGCTCTTCATCAGACAGATTACACAACTTACTGAGGGTCTTGTTCAATTGCCTGCGGCGTATATCCTCCGCCTTTTTCATCAGGGCGTTAACTATGGGCCTGACTTCAAGAACCTGCCACCAGGAGATAAACTTGTCTGCCTCAGCGGCTATAATTTCTGTAGCCATCTGAATTTCGCCCTCTCGCTGCTGGCGGTTTCGGTTAGAAATCTCGGTAAGGTCATCAATGTTGTACACAAAGACGTTATTTATCTGCCCCACTTCTGGCTCCACATTCCGGGGAACACCGATATCAATTATCACCAGAGGCAGCTCAGAGCGAACCTTCATTGCCTTCTCTACACGGCGAACATCGAGTATCCAATGGGGCGCCCCACTGCAGGTAACCACAATGTGGGAAGTGCTTAATTCATCCACCACGTTGTTCAGGGTGACTGAAATACCGCCCAACGTTTCCGCCAGAGCCGAACCCGTTTCCCGAGACCGACTGACAACGACTATTTGAGAGATTCCCTTCTCTTTGGCCGCTTTAGCTACCAGCCTTCCCGCCTCGCCAGCACCGATGACCAGCATCTTGCACCTTTCAAATTCCTTTGCAATTTTGGCAGCCAGTTCTACCGCCACCGAACTGACCGAAAGTGCGTTCTTGCTGATTCCCGTCTCCTCCCGAACCCGCCTACCCGTCCGAATCGCACCTTGCAACAAGTGACGTAACGGTAGATTTACCATCCTCACCTTTTCCGCCACCTCCAGCGCATGCTTTACCTGCCCCAGAATTTCAAATTCGCCGATAATCATTGAGTCAAGACCGCTGGCGACACGGAACAGGTGCTCCACCGCAGCCCCATTTTTATGAACGTAAACACGTTGAACCCAATCGCTATCAGGTATATTTAAGTGAGCCTTCAAGAAATTGATGCTTGCCTCCTCAGCACGAAAACCATCGCTATCTATAGTATAAACTTCGGTACGGTTACAGGTGGACAGGATTATGCCATGGGGAACATAGCGGCGAAGCAGCGAGAGGGAGTCGCGAAGCCGCCCACGGGTGATAGCCAACTTCTCACGGATGGTGATTGGTGCCGTGCTGTGATTTATCCCCACCAGGCTAATATGCATATATGTTTACCTTTGTTGCCTCTTTAAATTGCTGAGCAGGACGGCCTTAGCTTTTTCATTATCACCTCTCCTCACCAGGTCAGTCAATAAATCTAGCTCAAGGGCTTCCTGCCAGGCATCACCATTAACCTTAATTTCCTGTCTTTTCAGTTCGGCGCGTACCTCATCAATCAAGAGAGCCAGAGAAGCATACTCATCCCCAAAGTCTTTCTCCAACCTGGTTCGGATTTTTCGTGCTAAAGCCGGGCTTCTACCGCCGGTAGAGATAGCTATAGTAATATACCCCTGTCGTAGATATGAGGGAAGAATAAAATCGGAGTTTCCTGCGTCATCCGCCACATTGACCAGAACCGCATTTCTTCGGGCTTCTTCAGCTACCTTTAGATTAGTCTCGCGGTCATTAGCTGCCGCTGTAGCAACAAATGCACCTTTCAGGTCTCCTGCCCGGTACTTCCTGCGGAGGATATATATCTCTTTGCGTTCGGCCAGCTGACCCAGTTCAGAGCAGAGGTCAGGGCTGATTACCTCAACCTTAGCTTTATGTTCGAGAAGCGTCCTTACCTTACGTAAGGCAACCTGTCCCCCACCAACCACCACACACCTCTTGCCGCTAATATTCAGGAAGATTGGATAGTAAATAGGAGGGTGACCACGTTTTTTCATATCACACGTTTACGCCTCTAGGCTACTCCTCATTTTTACGATTGTCAATACCATGAGCCTCGCAAACTTGTGGCAACACAACCACCAATGATACAATCTTGTTATCATGGCTGACTTCGCCATAATTATGGGGGCGGCGCTGGTGGGCGGACTGGTTGCCTACCGACTTAGGCTGCCGGTGCTTCTCGGCTACCTAGTTGCCGGAATTCTCATCGGTCCCTACTCCTTCGGCTTGGTAAAGAATGTGGACCTGATTGAGACCATGGCTACCATTGGCGTAGTTCTCCTCCTGTTCACCCTTGGTATGGAATTTTCGCTTGGTGATTTGAAGAGGGTGGGCAAAATTGGACTGGCCGGCGGTGCAATTCAAATAACAGCAACGGCACTACTGGGCTTTGTCATAAGTAAGACCCTATTAAGCTGGCCCGTCACGGATGCTATCTTCTTCGGCTTCCTCATTGCCCTCAGCAGCACCATGGTTGTGCTCAAGATTCTGGTCGAACGGGGAGAGACCAATACCCCTCACGGCAGAATTATGATTGCCATCCTCCTGGTGCAGGACCTAGCGGTACTGCCACTTATGGTAATTCTGCCGGCTCTAGGACAACAGGACATCGGCTTTATTTCCTCCTTAGGGATAACCCTGGGTAAAGTCATCCTCTTCCTGGGGGTGATGACCGTAATCGGCTTCTGGGTGGTCCCCGTCTTCCTCGGGCAGACGGCGGGAACCCGCTCGCGGGAACTGTTTCTAATTACTATAGTAGCCATATGCCTGGGGGCTGCCTTTGGCACTTCCTACTTTGGGGTGTCAGCTGCTTTTGGTGCCTTCGCTGCCGGTATGCTGGTCAGCCGCTCTCACTTCGCCCACCAGGCACTGGCAGACATTATTCCGCTGCGAAACGTCTTTGCCGCTCTCTTTTTTGTCTCGCTGGGCATGCTGGCCAGCCCACGCTTTATAGCCGATAACTGGGGCATGGTGATACTGGTGGCTTTAATCATAGTCATCAGTAAATTCGTTATCTGCTCCCTGATTACACGCTCCTTTGGCTACAGCCTAAAGACCCTTCTCCTCGTCGGCGCTGGTTTAACCCAGGTCGGTGAGTTCAGCTTCGTAATCGGCCAGGCGGGCCTGGAAACAGGAGTAATATCCGGAAATTTATATTCTTTAATACTGTCCAGCGCTATTCTCACCATATTATTCACACCCATCGCCTTCAAACTAGCTGAGCTAACAAATAACTGGTTATCTGCCTCCAAACGCTTGGCACCTCTGGCGCAATTCGGCAGTGATAAGGCGCTGATAGATGTCAAAGAGACACTCTCTAAACATGTGGTCATCTGTGGGCATGGTCGCACCGGCAGCAATCTAGCCAATATCCTGCAGCAATACGACTTGCCCTACATTGTAATTGAAATGAATCCACAAATTATCTCAGAACTGCGGGCTCAGGGGGTGCCATGTATCTACGGTGATGCCGGCAGTGCTAGAATCCTGTCCATGGCTCACATAGCTAAGGCTCGAGTCCTGGCGCTCACCTGCCCTGACCCGATGGCAGAGATGACCGCCACCACCTACGCCAGAGAAGTCAACCCCGATATTGATATCATAGCCAGGTCACCCGAAGAAGCGGTAGCCGAACGTCTCCGGGGATTAGGGGTCTCAGAGATAGTAGAGCCTGCCTTTGAAGCCAGCCTGGAATTTGTCAGGCACACTTTGAGCTACTACAAAGTAAATACTCTTGAAATCGAGGGCATAGTTTGTCCCTTCCTGAAGGAACGCGAGGGTGAAATACCGCCTCAAGAATAATCTAGCCAGTCAGAATTCATTTTGATTAGGTGAAGAGGGCTAAGAAGATAAGGTGGATAAGTAATCTCGCAGGCTTTCTCGGCTAGCGGCAACACTATCAGGTAGAGAATTAGTAAATATAATCTTTCTGGGCAATTTATAGTCAGCCATATGTTCCAGACAGAATTGCCTAATCTCCTGTTCTGTAGCCACCTCCCCTTCCTTTAAGCTAATGGCGGCACTGACTATCTCCCCCCGTAATCTATCCGGAATGCCAGCTACTATCGCTCCGGCTACCTTCGGGTGGGTACATAACACCTCTTCTATGTCGCTAGGATAGATATTCTGACCCTTCAAGATAATTATATTCTTCTTCCTGCCCGAGAGAAACAGGTAGCCATCCTCATCAATTCTCCCAATATCACCGGTATAAAGCCAGCCATCTTTTATAGTCTCAGCAGTAGCCTGAGGATTGTTATAATAGCTTTTCATTATTGGCCCTCTAACAATTATCTCGCCCGCTTGATTTGGGGGTAGCTCATTGCCACTATTGTCTACTGCCTTTATCTCCCAGCCAGGCAAAGCCTTCCCTGACGCACCAAGCTTACCCGTCCCATCCAGGGGTGGACAGGTGACGTGAGATACAGCTTCGGTAAGACCCCAGACATCAGCGATGATGGTGCCATAATGCTGCTTAAACTGCTGGAAAACATCAATTGATAAAGGCGCACCACCGCTGCCAAACAAGCGGAGGGAACTCAAATCATTCTTTATCCCCTCCCGCTCGGCTATACTAACTGCCAGAGCATAGATATAGGGCACTCCCATATATATTGTGCCTTTCTCTCTCTCAATAGCCTCCATAAAACTACCAATAGATATACCCGTTCCCGGCACCATTACCACGGTACTCCCCTTGTTAACCGCAGTCAGCAGTACTGATGCCAAGCCAAACATATGGTACATAGGTAGAGCAAATAGCATCACTATGTCTTTATCAGTCTGCTGAAATCCAGCTGCGGATATGATTGCCTCAATAATAAGACTACCATGCGACAACGCCGCTCCCCGGGGACGATTGGCAGGTCCTCCGGTGTAGGAAACAGTAGCTATATCGTCAGGCTCAAGGGCTACCTCAACCTTCTGTGCTGGACTC
>JAUVXN010000039.1 GCA_030603605.1 Dehalococcoidales bacterium | reverse complement strand
TGGGGCTGGAGATAGCCTGGAGCTTGGCAATAGTGGCCACGATAGGTCTGGTGTTCTTCCTCGATCAACCCATTAACCAGCTCGCCTACACCTCATGGGCGACACTGGATTCTTTCACAATGAGTGCTCTGCCACTTTTTGTACTCATGGGGGCGGTTCTGAGTAATAGCGGAGCTAGCGAATACCTTTTTGATGGCATCGAGAAATGGCTGGGGAGGCTTCCCGGGGGATTAGCCACCAGCACTATCGCGGGCAATGCCATCTTCGGTGCGATGTGCGGTTCAAGCGTGGCGGCAACGGCTACCTTTGGCAGGCTGGTTTATCCTAGAATGGAGGAGAGAGGTTACCAGCCCGGATTCGCCCTGGCCTGTATAGGCATGGGAGCACTCCTATCGCCTCTTATCCCGCCCAGCGCACTGCTCATTATTTACGGGGCCTGGCAGCGTGTATCCATCGTCGCCCTGTTTGCAGCAGCGATTGTACCAGGGATAATGCTGGCACTTCTCCTGATGCTCACTGTCATTATCGTTGCCAGTTTGAACCGCAACCTAGCTCCTCAAGGGGATAAGTATACATGGCGGGAACGGCTGGTGGCAACCAGAAACCTGATACCATTTGCGCTCATAATAGTGCTCGTGCTCGGGTTCCTCCTTAGTGGCATTACGACCCCTACTGAAGCAGGGGCGATTGGCGCCTTCCTCAGCATTGTCGTCAGCCTAGCTTATAGGCGCTTTAACATGGCGGTACTCAGAGCGAGCCTTTTTGACGCTGTAAAAGTAACCAGCTTCGCCCTGTTCATCGTGGCAATGGCTGCGGTAATAGCCCATGTGTTCAACCTGTCCGGCATCGTAAGTGGTACCAAAGAACTGGTATTGGGGCTTGGACTGGGAAGGTATGGGACGTTGGTGCTGTTCTTCGCGGTATATTTGATCGGCGGGATGTTCCTTGAGGCTTGGTCGATGCTATTCATAACCATGCCGTTGGTTATGCCAATCCTTCACGACCTTAATATAAGTCCTGTATGGTGGGGGGTGGCCTACGTTATCGCAGGAGAAAACAGTATTATGACCCCGCCATTCGGTCTCGCGCTTTTCGTCCTGCAGGGTATTGCCCCGCAGCATTCTGTCGAGACGATCTTCCGCGCCGCATTGCCATTGTTTATTCCGGTATACCTTACCTTGACATTAATGGTTATCTTCCCCGAAATTGCCCTATGGCTGCCTAGCCTAATTGGCCTGTAGTTTATTGTGATAGGTTAGTCTCATATTACAGAACTGAGGAGTTGAAGCTATGGCGGAGAAAAAGGTTATCAGATTACAAATCTATCGAAGCCTCTCCCAAGATAGGGAGGATGAAGCCAAGCAAGGGGAATATAAGGAATATGAAATGCCTTATATTGACCAAATGACCATTATGAATGCGTTAGATTACGTTCACCAGAATTATGACAGGTCTTTCACCTATTACAAATCATGCCGTATAGGGAAGTGTATCGGTTGCTTTGTGGAAGTTGACGGGAAGAATAAGCTCGCCTGCACCACTCTAGCCAAGGATGGTATGAAGATAGGTCCGGCGGCAAAGCGTAAGGTGATAAGAGACCTTGTTATTGAAGAGACTCCTCGTTAAACAGAATAACCCCACTAAAAATGAAATTAACCGGAGGTTCAGGTGTCACGAGAACGAAAGGTATTTGAGACGGACGTGCTAATTGTAGGAAGTGGAGGGGCGGGCTCTAGGGCAGCCATTGAAATGTCCAGGAAGGGCTTAAAGCCCCTTATTACTACCAAGGGCAGGTTCACCAGGTGTGGTGCCACCGTGACCGCGGATATGGATATTGACCTTCCCAGCCAATATGCCAAGGAGATGTTTGGGCTTGACGGGGATGTGGCGGATACCCCGGAGGCTTTTGCCCAGGATATGTTCATAGAGGGCAAGTATATGAACGACGAGGAGGTCGTCCTCGCCCATTGCCACAATGCAGCAAAATATATTAAGGAGCTGGTCGACTGGGGTATGAGGATAGACGGCTTTGTCCAAGAGCCAGGGCACCGCTATCCTCGGGGGATTGTGTCAACTGGTCGATCCATGATGGAAGCTCTGAAGAGGGGAACTCGTGGGTGTAAGATAGGATGGTGTGAGGATACCATGGTCACCAACCTCCTCACCAGAGACGGGAGAGTGGTTGGTGCTGTAGGCATCAACATCCGGACTGGTGAGTTCGTGGTATTCAAGGCTAAGGCAGTGATTCTGGCAACCGGGGGCGCAATGAGATTATATCCGATAACTACCGCCCCAGAGGAGCTCACCGGCGACGGAATGTTTATGGCTTATCAGGCGGGAGCAGAGCTAGTGGATATGGAATTCCCACTGTTTCTCCCGGCATGTTTATACTGGCCGGAGAGCATGAAGGGAGTGGATTTCCCCTATATCTTTTCCTCGTCACTGGGCGGTTGGTGGCTTAATCAGTTCGGCGTGCGCTTTATGGAGAAGTGGGACCCGGTAAGGATGGAGATGGGAACCACCCGTGACGTAGCCTCAATTGCCATGGCTATGGAAGCCCTTCAGGGCAGGGGCGGTCCGCATGGCGGTATCTATGCCTCGCTCAAGCATATACCCAACGAGATCCTGGAGTATAGTGCCGAGCATATGCCGTGGTGGCGCAACTTCGTCTACGGGAAGTTCAACCTGATTGAGTTCAATATGGATCCGAGAAAGGTCGCCTATGAGGTGGGTCCAGCGGCTCACTACTGGAACGGTGGCATTCGGATTAATAGCAAGGGAGAGACTAAAGTGCCCGGGCTCTACGCCGCTGGCGAGGTTCAGGGCGGCACTATGGGGGCTAACCGCCTCTCCGGGAATGCGGTGACCGAGTGCCTGGTCTTTGGCGCACTGGCTGGTGGCAACGCCGCCGATTATGCCAAGAGTGCGCCTCTCCCTGAGATCGACCAGAGCCAGGTTGATAAGTTCTACGAGGAGGTATATGAGCCGCTCAATCGGAAGGACGGTTCTGATACCTATGAGATGCGGAGCAAGATGCAGGACACCGCCTTCAAGTACGTAGGACCGATCCGGCAGGAATCCGGGCTCAACGCCTGCATTGAAGAAATTGAGAAGATGAAGAAGGACGATTTGCCCAACTTGGCGACTAAGTCCAAGGCAAAGGTTTGCAACCGCGAGTGGGTGGCAGCTCTGGAGAACAGGGCCATGCTGCAGGTTCTGGAAATTATCGCTCGTGCTTCCTTGATGCGAAAAGAAAGTCGGGGAGCTATGTACCGCCAGGACTATACAGGTACCGATAACAAGGATTGGCTGAAGAACATAATTGTCAGGAATAAGGGAGGTCAGGTTAGTCTGGAAGCGAGACCGGTAGTAACCACTATAATAATGTTACCCAAGCGAGAGAAAATACCCTACATGATTCCTACATGGAAGTTTGAAAAGAGAGCTTAGGGAATGGAACATTGGCATGTGTAATGAAGGGGTATCAGGCTGATGCCGGTATTTGTTGTGAGAGCAGCGATCTTTAGAAGACCGTATCTTGAAGTGATAAGGGGGGTGCCACCGTTTTTAGCCCTAATGCTGGTGGCTAACGTTCTTATAATTCTCTTCCCGGATATCGTCATGTTCTTGCCCAATGCGATGATTACCATTGGCTGGTAGGGTAGGGTTTCCAAGTAAACATAAGAAAGGGGTGATTAAGTTGCTTTATAAAGCCAGAGGAGAGCAGTCCAATTATGGGGAAGCCATAGGGCTTCTTATGCCTGAAGGTCGCGTCCCTTTCATACCGGGTGACGTGGGAAACGCTTCAACCTATTCTTTCCCGGTGCGGTTTCAGAGGGTAAAAGGTCTTCGGATAAAACACCTATTCGCCCATGATAAAACGAAACTTGCGTTATTGCTCGAAGCAACGAAAGAGCTCGTTAAAGAAGGGGTAAAGGCGGTAACAGGTTGTTGTGGCTTTATGGCATTATTTCAACAGGAACTTGCCAATCAGCTCGAGGTACCGGTCTTTCTGTCTAGCCTCCTCCAAGTGCCTTTTATCTCCAGAACACTCGGTGATGGCGAAAAGGTGGGGATACTAACAGCTAACTCTCAATCACTTGATGCTTCTTTATTGGCCAAGGTGGGGGTTGATAGCTCTATTCCTCTTTATATTAAGGGGATGGAAAGTAAAGAAAATTGGTACAGGACAGTTGTTATCGAAGAAGGGACACTCGACTCGGTTCAAATGGAGAAGGAGTTAGTTGCTTCAGCCGAAGAAATGATACAAGAAGAACCTAGGGTTAAGGCAATTCTAATGGAATGCAGCGTCATGCCGCCTTACGGAGCAGCAGTTCAGGAAGCCGTTAATCTGCCAATCTTTGACTTTGTTACCATGATTAACTATGTTTACTTAGCTGTGGTTAAGAAAAGGTTTCAGGGATTTATGTGAGCCTTGTTGATTCACTTTGTTTTTAGTTGGTGTTAAAAATGTCGTTAGCATGAGGCTGACATGGTTTGCTTTTTTGTGATAGGTTAGTCGCATATTACAGAACTGAGGAGTTGAAGCTATGGCGGAGAAAAAGGTTATCAGATTACAAAAAGATTTTAGCAAGGAGGTTTTTAATTATGGGTGTCCCTGAATATATGCGTTTCCCTGTTGAAGAGTTCAAGCAGCGATGCGATAAAGCGAGAGAACTAGCGGCAAAGAAAGGCCTGAAGGGTCTGTTAATCACTGAAGGCGGAAATTATACCTATTTCAGTGGAGGAACCAGAGATTTCTCATTCAGCCGCCCCCATACCATGTTGCTTCCCGTTGAGGGTGAGCCGGTGGCGATAATTCAACGCTTCCCCGACTGGAACAGAGTGAGGGAAATCTGGTTTGATGATGTGCGGGTTTATGATACCATGCTTGGACTCCCCCTGAAGATGGTAGTCGAGGCTATGAAGGAATTGGGGATGGACAAGGGGCATGTGGGGGCAGAACTTGGCTATGAGCAGCGGTTAGGGATTTCCCTAAATGATTTCCTTAGGCTGGAGGAATCACTTCCCGGAGTAGAGTTTGTAGATGCAGCCGACATTTTTTGGGGTATTCGTATGGTCAAGTCTCCTGAAGAGATAGCACGCAATAGACGTGCCTGTCAAATAACAGTCCAGGCCTATAATGCACTCTTCCCCAGCCTTTATGAGGGAATGAGTGAAAGAGAAATACTAGACAGGTTTTCCAGACTCTTGGTGGTTATGGGGGGGCATTCTCCTTGGTCTTTTATTAACTCTGGTCCGGAAAACTACACCGCTATTGGCGGTGGTCCCACTACTCGCCGGATTCAAAAAGGGAATCAGGTATGGATAGATGGAGGGTGCCTTTATCGTGAGTATACGTGCGATTTTTGCTGTGCTGGCACGGTCGGGCCACCCTCGGATGAACAGAAGAAAATGCAGAAGATGGTTGCGGATATAACGAGAACGGTTGTTGATGGTATACGCCCGGGGATGAGAGCCTGTGACATTGATGCCCTTAACAGTGCTGAGTGGGAGAAACGAGGCTATGATTATTTAAAAATCAACTGGGGTGGTGGTAGAATTGGGCATGGTCTGGGGTGGGGCGGCTGTTTGACCGAACCGCCTCACATAGCCAGCTACGATAGCACGGAGATTCGTCCGGGTATGGTATTTACTATTGAACCAGGGATTAATACTGAGTACGGCTGTTTTCAAACAGAGACGGACATCACGATTACCGAGGATGGCTGCGAAGTACTCAATGAAATGGATTGGGAGTTGCGAGTTATACCTATATAATTCATACTTAGTAAGTACTGTGATAAAAGATAATTAAGGACACAGGTTGAGTAGAAGATCCCTCCTGCTTCTCACGCTGGGAATGGCAGGGAGGGAGGGTTTACATTACCTTTTTGGAGGAACTTATGAGAAGCTTTCTTGGTAGAGATATCCTTTCGCTCAAAGATTTCGAGAGACAGGACTTCATGCGTGTCTTCCGGCTCGCTGAAGAGTTAGAGCCGTATGCGCGAGACCGGCACAACGGTGACCTGCTCAAGCACAAGACGCTGGTAACCGCTTTTTACCAGTCCAGCACGCGCACACGTCTGAGCATGGAAGCCGCTATGCATCGCCTGGGTGGGCACGTTCTTGGCTTTAGTGATCCTCAGATGACACGCGCTGGAGATGTCTATCAGGAGTCTATCAAGGACACTGTGCGGATGCTTGAATATTACGGTGATGTAATCGCCATGCGCCATTTTCAGCAAGGTGCGCCCCATGAGGCAGCAAAGTGGGCGAATGTACCGGTCATAAACTGTGGAGATGGATGGGGCGAGCATCCAACACAGGTTATTGGTGACATGTTCACCATCTGGCGTGAGAAAGGCACGCTTGATGGGTTGCATTTCTTGCTGGTGGGCGACATGCGCATGCGCACGATGCACTCTATGTGTTATGCCATTTCCAAGTTTGACATCACGGCTACCTTAGTGGCACCACCAGACAGGACGCTTACTGACGAATTTAAAGAAGAGTTACGCGCATTTAACTTGAATTTTAATGAATGCGAGACGACTGAAGAGGCTATCGCCGAGGCAGATGTTATCTACTTAGAGTCAGTAGTTAACCCCGATTATAATAAACCGCGTGGTGAGGCTGTGAAAGAACAGGGTATAACACCAGCCGCCTACTGCGTTACGCGTGATATGCTGTGGAGAAAAGGCAAGCGGAATGCCCTTGTGATGCACTCGCTCCCGCGTTTGGATGAGATACCTACCGATGTCGATGATACACGCCACGCTGGTTACTGGTTTGAGGCGTATAATTGTGTACTCGTGCGTATGGCCTTATTGGCACTTATCCTCGGAGCGGTCGAATAGGAACGGGGCTTGCTAAACCTCACTTGAGTACTAATTTGCCTTATAAGTCGCCCTTCGCGCCTTCGTAAAAACGCTTTTAGCATCATCACCAAGTTAAGTGCGTAACATATGAAAGAATATATATTTTAATTACGGTATTGACAGTCGTAGGCCTGAGATATAATATAGCCACTGTAGTTGAGATGAAAAATCAGGATTCAACAAATATAATTTATAAGATTTATAACGCAGGAAACCTTTGTCTCCTTCTCCTTTTTCTGTTATCTTTGAACCCCGGGGGCCTACCTAAACGTTTGCCCTGAGCCTTTACTCTAGCCAATCCAGCTCTAGTTCTTTCACTTCTACGCTGACTTTCCATTCTGGCTACCCAGCCAGTTAAGGCATATAAGAGTTCTGCCAGTTCACCGGGAGCTTCCGTCCAGCTTTCCTGATACGATAGTACCTTGACACCACACGAGGATAACTTGTTTACCAAGCTTAGAATTGCCAAAGCACCTTCCCGACTAAGGCGATCCAGCGCCCACACCAGCACAATGTCAAACTTGCGATGCCCGACATACCCACGCCAGCCTTATGCTTAAGCAGGGCATCCACCCTAAAATAGTTCAGGAAAGGCTTGGTCACTCTACAATAGCAATAACCCTGGACACTTACAGCCACGTTGCCCCAGGGCTTCAGGTGGCAGCAGCGCAGAGTTTTGACGAAGCTGTGGGCAATAGGTATAATAAAACTGCTAATAAAACAGTCCATTAGCAAATTATTAGCAAAATGCTTTTTGGAGTCATAGAATACCCTTAAATTAGCTTCAGGAGAGGTGTCCGAGAGGCTTATGGTGCCGCTCTCGAAAAGCGGTCTCCGCTTATAGCGGAGCGTGGGTTCGAATCCCACCCTCTCCGCCATTACGTTAAATAAAGATTGTTAGTTCGGCAGACTATAGAATATAATTAAACCTTATCCTGCAGATTGCGGAGAGGTGCTGGAGTGGCCTATCAGGCGCGCCTGGAGAGCGCGTGTAGCCTTTGGCTACCGTGGGTTCGAATCCCACCCTCTCCGCCATTATAAAGGGTGTTTAAGAGGGGCTTCGCCCCTCTTTTTTATCATTCCCCCTCCCCTTTGAAGACGCGTGGGATTAAGGTCCTTCGGCTGAAGGACTCTTCGAGGGGTGAGGTAGGTAATTATCTAATTGTCTTCACCATACCCCTATGCTAGAATGGCTTTGAAATGACTGATAAAGACATTAAATACTGGGTAGGCTTTAGCATTATCCCCGGCATTGGCCGAGTTAAATTCGCTCAACTTGAGAACCACTTCGGTAATCTGGAGAACGCCTGGAAAGCGGCACCGGCTGAATTGAAGCATGCCGGTCTGGACAGCAGTTCAGTGCATGCCATTACTTCCTGGCAACCCAAGATTTCCCTGGAAGCAGAGATGGAAAAGCTAAACCGCTATAGTGTGAAGGCTCTTAACTGTAACGACCCGAATTACCCATCCCGACTCAAAGAGATATACGATTACCCACCGCTACTTTATATCAGAGGCTCCCTGCTCCCCGAGGATGATTGGTGCCTGGCAGTAGTAGGCACCCGCCGGGCTACCGTTTACGGCAGACAGGTAACCGAGGAAATAGTAACCGACCTGGCACAGAATAAAATTACCATTGCCAGCGGACTGGCTAAGGGAATCGATTCGGTAGCTCACAATGCCGCGTTAGCCGCCGGCGGCAGAAGCATTGCTGTATTCGCCTGTGGGCTTGATATTGTTTATCCCGCTGAGAACGCCGACCTGGCTCGCAGTATTATCCAGCAGGGCGCTCTGATAAGCGAATATCCTCTGGGTACCAGACCCAGGGCAGATAACTTCCCCCGACGCAACCGCATCATGAGTGGCATAAGTTTAGGTGTTTTAGTCACTGAGGCTGATGAAACCAGTGGCGCCATGATTACTGCTCATCTGGCTTTGGAGCAAAATAGAGAGGTATTTGCCATTCCGGGTAGTGTCCTGTCACCAGCCAGCCGGGGCGCCAACTACCTTATTCAGGAAGGGGCCAAGCTGGTTCGTGACTATACTGATATTCTGGAAGAATTGAACCTGACGGCAGTAGCCCACCAGATGGAAATGAGGGAGGTCATCCCAGCTTCTGATACCGAGTCCTTGCTATTAAAGCAATTAAGTGCCGAACCAATCCACATTGACGAGGTTTGCCGTACCAGTGGCTTGCCAGTGTCAACTGTCAGCAGCACCCTGGCTATGATGGAACTCAAAGGCCTGGTAAAACAGATAGGACCTATGAATTATGTTCTGGCTCGGGAAGCCAGACAGGAATACAGGGTAAAAGTAGATTAGCTGTTATGAAAAAATTGGTTATAGTCGAGTCACCGGCTAAAGCCCGAACACTGAGCAAGATTCTGGGCAGAGGCTACAGCCTTAAAGCTTCGGTGGGGCATGTAAGAGACCTGCCCCGCAGCCGATTGGGCGTGGACATAGAAAACGGCTTTGTCCCCAAATATGTGGTGCCCAGAACCAAAAGCAAGATTGTCGGCAAACTCAAAAAAGCCGCCAAAACCGCCTCTGCCGTATATCTAGCCACCGACCCCGACCGCGAGGGAGAAGCAATCGCCTGGCACCTAGCCGAGGTAACCAAATCAGACAAGACACCCTACCGCCGCGTCGTCTTTCATGAAATAACCGATGCCGCCATTAAATATGCCTTCAAGCATCCCCGTCCTATAGATATGCAACTGGTCAATGCCCAGCAGGCACGTCGTGTCCTGGACAGGCTGGTAGGCTATAAGATTAGCCCACTACTCTGGAAAAAGATAAGGTGGGGTCTTTCCGCAGGCAGAGTCCAGTCAGTAGCCGTAAAGATTATTATTGACCGAGAGCGGGAAATCCAGGAATTTGTCCCGGTAGAATACTGGACTATTGAGGCTGAGCTAACCAAGAAAACAAAGAAGGTGCCCTTCAGGTCGCTATTGATTGGTCTCGCAGATGGCACCAAGCTGGATATTCACAACCAGCAAGAGGCGACCAAAATCAAAACTGAACTGGAACGGGCAGGCTACGGTGTTCTTAAAGTAAGCACGAAAAAGGTAACTCGCTCACCCGCCCCGCCGTTCATAACCAGCACCTTACAACAGGAAGCCTGGCGCAAACTCCACTTCACCGCCAAGCAAACCATGGCAGTAGCCCAGCAACTTTATGAAGGTCTCCCCATAGGCAGTGAGGGAAGCGTCGGGCTTATTACCTATATGCGAACCGACTCCACACGGGTAGCTCACCCGGCAATAGTTGAAGCCAGAGAATTTATCAGCACCAAGTATGGCGCCCAATTTGTTCCTCCCCGGGCACGTTACTTCACCAAGAGTGTAAAGGGAGCGCAGGAGGCACATGAAGCCATTCGCCCGACCAAGATTCGACGGGAGCCGTCGCTGATTAAACCCCATCTTACTCCTAGCCAGTTCAGGCTTTATGACCTTATCTGGAAACGAATGGTAGCCAGCCAGATGGCGGCGGCCTTATTTGACAACACGACCGTTGACATTGAAGCCAAATGCCCGGAGTCTAATTACCTGCTGAGAACTTCCAGCTCAGTAAGCACATTTCCCGGATTTATTATTCTTTACAGTGAAGGGAAGGACGAAGCTGCCGAAGAGAAAAAACAAAGACCGCTCCCCTCTCTCAAAAAAGGCGATGAACTTGAGCTTCTGGAACTTTTTCAAGAGCAGAACTTCACCCAGCCCCCACCCCGCTTCACCGAAGCCACGCTGGTCAAGATACTCGAGCAATGGGGCATCGGCCGCCCCAGCACCTACGCCCCCACCCTGTCCACGATTCAGGACCGCGACTATGTCATCAAGGTTAGAGGGTGCTTTCAGCCGACGGAACTCGGCACCGTGGTTAATAATTTACTCAGCCAGTATTTCGCCGACATCGTTGACATCAAGTTCACCGCTAATATGGAAGA
>JAUVXN010000129.1 GCA_030603605.1 Dehalococcoidales bacterium | reverse complement strand
TAAATCTGTTCAACATGTATAGTGTAAAGCTTCCCGAAGGCTTCAATATCACCACTGGCGGCTCTTTCTACTAACCTTATAATTCGGGACTGGTCGTTAACTACAGCCGGAGTGGTGGCTTGTCCCTTTTCCTCCCCCGTATTACTATTACGAAAGTTCTGCATGATTTGTTACACTAGCACGAATTACTTTGTAGTCCTTCTAGCTTTTATTGAGCTCATTTCCAGTTTTACATAAGGCTTTCGAGTTTACCCCGTATCTATGAGCCTGTCAAGCTGCTGGTTGCTCATCAAGATAGGCAGCCGGTTGTGTCTACCGCCAGCATTGACAATTACATCCATCAGAACTAGGATTGATTATCAGAGTTCAGCTATTGAAACCGACTGTTGAGGAGCTAGGTCATGACCCTTTTGGACATAATCAGGCACAGGAAAAGCATTAGAAACTTTCTGGATAGACCTGCTGAGCGAGAGAAAATAATGACTTGTCTTGAGGCAGCAAGACTGGCTCCCTCCGCCTGTAATTCACAACCCTGGAAATTTATAGCTGTGGATGATAGGCAGCTAAAGGATAGACTATGTCGTGCTGCTTTCAGCGGTATATATTCGATAAATGCCTTCTGCAAAACAGCACCGGTTATAGTTGTGGTCATCTCTGAGAAGTCCAGGTTCATAGCCAGAATCGGTGAACTGTTTCGAGGTACCAAATACTACCTTATAGATATCGGCATAGCTTGTGAGCATTTCATACTCCAGGCTGAGGAATTGGGTCTTGGAACTTGCTGGATAGGCTGGTTTAACGAAAGGGCAGTCAAATCAACACTCAATATCCCGCAGCGTAAGAAGATAGACATACTGATAGCAGTAGGCTATTACGATAGGGAAAAGCTTGCTTCAGGGCATGGCAGGGACCCGTTAGATAAAGTCGCTTCCTTTAACTCCTATTGAGTGTGCGGAATGTAGCAATGTAGCTAAGATTTTAGATAGGGATTATTAACCACCCTATAAACTAATTCCAGATTAAGGCTGCGCCGAACAATGTCAGCCAGCTCATCATACTGCTGCTGGCTGGCAATCGGTTGTTTCGGTGGTAAAGAGAGCCCCTCCCCCTCCCCGGTGGAATCCTCCTCGGGGATAAGAATATTCTGGCAATAGGGTATGACCCCGATAACCGGCCGTGAAGTATATTCCTCCAGATAGTCCAGTCCTGGCTTTAGTAAAGCCATATCCCCCCTGAACTTGTTAATGACAAACCCCTTGATATAATTTTTCTCTGCCTTGTCTAAAAGGGCTAGAGTGCCGACCAGCGAAGCGAAGACGCCTCCCTTGTCAATGTCACCGACCAGTAACACTGGCGCTTCAGCCAGTTTGGCGATGCGCATATTAGCGATTTCATTTTCCTTGAGGTTTATCTCGGATGGACTACCTGCCCCTTCAATAACCACAATGTCATACGCCGAACGCAGTCGGGCAAGCACTTCTTCTACTACCGGAAGTAGTTTATGAGTATAACGACCGTATTCCCTGGCAGTTAAGGTAACCACCGGCTTACCCATGACCAAAACCTGACATCTGGAATTCGCCTCTGGTTTTAATAATATCGGGTTCATATCAACGGATGGTTCTAGACCGGCCGCCTCCGCCTGCACCACCTGGGCTAGCCCCGTTTCCTCCCCGTTACTGGTCACAAATATATTCCGTGTCATATTCTGGGATTTAAACGGAGCCACCCTTAGCCCATCCTGCTTGAAAATGCGGCACAAGGCGGTGACCAGTATGCTCTTACCCACCGAGGATGCCGTGCCCTGAATCATTAATGTCTTGGCTGTCATAACTACTCCAATGGTTACCCTCTATCGCTGGGGCTCAATGATTACCTTGATGGAATCCTGTGCCCCGGCAACGAGCTGGAAGCCCTTCTCTGTCTCCGCCAGACCTAGCCGATGGGTAATCATCTCACGCACCGGCAAACGGCGAGCTCGGATGAGTTCCAGGGCCGCAGCGTAGTCGGCGGGACTGCCCGCGTAAGAGGTGGTGAGCGCAACATCGTTGCGCCAGAAAAGATCGTTTATTGAGATTGGAATGGTAACACCGGCGTCGGTTGGTGCGAAGAGGAGAACCGTGCCACCACGCTCTACTGACTCCAGAGCCTGCTTGATGGCTGAGGTGGCACCGGTGCCGACTATCACCACATCGGCTAGACGACCCTGATTGACCTGGCGCAGGCGGGCAGGGGAATACTCCTCGGCATGAATGGCAATATCAGCCCCAAACTTCTTCGCTGCCTCCAGCCGATAGTTACTGATATCTGTCGCCACTATCCGGTCGGCACCCAGCGTGCGGGCTAACTGCACGTGGAGCAGTCCGGCAATGCCGCTGCCGATAACGAGCACACTGTGTCCCGGTGACATCTGTGCCCGCCTTTGCCCGCGCAGGACGCAGGCTAGAGGCTCAACAAATGTCGCTTCTTCATAAGATATCTCGTCAGGCAGGGGAAAGACACCGCGGTCAACATTGATGGCTGGCAGCCGGACATATTCGGCAAAGCCACCGGGGTCAAAATTCGTCTGGCGGAGGGTATCGCAGGCGGTATGGTGCCCACTCAGGCAGTGATGGCAGGTGTTGCAGGGTACATGATGGGCAGCGGTGACTCGCTCACCCTCTTTGTAGCCTTCTACCCCACCCCCCACCTCCACGATCTGCCCGCCAATCTCGTGCCCCAGCACCAGGGGCGCCCGGTCAAGGCGATACCATTCCATCACATCGCTACCGCAGATGCCGCTGGCTTCCACCCGTACCAGTAGTTCCCCGGCACCAATCTGCGGCGTGGGCATCTCCTCCACCCGCACATCCCGGTTGTTATACCACATGGCAACGCGCATTGTCCCTCCAGACTTACTTGTTCTTTACACTATCGTATAACTCTTGCGCCTTTTCTGGAGAGGCATTCTCATGGACAATGGCGCGTATCGCCCTTATCATTGCCACCGGAAAATCGTTCTGCCAGATGTTTCTTCCCAGGTTCACCCCGATGGCACCCTTTTGTATGCCGTCATGGACGAAGCGGAATATCTCAAGCTCGGTTTCTACCTGTGGCCCCCCCGCTATAACCACGGGAACGGGACAGCCCCTTACCACCTTTTCAAAGCCCTCACACCAGTAGGTTTTCACCACCCGGGCGCC
>JAUVXN010000031.1 GCA_030603605.1 Dehalococcoidales bacterium | reverse complement strand
CAGGGTCAGTATCATTGCCAACTTTTCTCTGGAAAAAGGATAATCCTTGCCTATTCCTTCTTCCTCAACTAGGAAAAACTTGGCTTGCGTTGCCTCCTTGCTTAGTCCAGCCTTTTCGGCAACAAATTCGGAAGAGCGGATAATTAGCTCACGGTTCAGGGCTCCGTTTATCCAGAGGGCATTTGCCAGTTTCTCCTTTTCTTCATCGGGCAATAAGTAGCCACCTTTGTCTTTTAATTTTTGCATTACCTGGTCATAGATGCCCTCTTCAATAATCAACATACTTTCATTGGAGCAACTACTGTTGTAATCAAATATTGTTCCGGCAACCATTTTATTAACGGCGTCGTCAATATCTGCCGAGGAGTCAATAACTATGGGAGGATTTCCTGGTCCAACGCCGATAGCCGGTGTGCCGCTGCTATAGGCAGCTTTGACCATTGGTCCGCCGCCGGTGGCAATAACGAAATCAACGCTTCTCATAAGTTCCTGACTCAGTGGTATGCTTGGTTCAGAGGTGTACTGCACCGCGTCTAGAGGAGCACCAACTTTGGCAAGTTCTTCGTGAATAAGGCGTACTATTTCGCCGCATGTCTTTTTGGCGCGGGGGTGGGGAGCGAATATTATGGCATTAGCTCCCTTTAAAGCAATCATGGCATTATGAAAAGGGGTTGCCTCTGGATTAGTCGCTGGAATGAGGGCTCCTACTACCCCCTTGGCTTTGGCTATGCGGGTGATACCCGTCTTTTCATTCACGTCAATTACGCCTACCGATTTTTCGCCTATAAGGTCCCGTAAAGTGCCTTTCGTTTTATTCCGAATCTTTTTAATTTTATCTTCGACATTTCCAAAACCTGTTTCCTCGGTGGCTAGTTTGGCTAGGTACTCAGCAGTTCCCGGCTTGCATGCTGCCCAGGAAATGGCAGTTACTATTTCATCGATTTGTTTCTGATTGTACTTCTCCAGTTGGTGTAGTACTTTTCTGGCTCTACCCATCAGGTCCTTAATTAGCTGACTTTGTTGTTCCTCTTGTGTGGAAACCATTTTTTACCCCCTTCTCAGTCTAAAATTCCCTTTGCCGATAAAACTTAAAAACCGAATGCCAGAACAGGTAGTTTGGTCAGGGAAAAGGTTCCCCCTAACTATCGTCTTCACCCAAAGAGGGACTCTCTTTCTTCCAGGTTGATGTCTCCTCTGAAACTGAGATGGCTATCTTGTACAGGACGGTGAGTATTAAGAACCCCAGTGCCCAGACGCCAAGGGTGATTAAGGCCTCAGGCACCGTTGGCCAGTACTCAAATATTTCACCTGTAGGCGAGGGGATAAATCCGGGCACAATCAGACCAAGCCCCTTATCTATCCAGATGGAAACAAATACCATCACACAGGCTATGGCTAGGATATTCTCCCTTCGGCGTGTGCTGGGGTTAATCAAGAGGGCAAGGGACGCCAGGGCAAGTATAATAGAAATCCACATCCAGGGAACAAGTGTTGCTTTCCCATCCAAGCCAAAGAGCAGGTACTGGAAGTGAATCATGTGCTCCGGTATTTCACTGTAGAAGACGGTAAAGAGTTCGACCAGCAAGAAGAACATGGTGGTAATCATGGCATAGGTGACAATCTGTGCCACCTTTTGCAGGGCTTCCCTTCCGGGGTCGAATTTGGTAAACCTTTTTATGATGAGGCACACTATTATCAGGAGGGCGGGCCCGGAAGCAAACGCCGAGGCGAGGAAGCGGGGCGCCAGAAGAGCGGTAAGCCAGAAAGGCCTGGCACCGAGACCACAGTAGATGAAAGCGGTAACCGTATGAATGCTGATTGCCCACGGGATAGAAAGCAGTATCAAAGGTTTTCCCCAGGTCGGCGGTGGTTCTGATTTACGCTGTGCATCCAATGTAGTCCAGGCAATCACTAGATTAAGCAGGAGGTAAGCTGACAGGACAATCATGTCCCAGACTAAGAGTGAGCTGAAGGACGGGTGAAGTATCATGTTGAAGACTCGAGCTGGCTGACCGAGGTCAACAAGTATGAACAATCCGCACATCACCACTGCCGCCACAGCCAAGAACTCTCCCAAAGTGGTAATCTTGCCAAATTGTTTATAGTTGTGCAGGTAGTAGGGCAGGACTACCATAACCGCTGAAGCGGCGACACCCACGAAGAAGGTAAAATTGGCGATGTAGAGACCCCAGGAAACATCCCGGCTCATGCCGGTTATTCCCAGGCCGTAGCTCAATTGCTGGAGGTAGAAGGCAAAGCCCACCGCACTAACTGCGGCCAGCAGAGCTATCCATCCCCAGTATCTTCGACTGCCACTGAGTGCCTTTTCAAACATACTGCCTCACACCAGGTAGTAAACTTCGGGCTTTGTACCAAGGCTAGGTTTGCGGCGAATGGAATGGTATGAACGAAGAATTTCCCTTACCTCTGAGCCGGGGTCTCCCAGGTCACCAAAAACTAACGCCCTTTCCGGACATGCTTCCACGCATGCTGGAAGAAGACCCTGGGCAAGCCTTTCCTGGCAGAAGTTGCATTTTTCCACAACCCCTCTCGTCCTGGTTGGAAAGTCTGGATTTGTCTCGCTGATAAAAGTTCGGGGGTCTCTCCAATTAAAGCTTCTTGAGCCGTAGGGACAGGCGGCCATACAATATCTACAGCCAATGCACCGATGATAGTCCATCATGACTATACCGTCTTCTCTCTTCCATGTAGCCTTCGTGGGGCAGACACTTACGCAGGGGGGGTTATCACAATGATTGCAGAACACGAGAGCAGGGCTATCTTTTAAGCTCTCTTCAGTGAATTCGTGTTTTTGTTCCTGGAACGCCTCATCATACGGAATAGTCCACATCCATTTGATTTCATCCTTTGAATTGCCAAAAACAGGCACATTGTGGACACGATGGCAGGCATCTATGCACTCTCTACATCCATCCTTTGCCAGACACGCCTTCAGGTTGACAACCATAGCCCATCTTGCGCCCACCAGAGTTCCCGCTAGCGGCGAAGCCTTTATCAAATTGAGCCTTGAGAGCATATCAAAAGCTGGCTTGGCTACAAGCCCCAATGTAGCCAGTCCGGCTATCTTTAAGAATCCTCTCCGGTTTACCTTCATCTATTCATCCCCTTCGGGCGGGTTATGACAATCCCAGCAGTCAGGTTCAACTGCTACGTAATCGTGGCACTGGTCGCAAAACTCAGCCTTGTTCGAATGACAGTCCATGCATGTGTCGGTAAGACTGATATTATACTCCTGACCATCGCTGGCTACATAAATCCGGGTCTCCTGGCGAATGGCTGACTCTCTCCAGTCGTCCAGCAATTCCATGTGCTTGTCTCTCATGTATTGTGCCGACTCTATGCATTGCTTTTCCTCGGTAACGATTTCCGGTTCGGGCACGTAGCCGGCTTTCCCGCTAGCCATAACATACCAGATAGGCAGGGTTATTATACAGAGGAAGATGATTAGGCCGGTCATTATCTTATCGGCATCATACATCCCCTTCCTCCGCCGCTTCTTTGAGGGATTCACCGCGCAGGTCGGTGGTTCTCTCCTTCTCTCCTTTCATCACCAGCGCATTCCCCACCAGCTCGTGTATGCCGGCGACCTCCATCCCGGGAAGCCAGTATTCAAAGAGGGGCGGGAAGGCAGCTTTATCAATGGCACAAATACAAGCCATTATATTCACCCCGTATTTCTCATGAACGTACTTTACGGCGTTTGCCCTGGGGAGGCCGCCCCTCAATCTCATTTCTATGTTCTCGTCGGTGCCTATGCCAGCCCCGCTCCCGCAGCAGAAAGTCCGTTCCTTTATGGTATTCTCTGGCATTTCATAGAAAGAGTTGCATACATTTTTGATGATGTACCGTGGCTCCTCAATGAGCCCCATAGCTCTAACCGGGTTGCAGGAGTCGTGGAAGGTTACTTTCCATTTATCGTTTCGACTCGGGTCCAGTTTTAATTTATTGTTATTGATAAGGTCGGCAGTAAATTCGCAGATATGGACCATCTTGGTGGACTTTGCGTTTTCAAATTTGGTGCCGGTTATCGGAGATACTGGTTCCTCCATGAAATCGGCGGGGCCATTGAAGGTGTCCATATACTGGTGGAGGACTCGCCACATGTGACCGCATTCTCCGCCCAGAACCCATTTTACCCCCAGCCTCTCGGCTTCGGCGTATATCTTGGCGTTTAGCCTCTTTGTCAGCTCTGCGGAGTGGAAAAGACCGAAGTTACCGCCTTCAGAGGCAAAGGCGCTCCAGGTGTAGTCGAGTCCTATTTCGTGGAAAAGCATAAGATAACCCATCAAGGTAAACCAGTGGGGCATGGCGAAGTAATCAGCAGAAGGAGCGACAAATAGCACTTCGGCGCCCTTCCGGTTGATTGGTGCCTCTACCTTGATGCCGGTTAGCTCCTCTACCTCTTCTACAGCAGCCTCCATAGTCGGCTTGAAGGCATGAGGGGGGACGCCGAGGTGGTTTCCTGTTCGGTAACACTTAGCTGCCGGGTCAAGAATCCAGTTTATGTTGCAGCCAACCGAATCAAGCAGTTCTCTAGCCATCATCGTTATTTCACAGGTATCAATGCCGTAAGGGCAGAAAACCGAGCAACGGCGGCATTCGGTGCACTGGTAGAAATAGTAGAACCACTCTTTCAGCACGTCCTCGGTAAGTTCTCTGGCTCCGGCAAACTTGCCGAAGACCTTTCCGCCCAGTGTAAAGTATTTTCTGTATACCGACCTCAGGAGCTCTGCCCTGAGAACAGGCATATTCTTGGGGTCTCCGGAGCCAATGAAGAAATGGCACTTGTCGGCGCAGGCACCGCACCTCACGCAGATATCCATAAAAAGCTGGAATGAACGGTACTTATTCAAGCGGTCTTTCATCCCGGCCAGTATTATCTCTTTCCAGTTTTCCGGCAGTTTCCAATCCTCTTCATAGGGATGCCATTCCCTCGGATTCGGGAGTCCAAGGTATTCAAGGTGTTTTGCTGGTGTACTGTAGCAGTAAGTGCCCTTTCTGAATTCAGCAGTCGTCTCCAGCCAACCCTTTTTGGGAGGCGTATAATCTATCTTCAACAATTCCTCTGGTGTTGATACGTTATCTGGCATTTTTATTCCTTCTCCAGGGGCAGCCCAACCCCTTTTATTTTTTCTCTGAATTCGTCCTCCCACTCCTCATAGGTGTGAACTTTGACCGGATAATCCCAGGGGTTAACGTGTCGCTGCATGCGGCTATTATTCTTCAGGTTTCTCGTCGGGCTGAGGAAGATTCCCGCCGAGTGCATTATCTTGCTGAAGGGAAAGTAAACTAGCAGAGTGCTGACAAGGAATAGATGGATGTAAAAAGCCAAGCCAATTCCCTCCGGGATGACGGGGTGAAAACTGAGCACCCCCATCGCCAACTCCTTCACTGCCACAATATCCACTTTAAAAAACAGCCGCATGAGAACACCAGAAAGAGCCACGCTAAAGATGAGTAAAACAGCAAAGTAGTCGGATGGGAGGGAGATGTAACGCATCTGCGGATAGATAACCCTTCTAAAGAAAAGGTAAGTCAGGGCTATCAAAATGACGAAATCGGTTATGTAGAGTGTCGGCACCGCTAATTGGAAAATCCCGTCGAGATTCTGAACGAAAAGAACAACGGAAGGCACCGGTTCAAGCAGGAATCTTGAATGACGGAAGAGGATGATTAAAAGAGACCAGTGAAAAGCCAGACCTCCTAGCCAGAGATACTTATTGCCGCCATATACCAGCTTTTCCGCCCTTTTTAGTTCAACCCTTTCGTTTCTGAACAGGGAGCGGAAAAGGAGCACTTCAAGGGCCATCCTGGCTATCACACCGGCGGTACCAGAGGGGCTCTCAATATTATTGGCTTTAATCCAGGGGAGAGATTTCTGCTGCCCGCAGATTGTGGGTATATGGAATGGGACCGGTGCCCTTGCCCATTTTAAGACGCGATAAATAAATCCGATAATGAACGTGGCAATGGCGGCATAAGGTATTATAACTGCGAAGAGGGAATATAAACCCAGTCCCCATACCCCGATGAAGACAAACAGAACAAGTATTGCGACTGCCAAGAGGGCATAGAAGGCACTCATTCTATCCCTCGCCCTGACTCTTCATAGTTAGATTTATTCTTTCCAACAGTTTGAGTACCCTCTCTCTTTCCGCTTTTACCTCGTTTACTCTGATTTCAAAAACCTTCTCCCGGCATTTCATATATATATCGAAGGCAAGCAGAACCAGTTTATCTATCCTCGACTCAAATTTCAGCAACTCCTCAAAGACCCGATTTTCCGTAATCTCGCTTGCCAATTCTTCTCTTATCGCTTTCTTTAGAAGGAAGATAAGGGCAATGGTCTGGGACGGAGAAAAATCCTGGACTGCCCTGATTCGGATAATATTGTCGAGGCAGGCAGCGAGTTTGTCGGAATTCATCTCTTGGAGAAGTTCATCATATAGCGTCTCTAACTCCTGAGAAATCGTATATCCAACCGGATTAGCAAACCTGTCATTTTCCTGTTTTAGAAATCCTGAAGTCTCGGTCGGGTAAGTTTCCAGTACCAGCTGGAACCACCTTTCCAAAATGGCGGCTCTTTTTTGTGGCAGTAAATGTTCTAAGACCATAACCTAGCCCATTGTGTTTAACTCTGGGTAGAAAACTTATCCTAAGAAATGATAACCAAATTGGAGCTATATTGTCAAAATCTCTCTGGCTTTGTTAAGGATAATGAAAACCCAGTAGTAGTACTAAACAAGAACAACCTGTTGGCAATTATTACGTTTTTTTAGTCAATTAAAAATAAAAAGCGAGTTTTTAGTAACAAACAGAGCATTTGACAATGGTTTTCTAGGTAGCTTATACTTTTCTAGAGGACAAAATGAGATGTTCTTATATCACGTAAACAACACATAGGAGGTAGCTAAATGGCTGAAAGTGAGACCCCCCAGCTTGACGAGCTTGAGAAAGGTCCCTGGCCCAGCTTTGTAAAAGAAATGAAGAGGGCGGCGGAAAAGAATCCTGCCGCCAGGGATATTCTGGGGCAACTGGAGCTTTCCTACAAGGATAAGATAACGCACTGGAAGCACGGTGGTATAGTTGGCGTTAGGGGCTATGGGGGAGGGGTCATAGGTAGGTACTCCGATGTCCCCGAGAAATTCCCAAATGTAGCTGCCTTCCATACCTTAAGGGTAAATATGCCCAGTGGCTGGTTCTACACCACCAAGGCTCTCAGAGGTGTCTGCGATGTCTGGGAAAGATATGGTAGCGGTCTCACTAATCTCCACGGGGCGACAGGTGACATCATACTTTTGGGAACGACTTCGGATAATTTACAGCCTTGTTTTGACGCACTGAGTGATGAGGCTGGATTTGATTTGGGGGGTTCCGGCTCAGTCTTGAGGACGCCAAGCTGTTGTGTGGGGCCGGCTAGATGTGAATGGGCCTGCATAGACACTCTTGACATATGTAACAACCTGACTCATGAATTTCAGGACGAGCTACACCGACCCATGTGGCCATATAAATTCAAATTTAAGATATCTGGATGCCCCAATGACTGTGTTGCCGCTATTGCTAGGGCTGATATGCCCATAATCGGCACATGGCGTGATGACCTTAGAATGGACCAGGATGAGGTGCGAAGATATGTAGCCAATGGATTCGATATCCAGAGAGAAGTTATCGCTATGTGTCCCACTGGGGCACTGGACTGGGATGAAAAAGCCCAGGAGCTCAAGGTGAAGCAAGAAGACTGCGTCAGGTGCATGCATTGTATTAACCGAATGCCTAAGGCAATCAGGCCCGGGGTTGAGCGAGGAGCTACCATTCTTATCGGTGGTAAAGCGCCGATAATAAAGGGGGCACTGCTTTCCTGGGTACTGGTTCCCTTTATGAAGATGGAGCCACCCTACACCGAATTCAAGGAGCTGGCACGCAAAATATGGGAATGGTGGGACGAAAATGGCAGGACAAGAGAAAGGGTTGGCGAGCTCATTGAGAGATTGGGCATGGCGCAGTTCCTGCGAGAAATAGGACTAAAGCCAATCCCTCAAATGGTGTTCCGACCCAGGTCCAACCCGTATGTCTTCTGGCCTCCAGAAAAGAGGAGAAAGTAAAGGGAATAAAATGAATCAGTTGAGGAGAGCGCTATGACTATTGATATTGGTCCTCCAGATTATAAGCTTATGCTTCACCCGGTAATCAAGGAAAACTATGGCAAGTGGAAATACCATGAGATATTAGAGCCTGGTGTGCTGAAGCACGTATCTGAGATTGGGGGCGAGGTATATACGGTACGAGTTGGCTCACCCAGGCTGGTAAGTATTGACTTCATACGAGAGATTTGTGATATTGCTGACAAATACTGTGATGGCTATCTTAGATTTACCAGTCGGCATTGCATAGAGTTTATGACCCCTGATGAGGCAAAATTACAGCCGTTGATTGAGGAGTTGAAATCGCATAATCTGCCCATCGGTGGTACGGGAGCCTGTATATCCAATATTGTCCATACCCAGGGCTGGGTGCACTGCCACAGTGCAGCTACAGATGCCTCAGGACCGGTAAAGGCGATAATGGATGAGCTATACGACTACTTCGTATCTATGAAGCTCCCCGCACAGTTGAGAATTTCCTTTGCCTGTTGTCTCAATATGTGTGGGGCTATTCCCTGCTCAGATATAGGAATTGTAGGTATACATACCACGGCGCCAAGGGTGGAGCATGAGAAAGTCGGCATACAATGTGAAATTCCGACGACTCTGGCTAGCTGTCCCACCGGCGCTATCCGTCGGCACCCCGACCCAAACATAAAAAGTGTCGTTATCAACGAAGAGCGGTGCATGTTTTGCTCTAATTGCTTCACCGTGTGCCCGGCGCTGCCGATTGCTGACCCCGAGGGCGACGGACTAGCCATTTTCGTTGGCGGCAAAGTCACCAACGCTAGACGTGGCCCCATGTTTTCCCGGCTGGCTATCCCATATATCCCTAACACTCCACCTCGCTGGCCTGAGCTGGTTAGCGCCGTTAAGAATATTGTTGAAGTTTATGCCGCCAATGCCCGGAAGTGGGAAAGAATGGGCGAGTGGATAGAGAGAGTAGGCTGGGAGACTTTCTTCAGGCTTACCGGGATACCTTTCACCGACCAGCATATTGATGACTTCACCCACGCTATAGAAACTTTCAGGACAACCACCCAGTTTAGGTGGTGAGGAAAAGAGGTGATAATGAGTGAGTTAAGTGGTGAGGAGCTCGAGCAAAAGATTCTGAAGTATTTGGCAACTGTGGAGATGACTAAAAACAAAAATGTTGCCAGAGCAATTGGTGTGGAAAAAAGTCTGGTGGACAAGGCGATAGGCAAACTGGCCATAGAAGACAAGATTGAGTATCTTTACTTGGGCACGTCATTTATAAAACTCAAGGGTAAATAACGGGAATACTACAAATAGTGCATAGTGAATCAAAAACTTTCGCCAACCAGTGGCCGCCCCGTGTTATCATTGCTGCCCCTCAAGGTCGCTCCGGAAAGACGATTATCAGTGTCGGATTATGCGCTGCTTTCAAGCGGCGCGGCTTTGTAGTACAACCATTCAAAAAAGGCCCTGACTATATTGACCCTTCTTGGCTTACCGCCGCCGCCGGCAGAGGCTGTCGCAGTTTGGATGCTGTCTTAATGCCTGAAAGGACATTGTTGGCTTCCTTCCAGCAGGCATGCCAGGGGGCAGACCTGGCTCTTATTGAGGGAGCAATGGGTCTATATGACAGCTTTGATTCAACAGGCCGGGGGAGTACTGCCCAGATATCCAGACTGCTGCGTAGTCCTGTTATTCTGGTAATCAATACCGCCCGTATGACACGTAGTATAGCGGCAATGGTAACCGGATACCAGCGTTTCGAGCCAGAGACCGATATCGCTGGAGTAATTCTGAATAATGTGGCGGGAAGCCGGCATGAGCATAAACTGGTAACCGCCATAGAGCAATACTGCGGAATACCTGTCGTCGGAAGCATACCAAAAGATCTCAGCCTGAGTATCACTGAGCGACACCTCGGTTTGATACCTTACCGGGAGGCTGAGCAGGAGACTGTAATCAACAATATTTGCCATCGTCTTGAAGAGACTCTCGACTTAGATAGTATTTTTAATATCGCCCGTGGTGCCAAAGGCAAACGTGTAGTTGCTGCTGCCGTCGAAAGTAAAGCGGCTATGGTCAAATTAGGAGTAATGCTTGACCGCGTCTTTACGTTCTATTACCCGGAAAACCTTGAGGCGCTGACCCGGGCCGGTGCCGAATTGGTGTTTATCGACTCCATGCGAGACCAACAGTTACCTGAGATTGACGGTCTTTATATTGGCGGCGGCTTCCCTGAGTTATTTTTGCCGGAATTGGAAGCCAACTGCCGACTCCGCCAGCATATTGCTCAGGCAGTCGAAGACTACTTGCCGGTATATGCTGAGTGTGCCGGTCTCATGTATTTATGCCGGAGTATAAGCTGGCGTGGCGAACAGCATGATATGGTTGGCGTAATCCCGGCTGAAGTAGAAATATACCAGCAGCCTCAGGCTCATGGCTATGTAATGGTCGAGGTCGCTGGTAAAAACCCGTTGTTCCCCATCGGCTTGACTTTTTGGGGTCATGAATTCCACTATTCAAAGCTGTCTAAATCAAATGACCTCAAATTTGCCTATCGGGTGCAACGTGGCCAGGGGATAGATGGCAGAGCAGATGGTATCGTATATAAGAATGTTTTCGCTGCCTACACCCACCTGCATGCTTTAGGTGTGCCCCAGTGGGCAGGCGCTTTCGTACCCCTGGCGTTACAGGAACGGAAACGCCGCCCCTCATTTTCAGCACTCAAAAATTAAAGGAGGTAGATGATGGCAGAAGAAGGAATGGTCAAGTGTCCAGTATGTGGTATTGAGGTACAGGTGGAGTCTGAGGCTAAACTCTACGGGGCGGTAAGGTCTGCTCCGAGGGCTACCAGCACCTATGAAGGTAAAGACTACTACTTCTGTAGCAAGGCTTGCAAGAAAAAATTCGACGAGTCCCCAGAAAAATTTATTAAGAAATAGGAGGTAACACATGGCAAAAGCTTTACTTGGAGGAGTGGAGCTCGAAGTTGATGAGGATGGTTTCATCCAGGAACCTGAAAAGTGGAATAAGGCGATAGCTGATGATTTGGCTAAGGAAGAGGCCTCCGGCCCCATGGGTGATGACCACTGGAAGCTGGTAAATTATCTCCGGAATTATTACCTCGAATACGAGATTGCTCCACCGGTTCGAATGTTGACCAGGCAAACTGGACTTGACCTCAAATATATTTATCAACTGTTCCCCAAGGGGCCGGCAGCAGGAGCCTGTAAAGTGGCTGGCCTGCCCAAACCTACCGGATGCGTGTAGTTTTGCGACAGCAGTCAGGCAACCATGTTCAGCCAAAGAGAGGAAGGTAAGTGGGGGTCATTAAGTGGGAGTGGCGGCAATCTGATTTCCGTATAAAGGAGAGGCAATGGGTGAATCGGAAGGGAAAGTTATCCTATTAAGTTCTGAAGGCTGTGGTTCCGGGGATGCTGACCTTGGTTTTGAAATTCTGGCTACATTGCTGGAGGCTCTACCCGAACGGGAGGACAGACCGATAGCGATTGTCTGCTGGAATACTGCTGTCAAGTTGTTGACTGAAGGCTCTCCATTACTGGCACGCTTAAGATATCTCGAGGAAAAAGGCATAAGTATTCTGGCGGGACAATTGTGCGTAAGAGAATTAGGGCTTACTGGTAAGATAGCGGTGGGTAAGCCGGCGACTTTGGGGGAAATCTTAGACCTTATCCTGCATAATGATGTCATTAGCCTGTGAGCTAAAGCACTGTTACACGCCTTAAAGAGTTGGAAATAAGCAGCTCCTGCCAGTCGGCAGGAGCTTTTGTTTGGCGAAGACGAGTTCGGAATATTTTCAGACTGGCTGCCGAGCCAGGATTCGAACCTGGGCTGGAGGATTCAAAGTCCCCTGTGCTACCACTACACAACTCGGCATTCTTTATGTGCCGAAGGTCGGACTCGAACCGACACGGAGGTTGCCCCCCAACAGTTTTTGAGACTGCCGCGTATACCATTCCGCCACTTCGGCTTACATCTTATTAACTTGGTGCCGAGGCCCAGAGTCGAACTGGGGACACGCGGATTTTCAGTCCGCTGCTCTACCAACTGAGCTACCTCGGCACAGGGAATATTGTAACTGCTGGCAGGATTGGTGTCAAGGAAGCTTTCCCTCAGCGAGCAGTGTGAAAATAGCCATGGTGTTTAATATGGCTTTGCTGGACTTACAAGGTAATCCTGCTCAGTCCTTTACTGCTGATATGTTTGGTGCTTTGTTGTATAATTAGGCAAACTTACAGGCTGTTTTATCTGTATTGATATGGAAAAATTTCACTATAAATTGGTGGCAAGCGATAGGGAGCTAAAAGAAGCCATTGAGGTCAGGAAAAAGGTTTTTGTTGAGGAACAGGGCGTCCCGGAAGACATGGAGTTAGACGGGCTTGACAGTCAGGCGCTGCACATGGTGGTCAAAGATGGGGAAGGAGTTATCGGCACCGCTAGAGTTATGTTCCTGCCTGACAGACAGGCAAAGATAGAGAGGATAGCTATCCTGAAGCCTGTCCGTCGCAGAGGAATCGGCAGGAGAATCATTTCCTTTCTGAACGAAGAGTTGAAAAATAAACAGGTAAAGCAAGTAATTCTCCATTCTCAATACTCAGCTGTTGGATTCTATAAGTCATGCGGCTTTGAGGAATCGGGATTGCCTTTTTTCGAAGCTGGTATCAAACACATAAAGATGCAGAGAAGCCTTTGACTTAGGATTCGCTACTTTCAGCGACTCAATTCTCAATGAACTAGCCACTTGTTGGGTAACACGTCTACGCCTCTTTAGATGTTGTAGCCGTTAGCAATGTTAGTGTTGTGGTGATATACTCTGCACAAATGAAACCTTTTGTTGCTGATAAAGACCCGAGACGTAGCCGGATTTTTAGCCTTAACCCCAATGTCTTCTTCCTGGGTCTGGTCAGCTTCCTGACTGATGTCAGCAGTGAGATGATTTTTACTCTTGTTCCCCTCTTTTTGGCTAACGTGCTGGGGGCAGCAGCCACTATTATCGGTCTTGTCGGCGGAC
>JAUVXN010000127.1 GCA_030603605.1 Dehalococcoidales bacterium | reverse complement strand
GCCTCTTCCGAGTCATAGGGGATACCCAGCTTAATCAGCATATCAGCAAATCCCATTACCCCGAGCCCGATTTTCCTGGTCTTTTTGGTCATATCGGCTATCTGGAGCAGAGGGAACTTATTGACATCAATAACATTATCCAAGAACCTGACGGCAAGCTTTATGGTCTCGGCGAGCCTGGGATAGTCAATCTCCATAGTCCCACTTGTATCTCGCAGCATCCTGGCTAGATTGATGGAGCCCAAGTTACATGATTCGTAGGGAAGCAGCGGCTGCTCGCCACAGGGGTTGGTGCTCTCAATACTGCCCAGCCCTGGCGTGGTGTTATCCTGATTTACGCGGTCAATGAAGACGATGCCCGGGTCACCCGTTTTCCAGGCCATATCCACTATCTTGTCAAATACCTCTTTGGCATTGAGCGTAGACTCGCTCTCTTTAGTATAGGGATTTATGAGATTATAGTCGGTGCCTGCCGTGACCGCCTCCATAAATTCAGCAGTTACAGCTACCGAGAGATTAAAATTGGTAAAGGCAGTCGGGTCATCTTTGGCGATTATGAACTTCATGATGTCGGGGTGGTCAACGCTAAGGATAGCCATATTGGCGCCACGGCGCATTCCTCCCTGTTTAATGACATCGGTAGCCGTATCAAAGACCCGCATAAAGGAAACCGGTCCACTGGCGACTCCTCCTGTGGAACCGACCCTATCTTTCTCCGGCCTCAGTCTGGAGAAGGAAAAGCCGGTCCCCCCACCGCTTTTGTGGATGAGCGCCGTATACTTTACCGCATTAAAGATGGACTCCATTGAGTCCTCAACGGGAAGGACAAAGCAGGCTGACAGTTGCCCTAACTCCCTCCCCGCGTTCATCAGGGTAGGGGAGTTAGGCAGGAACTCCAGATTAGCCATCAACTGGTAGAATTCATCTTCTACGGCCTTGACATCTGCCTTGGGGTTGTAAGTGAGTTCGGCTGAGGCAATCGCCTGTGCCACACGGCGGAACATCTCCTCCGGCGTCTCAATAACCTGCCCCTGTTTATCCTTCTTCAGATACCTTTTTTCCAGAACACGGAGAGCATTTTCGGTAAGAGTAACGCCAGCAGTGGGTTTGACCTTTTGCTTAACAGTGGCAGTTGTTTCCATTTTAGGTTTAGCCTCCTTTGCGTGCTTTAGTTCTTCGGCAGCCAAGATTTCCTCCACCATAGTCTGGATTTCAGAATCGGTTGGTAAGAGCATCTTTTCCCGGCGCGGCTTCAGCACCAGATGTTCCATTCCAGGTAAGGGTTGCCGCTGTTGCGGAGATTCCGTTTCCGGTGGGGGCGGTGACTGCTCCAAGCGTTTAATTACCTGAGCGGTGAGCCGCTCAATTAGTTTCCGGTCGGGCATGCCCCTAGACTCGGCCGCCTGAAAGACAACCCTGGCAATCCGATTACGCCTGAGGGAGGTTGAATGCTTTCTTTCTGGTTGATTAGCCGTGTCCACTGGCAACTCCTGTTTCATGCCTCACTTTTTGCCGGTTGCTCCTGATTTAGCTTTACCTTTCTTCTGGTCCCTTTTAGCCAGCTCTTCTAATTTCTCGGTGGAGAGCAGGGGTAGCTGGCTGGTGGGCTGAGATACTTCCGATTCACCACTAGCCAGGGTGTCCACAACCTGTTTTAGTGTAGTGATGTCAGTAAATTCCCGGTAGACACTGGCAAAGCGGATATAGGCAATATGGTCTAAACTTTTTAATTTTTCCATTACCATGTCCCCGATGACGCTGCCGGGTATCTCTACCTTGCCCGAGTGGTAAAGCTCAACTTCTATATCATCAGCAACCTTATCCACGGTACCGCTGGGTAGTGGTCGTTTTTCACAGGCCTTACGAATACCGGTCAGCAATTTCTCCCGGCTAAATTCCTCACGCCTCTGGTCTTTCTTAATCACGAACAGGCCGGCTGGCTGCAATCGTTCGTAGGTGGTGAAGCGGGAATCACACTTCAAGCACTGGCGCCGGCGGCGTATGCCGTCATTTATGTTGCGAGAGTCTATAACCTTAGAATCGTGATAACCACAATAAGGGCAGTCCATAATCAAATCCTACATTATGTAGTGCAACGAAGGGTATACTACCACAATATATAGTGCTTGTCAAGCATTTTTATCCGTTGTTCAAAATATTTTTTTGGAGATTTTCATTAACCTGACCTTTTAGATTTTTATTTGGTGACCCCATCCCCATTTTGGTTTTTATCAGGTAACCTATCCCCCTGACCCCCTTCCCTTGTTATTGGTTAAGGGAAGGGGGAATTATGGTTTTCGAAGGGGCTAACGCCCCTTCGAGCTTCCCCAGAGTGCAGTTAATGAGAGGCTTCGCCTCTCTTTGACTCTCCCATATATTTACTCTTTTCAGAGGGGAGTTTAAGAGGGGCTGGCGCCCCTCTTCTATAATAATTCCCCCTCTCCTTGATAAGGAGAGGGGGACACAGGTCGAAGACTCTTCGAGTCGAAGACTCTTCGAGGGGTGAGGTCACCATATATCCTAAGCAGAAGGGGGTTGGGGGGACAGGTTTCTAACCCCCCTGATGTGAGAAACTTTACCTGATATGCTTCAGGAGTTAAGATATGACAGTGAAATGTCGCCTTGAGCCGACAACATCCGGGAGGCGGTGAGCAAGTGGACTACCAGACGGCTTTGGATTACATTTTAAGCTTCGCTGATTATGAGAGGCTTCCACGTTCGGCGCTAGTTTTTGATTTAAGGCGCATTGAGATGTTGCTGGAAAGATTGGGGAATCCCCAGGAAGCGGCGAAGTCAATTCATGTCGCCGGCACCAAGGGAAAGGGGAGCACGGCAGCGATGATTGCCTCCATCCTGACCCAGGCTGGCTACAGAACCGGGCTTTATACTTCTCCTCACCTTCTCAGTTTTACGGAAAGGATACAGGTCGACACCAAGCCTATTGCCGAAGGTGCGTTCGCTAGGCTGGTAGAGTTGATAAAACCTGAAGTTGAAGCTGTAAATCGCTTTGGTGCCTTTGGTGAGCTTACCACCTTCGAACTACTAACAGTGCTAGCCTTCACCCATTTCAAAGACAGGGAGGTAGATTATCAGGTGCTGGAGACGGGGTTGGGGGGACGCCTTGATGCTACCAATGTGGTGAAGCCGGAGGTTTGCATCATAACTTCCATAAGCTTCGACCACACAGACGTTCTGGGGGACACCCTTGCCCAGATAGCCATGGAGAAAGCTGGCATTATAAAGTCGGGAAGTATCGTGGTATG
>JAUVXN010000093.1 GCA_030603605.1 Dehalococcoidales bacterium | reverse complement strand
GCGCAGATAAGGCCAAGACCAAAACTGCCCTTGCCATTTCGTTTAGTGCCTCCGCCGCCTCTCATTTTCCCAATTTTAAGGGTTTAAGGAGGTGATGCCAAAAAAATAATTTAAAGACTTGACAAAGTTGCTTCCCTTTGTTTAGAATTTAATATCGGGAACCAAAAAGGGCGGTCAGTTGCTGAACCAAGAGTTTCGGCTGACCGCCCTTACTCTTGACCCCAGCAATTGACCAGATTAGAAATGGGGCGAGCAACCTTTGCCGAGAAGGTTTGGAGTGCTCGCCCCATCTTTTTTGGCTAGGGTTGCCACCCCGGAGCAAGTAAAGGAGGTGGAATTACAATGACTGGAGCACCACACAGGATAGTAGATGAGATTGCCACCGGTCTGATTGACACTGTCAGAGGGTTCGGCAATTCAGCCGTCAGCAGTGTTAAAGGTGCTGGCGAGAAAATGATGAGGGCTCTTGATGGGCCATTCACCAGCATTACTGGCAAAGAGGGGCCCCATCGAATAGTTGACCGCCTGGCTGATGGGGTTATTGATGCCGGCGTCAATTTTGTCGATACAGGTATCGTTGGCTCGGTGAAGATAGCCGGCGAGGCGGCAATGAGGGCTCTCGACCATGTGCCGGAGCAAACCGGTCTTCCACCCCAGCTCCCCACAATGAGGAAATAAGGAGGATAAATATGAAAAATCCAACCGATATCCTGATAGACGCCACAAAGTTTCCGGCGGCAATTGAAGCGAGGCTACCCGCGGGCGCACCAAAGCTTTCCGAGACGCTGGCGGATATAGCCGGAAAGCTTCCGAAGGTGCCTGACCTTCCGATTGACATACCAGCGCCACCCGTGCCCGAGTTCCCCGAGATGCCGGCACCCCCTGAACTGCGGCGGTATGTCACCGGGGTAGAAGTGGCACCAGTGCCAACGCCAACGCCACCGCCGGCAAGGAAAGCCATCGTTCCACTGGTATTTGAATAAGTTAAGCGGTTAAACGCTAAAAGAGGAGGAGACAAATGGTAGTAACAACGGAACAATTCAGAAAACTAAACATATTGGCGGGAACCGCCAGAGCCCTTGAGCAGAAAGCATTGACCCCTTCTGATAACGAAATATTCAACCGGGATTTTGACCTGCTCGTAGAGAAACTGATGAAGGTCGATACAGAGCTCGGGGAAAACCTAGGTGCTGAGAAAGAGTTCTACCTGGCCGTCTGCCAGATAGCCAAGGGCTACTTCAACGATAAGCCCTTCGGCGGCTTAAAGTGCGCCACCGGCCAGTTCGGCATGTCCCTGATTCATGCCCAGCACCTCAAGGACAACCCCGACGGCACCCAGACCAACTACCACTCCTGGCGCCGGACGATAACCACCGACACCGGCAATACCGACGCTGATATATTTGGTGGCACCACCGGTGACGAGTGGGCCTACGCCGAGTCAACATCCGAGCAGAAGGAGGTCATCGCCTGGCACACTCTCATCAGCTATCTTCCCGACCCGAGGCTTGTCCTCATCGAGTTGAACGTCAATGACTATCCCTACACCCCGTGGTGTGTCGAGCCCTTCTCCAAGATTACCAAGCCGGATAAGCTGTTCAAGCTCATCCCGATGCCCGGCAGGGTAGTCATCCACCCCGGCGGGAAGTTCTACATCAGAGGGTGGTTCGACCTGCAACTCAAGACAGTCCCGATTCTCACGACCGATATCGACGTTGAGCTGGGTCTCTTCGGGCTGACCTTCGCTGAATTCACTCAGCTAGCAGTAGCCAACCTAATCTAGGAGGTGACGAATGACAACAACTATTTTTAAGTTCGAGCAGGGTCGCCTCCTGGTTCACGAGGAGCGAACTTGCGAGACTGCCTACCTTGCCAGTGGTCAGCCACTCACGATCAGCCAAATCAGGCAGATTGAGAAGGTCCTGTCGGTTGACACTGACTACTCCAAGCTCGGCCTTATTACCAACCTCGAAGAGGTGCTGATCAGCGGCAATCAGCTCCAGGTGGTCATGAGGCGGGGTGACTTGGGCACTATGCCACTCAGTGGTCTTGCCAGCGGCGTTCCTTTTAATGCTCTTCCTGCCGTCGGACTAATGAGCAGTCTTACCAGTGGCCTCAATTGGCTTGCCCCGCTAATCAGCGGCGCAAAGACAAGCGGCGTGATCGAAGTGCATGCGAACGTAATCGGCTACTAGGACTCGTCGGCACCTGAAAAGAGAAAAAAGATGGAGGTGGCCTGATGCTAGAACTACGGCCTATTGAGGTCTTTGAGCAAGTTTGGCCTAGGCCAAAGGTCCTGCTACCGGGGCACAATATCCAGTTCAGCGATAAATTTCCTGACGGGCTGGACCACGTCAAGGGCAAGACATTCAGAATTACCAAGACAGCCCAGGTAAGGTATGAGCTGTCCTGGATTCTGCCCGAGCTGCACTACAAGGACATAAACCTGTCGAATGAGAATGCTGGGGAGAAGCTTTATCCCGAAGCTAGCGATGAGGTCTACGAAACCCTCATTGGCTTCAAGCCCGGAAACTACTTTACCCTTATCTTCTTCCCCGCCGACCAGCCCATCTACAGGCTCGGCTACTACACGATGACGCCGCTTATCAGCAGCGCCTCGCTGAAATATCTGGGCGCCATCAAGCCGGAAGCTAGCCCGGTAAATAATCCCACCCTCAAGATATACACGGTCTACAGGCTTGACCCCTTTATTTTCAGAATATCCGTTGACAACGGCGTGGACTATGAGAAGATGACCTGGGAAATCTGCGTCAACAAGTGCAAGCTGGAGAGCGTTCCGGGACCGGTGGAGCCAGTTAAGTATATTCCATATGTTGACGAACTCAAATGGTAGAGGAGGTGAGCCGTGGCAACTAAGATAGTGAACGCCGAAACGGGAGGCTTGGACCTGTGGGCGGAGCATGAGCACAAGAAGGGGCACCTGCTTGGGCTTAAGGTTGACAATAAGGATGCGAACCCTCAGACCATCAAGCTGATGGACAACTTCACCACCGACACCGGCTACACCTCGGGCGGCTCGGCCTACTCTGCCCAGAGCCTCATCAGCGGCAGCGCCATACAGAAGTTCCAAGTGACGGTACCAGTGGGCGACTCAATATCCCTCGGGGAGGAAGACTGTAAGGGTCTTGAGTTTCTGGGAAGAGCCGCAGCCCTTGGCTCGGCGGCGGCATCCGGTTGCATAATCACCGCCCAGTACAAGCTCGTCTAAGGAGAAAATATGGCGATAACGATAATAAAAGGTCCTGAAGGCGTTAGAGTTGCTTTCACTGCCATCGAGGACATAACCGGGCCCAAGGTGGTAATGGCGGCGGGAAATAAACAGGTAACGACTCTTGTCAGCGGCAATGAGACTGCAGTTTGCGGTGCGACCGAGGAGACGGTTACTTCTGGAGACTTGATAAGGGTGATGACGGAGGGGATAGTCAGCGGAATCCTATGCGCCGAAGCAGTTAATTATGGCCAAGCTGTTCAGGGCGGTCTTGGACTTTCAGGAACAGCTTCCGGTGTAACCGGGGTAATAAGGCCATTGACCTCAGGCATTGGTGCTATGGCAGGCAAGGCCCTCAATTCAGGTGGCATTGGCAGCGGAATACCCCTATTGGTTGACTTAGGCTAAAAAAAGAGCTTGATTAGCCTTGGGAAAAGGCCCAAGGCTTTTTTGGAGAAAATGCCTAAAGGAATTTTACTGTAACAATGCAGCAGACTAATCAAATTCCGCTTGGAACTATAAAAGCCTACGGCTCCACGAGTGGCTATATCTATCTCCACATCCCAAGTTGGATAGCCAAGCAGTTCAACATCACCCGTTCAACATCCTTTTCTGTCACCTACAGGGACGGCAAGATATTGTTAGAGCAGAAGAAGGAGGGAAAATAATGAGCTCCTGGGATATAAAGAGAGCAAAGGAAAACAGGGTTCTGATATCCACCATTTGCCCGCCCGACGGCAAGGTGACCTACGAGTGGGCGAAAGCCTGGAGAGAATTACAGCTGCCAGAAGGCTCCGACAGCCTGATTGTTCAAGCCTTGCCCTACGGCGTCGCCAGGAACTTTGCTGTCAAACGAACTTTGGAACAAGGGTTCGCTTATTTGTTCTTTCTGGACAGCGATATTATCCTACCCAGTAACTCAGTTGTGCGGCTGATAGAAACAAAAATTCCACTCATAGGCTGCTATTACACCCATCGCTATCCGCCTTATAATCCTTGCTTTTATGGCGCAAGGAAAAATGAGGAGGGGAAATACGAAAAAATTGCCGTCACCGGGTGGAATTTTGGCGATCTTGTGCCAGTGGTTTTTCTCCCTGCTGGCGCTTGCCTGATTCACCGCTCCGTTTTCGAGAAGATGCTACAAGCGGGCATCAAGAAACCCTATGAATGGACGCTGGATATTGACAACCCCACTGGCGTTTCGGAGGACTTTGCATTCTCCATGAGGGCAGTAGGAATCGGCATCCAGCCCTATGTCCACACCGGAATCCAAGCCAAGCATGAAGTCCTCGCCACCTGCGGGGTGAGGGGCATAGAGGCGGCGACAAGTGAAGCCTGAATACTGCAGGGATACCAATAATGAATTCGACACACTGGGGGTATGATGATTAGGGTAAGTGTGATCTTACCTACATTTCGCCTGGGGGGGCTTGACCTGACCAAATATAGCCTATTGCACCAATCCTTCAGGGATTTTGAACTGATATTGGTGGATGAGCTTTATTGCCAGAGAAAGGATGAGGTAAGGAAGTATTTCAAAGGTATAA
>JAUVXN010000036.1 GCA_030603605.1 Dehalococcoidales bacterium | reverse complement strand
GCTTAAGTTTGTCTCGTGCTTTTTCTCAGATGATGCAGTGACCTGGCCTGTTTTCCCGTTTATAGATAAGGTCAACGAACGGGCCAATGGTGAGCTTATTATCGAGTATGTGGGCGGACCAGAGGTAATAGGCAGTTTTGCCCTGTATGAGGCGGTGGCAGAAGGCAGGATGGATATGGGTTACAGCATGGGCGCCTTTTCCGCGATGCTACCAGCCCCCTTTTCGATGATAGCCTGGACGGTCAATAGCGCTGAGGGACGAGCCAGTGGGGCTCATGATTTATGGAATGATGCCCACCGGGGGATTGGTGTAGAACTTTTGAGTGTGGCTGTGCGCGGTCCGGGCACTGCGTTCTACATCTTTTTTAAGGAAAAGATTGAGGGAGCTGAGGACCTGGTGGGACTAAAGGTAGGCGATGGAACGATTGTGCCCAGCGGCATGGCGGGTTTGGGTATGATTCCGACCACTGTAGAATATGTGGAAGTGTACACCGCCCTGGAAAGGGGTGTCATTGATGGAATTGCCTGGCTCCCCGGAACTGCCATCGGGATGAAATGGTACGAGCCGGCCCCGTATATGCTCGATGTCCCATTCGGGATGCTTGACGCAACGATCTTCATAAACCTGGATAAATTCAACGGTCTTCCGCAACACCTGCAGGAACTGCTAGGACAGGTCGCCGAGGAGCAGGAACATTACACAGATCTCCACTTCCGTGAGGAACTTAGTAAAGAGTTAGAGACACTAAAGAGTCTTGGGGTGGAGTTCATTGACTTCTCGCCAGAGGATACCGAACTCTTTCTTACTACTATATACGAGGATGAATGGAAGGCGATAATAGAGAGGTATCCAGAGTTTGGCCCCAAATTAAAGGAGCTGGCTTATGCCCCCGGAGAATGGGTCTCAACTAAATGGTAATCATTTTCCCGGGAGGGGTCGACAAAAAGTGATATCTTTGGTCTAGCCTTCTATGAGGAATAAAGGAGCAAGGTTTCCAGAGGAACAATAATATGCTCACAGGGTGCTCCAGATACGCATATTTGTGATAACCCGACTCCTCGGGTCCACGGCAACAGGGCATCTTCTCTCCCGCGTGGATGACATCCGGGCAAAGGGAGTCTTTGTGCTGGGATAAATAACCTTCCCGATGCTCCTTGGATATCTGGTTTGTGGTGAAGCAACAGGTACGCAGCGAGAGGAAATCTCGAGGGGGAAGAATTTCCCCCTCGACTGGATTGCAGGGCATTATGCGGAAAACGATAAAATTACTAACCAAAGCTGGCCATATTTTTGACCGTATCCTCAGCGCTACGGCCATTATGGCAGGGGCGCTCATTATTTTTTTGATGATGGGCACCATCGCAGAGGTTGTCATGAGGTACTTTTTTAACAGGCCAATACCATGGATGTTGGAAGTTTTGGCGTACTGCCTAGTGTGGATTACCTTTCTGGGCGTGGCCTGGCTGCTTAAAAGAGAAGGACATGTGAATATGGACGCATTTCTGATTCGGTTCAAGCCAAGAACTCGGTGCCTGGTAAATATCATTACTTCTGTTCTTGGCGTGCTCATTTGTGCCGTTCTTGTCTGGTCTACTACGGAAAACCTTCGGTTCTATATCGAGGTCGGTCATCTCCAGCAAACAGAGCGATACTTCCCGACAGCTCCTATCTTCTGCATCATCCCGATAGGTAGTTTCCTGCTCCTCATCCAGTTTCTGAGAAGGACATATGGCTATGCGGAGAGTTGGAGAGGGTTACCAGACCAAGAACAAGGGACACAGGCGAAAACATAGGCTTAAATTGTGAGGTGAACACCGTTGGATTGGCCGTTTGCGCTGCTGATTATATTGGGTAGCTTCATACTCCTACTAATGACCGGAATGCCCATAGTTTTCTGCTTTATGGCAGTGAATATAATGGGGTTATACTTGTTCTGGGGAGGCACAACTGGACTAGGAATGCTTGGCTCCAGCATCTTTGCAACGGTGGGCGTGTTTACCATGACCGCCGTAGTACTGTTTGTCTTCATGGGCATAGTACTGTTCCGCTCGGGAATAGCCCCTAATATGCTAAACGCCCTGGATATGTGGGTCGGGCGCTTGCCTGGCCGTTTGAGTTTGATAGCCGTGGGGGCAGGAGCTTTGCTAGGAACTTTGACTGGTGCTGAGTTTATCACTGTAGCGATACTGGGCAAGGGACTGATGCCCGAGATGGAGAAGCAAGGCTACAAGAAGGAAATGAGCATGGGACCTATTCTAGGCAGCGGCGGTCTTGCCATATTGATTCCGCCTAGTGATCTAGCTGTCATTATGGGCGCCATAGGTAAATTCTCCGTTGGGAAGCTTTTGATGGGTATTATCATGCCTGGACTAGTAATGGCGGCGGTTTTTGCATTGTATATCATCCCTAGATGTATGCTCCAACCCTCCATCGCTCCTGCCTATAGTAAGCCCACCGTCCCCATGTCTGAGAAGCTCACAGCCACGGCCAAGCATGTACTACCGGTATTCATCATTGTCTTTCTGGTCATTGGGGTCATCTTTCTTGGTGTTGCCACCCCGACGGAGGCGTCAGGTACCGGTGCCCTGGGGATGCTCCTTCTGGCGGCAGTTCATAAGAAGGTGAATAGAGAGATGCTGAAGAACACCATGGTTGGTACTCTTGAGATTGCCGTCATGGTTTTGTTTATTATTGCCGGCGCAGCGGCCTTCACCCAAATCCTGGCCTATACCGGAGTTACCCGGGGCCTGGTTGAACTCTTCTTAGCTCTCCCAGCAGTCCCTATCTTTATCATCATAGCTACTCAGGTTCTGGTAGTGATACTGGGTATGTTTATGGATCCAGTGTCTTTAATGATGGTTACTCTTCCTCTATTTATGCCCGTTATCCGTGCTCTGGGCTTCGACATAGTGTGGTTCGGAGTAATAACGCTCATCAGTATAACAATAGGAGCGATATCACCACCCTTCGGTTTAAGCCTTTTTGTAATGAAAGGCGTAGCTTCACCCGGTACCACAATGGGCGACATTTATCGAGCCAGTTTGCCCTGGATCGCATTAAGCGCGGTGGTGGTAGCATTAGTTATAGCCTTTCCCCAAATAGCACTCTGGCTACCAACACAAATGTACTAAAACACTGGCAAAAAGAGGGGCGAAGCATCTCTGAAACTTTTTATCAACGGTCGTAGGTATATTTGTAAGGTTCTCCTCGTTTTCCGTTGACATCTTTAATTTAAGCGGTTTATAATGTGCTTGATTAGCGCAAAGATACTAGCCTTAGCAATGAAGAAATTATAGGTATTACCAGTGTTGTTGCGCTCGTTTTGATCATTGGTAGCTTTTTCAACAATCAGCAGGAGGTGTATTGTGACGCAAGAGACCGGTAAAACGGTGGTGAATTCCTGGAATGAATGGGACCCACTCAAACATGTTATTGTCGGGGTGGCCGACGGCTGCATGGTCCCGCCCCCAGAGCCGGCGCTGGAATGCAAGGTTCCTATTGACAGCGACATGAGGGGGAAGTGGGGGCCACGTCCCCAGGAGACGGTGGATAAGGCCAACGCCCAGTTGGATAATTTTGTCAATCTTCTACGTAAGCGCGGGATCCGGGTCGACCGTCCCACGCCGATTGATTTCAGCCAACCGATTTCCACCCCTGATTGGAAGAATGATTCCCAGTTCGGCTGCACCGTTCCGGATCTTCTCGTGACGGTGGGCAATGAAATGCTGGAAGCCACATGCTCATACAGATGCCGATGGTTTGAGTATCTCTGCTACCGTCCGCTCCTGGAACGGTATTTTAAGGAAGACCCGAACATGAGGTGGGAGGCGACTCCCAGGCCGCGTTTGACGGATGCCAGTTACAAGCCCGGTTATCTCAGCCGGATCATGACCATTGAGGACCGGTTGAAGTTGACCGAGGCCAAGGACTTCGTGACCACCGAGGTGGAACCGCTCTTCGATGCGAAGGAGTTTGCCCGTATGGGAAAGGATATTGTCATCCAGCACGGGTTCACCGCAAACTTAGCCGGGATCAACTGGGTTCAGCGACATTTCCCCGATCTCCGGATCCACGCAATGAACTTCCCGGGAGACCCCTACCCGTGTCATATTGATGCTACCTTCTTTCCGGTGCGGCCCGGCCTGGTGCTCAACAACCCGACCCGGAAGGTCCTGCCCGAGCAGCGGAAGCTGTTTGATATCAACGGCTGGGAGATTGTGGAGGCGGCCCAACCGGCGCACAAGACTCCGCCTCCGCTCTGCTACTCCACTGTCTGGGTCTCGATGAACGTGCTGCCGCTGGATCCCAAGACGATATGCGTGGAGGCGAGTGAGGTCTATCAGATGGAGCAGTTGGACAAGCTGGGTTTTGAAGTAATCCCGGTCCCCTTCAGGGACGTCGACCCGTTCGGCGGGGAATTACACTGCGCCCAGGTCGACATTTACCGGGAAGGGAAGTGCGAGGACTACTTCCCCAAGCAGGTCCCGGGGTTCTAAGCGGCATCGGTTCGGAAGGGCTGCAAGATGTTAACCAAGTCACAAACATAAGGGAGGATAGATTGTGACGGAAACCAGATTGGAGAACGTGGTCAACAATCTGGAGCAAATCATCAAGAAGGAATTCAGGTAGACGGCGGACCACATGAATCGCCGGGAGAATGGAGGGTAGTAATGCCTAATAAAAGGGAGTTTACCGTCGTAGGTAAAAGTATCCCCGCCAAAGATGCTAAACAAAAGGTCGCGGGAACTATAAAATACGCAGTCGATTTTTCACTTCCCGGTATGGTGTATGGGAAGATACTGAGAAGCACCCATCCCCACGCCATTATTAAGAAAATTGATACCGCTAAAGCAGAGGCGCTTCCTGGTGTTGTTGGTATAGTAACCCATAAAGATGCGCCGGATCTGGATTGGCATGGAGTTTGGTTTAACTATATAGGGCATATATTTGACGGGAGAGCCAGGTTTGTGGGGGATGAGATTGGAGCCGTCGCGGCAACCAGCGAGGAGATTGCGGAAGCCGCACTGAAACTTATAAAAGTAGAATATGAACCGCTACCCGCAGTGTTTGACCCCGAAGAGGCATTAGTTGAAGGCGCTCCTCAAGTGCAATCAAAAGGAAATGTGCGCGAACCTGACGTTTTTGAGTGGGGAGATATCAAGCAAGGGGAAAAAGAATCGGATTTTATAGTGGAAGCCGATGTGAAATTTGGCAGTCAACAAGCTGCCCCCTATGGACGTAACGCAGCTATCGCGGAATGGGACGGTGATAGAGTAACGCTCTGGACATCCACACAAACCCCATCTGAACTGAAAGACGGAGTTCGGGATGCGTTTGGGATACCCGACAGTAAAGTGAGAATAATTGGCCTTCCTTCGGGTTGCTCCTTTGGACTGTGGTGGAGCAATAATTTCATGATGGTCGCGGCGCTCCTGGCCAAGAAAGTGAGAAAACCTGTCAAAATTGAGCTTGACTACGAAGAATGCATGGCAACAGTTAAGCGACGCCACAAAGAACACACCCGGGGACGGATGGGATGCCGGAAAGACGGCAGCACGACTTTCATTGATGTCTACCACATTTTCGATAACGGTGGTTACGGGTTTAAAGTAGAAGTCGGGTACTTCAATATCGACCAGTGGGGTTCGAAAGCCCCTCATGGGAGATATGAATGTCAGGGTGTCTCGACAAATTTGGTGACGGCAGGCTGCCACCGTGGAGTGGGAGATGTGACCATGGGGTCAGTCGTTGAACGACTTGCCGATATGTTAGCTGAAAAGGTGGGCATGGACCCGGTGGAATTCAGGATTAAAAATGAAATAAAACCCGGCGACCCTCTCAGGCAAACCTGGGCAAAAAGATATGTGAAGCATGATGAAGAGGGGTACAAGAAACTGCTGCCCAAAGAATTAAAAGATATCTGGCCGAAACTCTTTTATCTGTCAACCGGTTCCACTGAGGAAATTCTTAAAAAAGGCGCTGAAGCGATTGGTTGGAAAGATAAGTGGGCTGGCTGGGGACAACCCTATCACATCGACGGCGCGAAGCGGCGTGCGGTGGGAGCAGGCACGGGCATCCACCTGTGTGGAGAGGAAATGGAGGGCAATATTGCTGCTGTGGTGCGAATTTTAAAGGATGGGAGCGCAAAATTATGTGTTAGTTGCGGTAGAATGGGTACAGGAACCGAAACGACCCAATCGCAAGTTGCCGCCGAAATGCTAGGCATTCCCGTTGATTTAATTGAAATAGAGACCGGCGATACTGATTCCTGCCCCTGGAGCCGGGGTTCGGTCGCCAGCACAGCCATGTTTAGAACCGGATTTGCGACCTGGAGTGCGTGCTTGGATGCCAAACGTCAGTTGCTGGAGCTTGCCGCCCGGGAGTTCTTCGATAACGACCCTTCGAAACTGGATGTGAAAGAAGGGATAATTTTTTCTGTCGATGACCTTGGAAAACGAGTTTCCGTCGCGGAAGTAATGACCTGCTTCAGGTCTGAGGCGCTCGGCCCCCAGGACAGCATAACAGGCAGAACGGCGTTGCCGATGCCGCCTTCAACAGCTTTTGCCCGGCATTTCGCCGCTCATTTCGCCGATGTTGAGGTGGATACGGATACAGGTCAGATAAAGTTGCTGGACTACGTTGCCACACAAGACAGCGGAACCGTTGTGAATCCGAAGATATTGGAGAATCAAATCATCGGAGGCGCGATAGTAGGTGCTGGATTTGCGCTGAGCGAAGTCCTGGTATTCGATGACCATGGAAAAATCCTGAATCCTAATATGATGGATTATAAGGTTCTCCGGTCGGTTGATTTTCCCGTTGAACCGAGGATGCTCTTCCATGAATCATACGAGCCGGTCGGGCCGTTTGGAGCAAGGTCGGCGGGTGAAGCACCGATAGCCACGGCGACACCGGCAATCAGTCAAGCGGTCTATAACGCTATTGGCGTATGGGTCGATGTTCCCATGACTCCCGAGAAGGTTTTAAAAGCGCTGAAGAAAATATGATAATGCCAGAACTGTGTCGGAGGGAAAATGCGCAATAAATTTAAATACCTAAGGCCGTCAACATCTGAGGAAGCCTCCAAGATAAAAACCGAATATGGCCGGAGGGCGAAATGCCTTGCCGGTGGCACCGATTTATTTCTTCAATGGCGACGTGGGGAAACAGATTTCGAATATTGCCTGGACCTAACATTCATTCCTGAGCTTAAATATATACAGAACATAAAAAAGGAACTGTGTATCGGAGCATTGACAACCCTCGCCCACCTTGAGGATGCCGTTGAAGGAAACAGTCTGAAGGCTTGTATCCGCAATACAGTGAGCCAGATGTGCACTCCCATAGTAAGGAACCTGGCAACTGTGGGGGGAAATCTGTGTAATGCCTCACCGGCGGCAGACCTTTCAGTATTATTTGTTGCGTTGGGTGCGCAGGCTCAGATATTGGGGAAGTCAGGTGAAAGAAGTATCTCCCTGGAAGATTTCTTTAGAGGAGTTAATGAAACCGTATTGGCGGACGATGAGATACTGACAGAAATAAGGATTCCGCTGCCGACGCTCAGAACAGGACATTCCTTCAACAGGGTGACCAGGACGGTTATTGATATAGCCCAGGTAAATACCGCGGTCTCTTTAGCCGTCGATACAAGGGGGGTCGTTGTGGATGCCAAAATCGTACTCGGCGCCGTGGCACCGGTGCCAATCAGAGCTAAAGCTGCTGAGCAAATGTTTGTAGGCCTGGAGATATCACAGGTTGACCAGGGTCTCATCGGAAAGGCGAGCGAACAGGCGGCAAGCGAAATAAAACCGATATCCGACATACGTGTATCCGCAGCATACCGAAGAGAGGTAAGCAAGGTACTGGTAAGGCGTTCAATTGAAGAATCGATTCGTAACCTGAATGGAGTGGTATCATGATTAAGCTGAATGTAAACGGCAAAGTCTATGAGCTTGAGGTAGAGTCTCATGAAACATTGGCGAAAGTATTGAGAGATAAGCTGGGTTTACGAGGTGTCCGCATTTCCTGTCAGGAAGGTGAGTGTGGCGCTTGTACTGTTTTGTTGGATGGGAAACCGGTGACATCGTGTATCATGCTGGCAATGCAGGCCGAAGGCAAAGAGATTACCACCATCGAAGGGTTGGGCACGGAAGATGAGCTTCATCCAATTCAGGAGGCATTTATAGAAGAGCAAGGTTTCCAGTGTGGATTTTGCACACCGGGTGTCATATTAAGCACCAAAGCCTTCCTGGAGAAAAATCCAAATCCAACTCCATCCGAAGCGGCATTAGCACTCAGCGGACATATCTGCCGTTGTGGCGCGTATCCCCACATAACGAGATCTGTGCTGAACGCAGCCAAAAAATTATCGCGTCCCGCTTAGGATGAGACTGTTGTCCCGTTTCTATCGAGACCCAACTAATAAACAACACTCACTATAAACATGTTTGGAGGCTTGTCCCCTACGGTGACCGCAATGCCTCTCTTTAACTCTCTTTCTGGCTACCTCTTGCTCACACCTGGCTAAGGGCAGCAATAGCCTGCTTCAGATTGATGTCCCCGGTGTAAAGTGCCTTGCCGACTATAGCCCCCTCAGCGCCAAGCTTCTTCAGCACTCTGAGATGATTTACCGATGAAATGCCACCGGCAGCAATGACCGGTAGCCTGATGGCATCAATCAGCTCAGTAATAGCGACAAAGTTAGGCTCGGTGAGAGTGCCATCACGAGTAATATCAGTGTAGATAAAACGCTTTACCCCGAGTCGTACCATGGACTTGGCAACTTCTATAGCCGTTAGCTCCGTTTCCTGACGCCAACCATGTGTCGCAATGTGCCCCTCACGGGCATCAATGCTAACAATAATAGATTCGCGGAACTTAAGACATGCGTCCTTAATCAGTTTGGGATTTTCCACGGCGGCCGTGCTCAGAATAACACGCTCTATATCAGCCTTAAGCAATTCCTCTATCGTTTCTAATCGGCGGATGCCGCCACCCAACTGGGTAGGAATTAATGCAGCGCTGGCTATCTCTTTAACAATCTTCAGATTGCGGAGTTCTCCGGTGGCGGCACCATCAAGGTCAACAATATGCAGTTTTGGTGCTCCCAGCGCCTGCCACTTTAGCGCTACTTCCAGCGGGTCATCGGAGAATACCGTTTCCGCTTCGTAGTCGCCCTGATACAGGCGGACGCACTGACCACCTCTAATGTCTATAGCCGGGATTATTTCTATCGCCGTTTTACCTCTCTTTTCTCTGTTTAGTAATTATAAATTAAATGCCGTCGCAAAAACAATGCGCCATAGCGGTTAGAGACTATTTAGTAACCCCATCCCCCTTTATATTTAGCTGGCAACCTACCCCCTTTATCCCCCTCCCTGAATAAGGGAGGGGGAATGAATATATAAGAGGGACTTCGTCCCCCTAAAACCCCCTGAGCATATCAGAGGCTTCGCCCCTCTTTGACTCTCCCTGCTCCGAGTTAATAATGTGGGGGTGTTTAAGAGGGGGTGAGGTCACCTAATAAAACCTACGGGGTCAAGAAATGAGTTATTAAGCAACATATCATCGGTGTATTGACAAAATCGGTAGCACCGAATAGAATTAAAGTGAATTTAAGCTGTTAGCCATCAACCCATAGGGCGGTGAGCTGCTTAAAGTCCTTAACAACGATGGTCGCTTGGATCAGGCATGACCGAGACGGCAAAATTGTATTTTGAACGCCTTCTTCGGCTATGTCGGAGAGGGCTTTTTTTATGATTTTACGAGGGGAGAATTGAAATGCTCACCATAGGCTTCACCGGGGCGGGAACAGTAGGCACCGCTCTGGCTCAACTGCTGAGCAATAAGGGCTATCAGGTGGTAGCCGTGTCCAGCAGAAGTCTAACTTCAGCCAAAAAACTGGCGGAGGTAGTTGGTGGTTGCAGTATTGAGGACAGCCAGGGAGTAGCTGACACCGCTGAGCTTATCTTCATCACCACTCCCGATGATGCTCTTGCCTCGGTTGCGTCTCAAGTACAGTGGCACAGCGGGCAGAGTGTAGTACACTGTAGCGGTGCTGAGTCCACCGATATTCTGGAACCGGCCAGAAAAACAGGCGCCAGAGTTGGTGCCTTTCATCCCCTGCAGTCCTTCGCCAGTGTAAAACAAGCGGTAGAAAATATACCGGGCTCAACCTTTGCCGTAGAAGCTGAAGAGCCCCTGCTAAGCACGCTTAAAGACATGGCTACCGCGGTTGATGGTGACTGGATAGAGCTAAAGGCAAGTGACCGGGTAGTTTACCATGCAGCCGCAGTCATTGCCTGTAACTATCTGGTAACCCTGGTCAAACTAGCCACCGACCTGTGGCAAACCTTCTCCATTCCACCAGCCAAGGCCTCCCAGGCATTACTGCCATTGCTACGCGGCGACCTCAATAACATTGACACTATCGGCATACCTCAATGCCTCACCGGGCCGATTGCTCGTGGTGATACCGGGACAATTAAGAAACATCTCGACGCTCTGCAAAAAGTAGCTCCCACCCTACTCCCCACCTATAAAGAGCTCGGCCGCCAGACCATTCCAATTGCCCTAGCCAAGGGTAGAATCAACGAACAACAGGCCCAGGAAATACAGAAAATATTAAAGACCTGAATAAATAAGGAGGAACAAATGCGCGTTACCATCAACCAGATAAAAGAAATGAAACAAAAGGGTGAGAAGATTGCCATGCTCACCGCCTACGACTACACCACCGCCAAGATAATTGATGGGGTGGGAATACCGCTAATCCTGGTTGGAGATAGCCTGGGAATGGTAGTCCTTGGTTACGAGACAACCATACCGGTAACTACCGAGGAGATGCTACACCATACTAAAGCTGTGGTCAGGGGTGCCAAACAGGCGATGATAGTTGGTGATATGCCATTTATGACCTACCACATCAGTGTCTCACAGGCACTTGAGAACGCGGCTCGTTTCATTCAAGAAGGAGGCGCTCAGGCAATCAAGCTCGAGGGTGGCGTAACCGTCGCCGAAAAGGTGCAAAGAATTGTGGAATGCGGCATCCCGGTCATGGGTCATATCGGACTTACCCCGCAGTCAATCCACCAGTTTGGCGGTTTTAAGGTGCAGGGTAGAACCCCGGAAGCCGCCGCCAGTCTGCTTAAAGATGCCAAAGCTCTGGAAGAGGCAGGCGCCTTTTCCATTGTCCTGGAGACTGTTCCTGCCCCTCTGGCCAAGCTTATTACCGACAGCATAAGCATTCCTACCATCGGCATCGGCGCTGGCATAGGCTGCGACGGTCAGGTTCAGATTATAAATGACATTCTGGGTTCGTTTACCGACTTCGTCCCCAAGCACACCAAACAATACGCCAGACTTGCTGATATTATGTCAAGTGCCATCACCGAATATTACAACGAAGTAAAAGCCGGAAGCTTCCCTACTGACGAGCAGAGCTTTGCCATGGATGAGAGCCTGCTAGCCGGGCTAACTAAATAGTAGATAACATCCAGATGAAAGTCATTGAAACCATAGACGAGATGAGGCGGCTGAGACAGCAGCTAGCCGAGCCGGTCGGCTTCGTGCCGACCATGGGCTACCTCCATGAGGGTCACCTGTCCCTGGTCAGACGCGCCGTGTCCGAAACCCCTTCAACAGTGGTCAGCATCTTCGTCAATCCGGCGCAATTTGGCCCACGGGAAGATTTCAGCACCTACCCCCGCGACCCCCGGCGTGACCTGTCTCTGCTGGAAAAGGAAAAAACCGATATCGTCTTCATGCCCTCAGCCAACGAGATGTATCTTCCCCGGTTTGATAGCCGGGTAGAGGTCGGCAAGGTTGCCGAGCGACTGGAGGGGGCTTCCCGTCCCGTTTTCTTCCGGGGGGTTACCACCGTTGTTACCAAGCTGTTTAATATCGTGCAGCCGACCCGAGCCTACTTCGGGCAGAAGGATGCCCAGCAGGCAATAGTCGTCAGAAAGATGGTAGCCGACCTCAATATGAACCTGGAAATAGTTACCCTGCCCACGGTGCGCGAACCCGATGGACTGGCGATGAGCAGTCG
>JAUVXN010000121.1 GCA_030603605.1 Dehalococcoidales bacterium | reverse complement strand
ACGAGCGTCTCAATCATTGCCTCGAGTTGCGATGCCGACCCGGGATAGAATTGCCCCGCCACGACTGGCTGCCTGGTCATCTTGTCCCCTCCTTTGGCCTGAAATTAAGTTCCGCCCCGCAGTACTTGCATTTTGAACCTGACAGGCCTACCACTTTTGTCTGGTAGCCGAACCTCTGCACAACGGGCTTGCCGCAGGAATAGCAGACAGTAGTCTCGCTCTGGTGTCCGGGAACGTTGCCCGCATAGATGAACTTGAGCCCGGCTTTTCGCCCTATCTCATAAGCGCGCTCCAGGGTGGAGGTGGGGGTGGCCGGCAGGTGCATCATATTGTGATGGGGATAGAACCTGGTTACATGCCAGGGGGTTAGCTCACCCAGTTCATCCCGTATCCACTTGGCCAGGCCCTCGAGTTGCCGGTCGTCATCATTCATGGTGGGTATGATGTTGGTAACCACCTCGACATGCATGTTCCACTTGGCTTTAGCCCGCTTGGTAACCTCAAGTATTCCCCGCCAGTGGGGTATCTTGGACAGGTCACGATAAAAGGCGTCGGAGAAGCCCTTAATATCAACACGCCAGGCATCCAGGTAGGGTCCGATAGTATCCAGTGCTTCCGGGGTCATGTAGCCGTTGGTTACATAGACGGTATACAGGTCGTTTTCTTTGGCCAGCTTGGCTGAGTCAAGGGTATACTCGAACCAGATGGTCGGCTCATTGTATGTCCAGGCAATGCCCTGGCAGTTATAACGCTTGGTCAGTTCAATAGCTAGCTGGGGCGGAACGTCCTGGGAGCCGCGCCACGGCTCGCCGTTTTCCGGACAGGAAATCTCCCAGTTCTGGCAGTGCTGGCAGTGGAAATTACAGCCCCACCCGCCTATAGAGAAAGCCAGGCTGCCGGGGAAGAAGTGGAACAAAGGCTTCTTTTCAATCGGGTCGGCGGCTACTGATGACGCCCTGGCATAATTCATGTTATACAGGGCGCCGTCCCTGTGCTGATACATGCGGCAGACGCCGGACTTCTCCGCGGCTATTTTACAGCGCCACTGGCAGATATTACACCTTAGCCTGGAGTCGGGTAGCCTTTCATAGAGCATTGCCTCATGCATAATTTAACCCTGCCTGTATCTTGACTTAATTATATCACTCAACCACTGTCAATTATAGCCTGTTTTTTTATTCCCATCCGTCTCATCTCCTGCCTGCTTTTTATCAAACGACCGGCGAACTTAACATAACTCTAAAAACAAATCAAAGCTAACTAGCTGCGAATTGTTTCCCCGAATTTTTTTGTAGTATCGTTTTCCCCCAAAACAAATACAAGCGCGATGCCGGATTTACTTTACGATTGAAATGTAAGGGATTATAATAGATTGACCAGTTTTACGATAATGTAACCGGAGGTGAAGCTTGGTTGCTTTATATGTAGCCTCTTCAGAAGAAGCCGCAGGCAAGACCACTATTTGCGCTGGTGTAGGCAAGCATTTGCTGGGTGAGGGCAAGAAAGTAGGTTTCCTTAAACCGCTTCTCGCTGATAAAAAATCGGAGGGTAGTGACCGTGATGCTGCCTTTATGAAGCAGGTTCTGACTTTGCCAGAGCCTGTAGACTCTCTTTGTCCGCTTATTAGCGGCGAGGGGGTTCTGACCAATAAGGTTAAACAAGCCTATGCCAAGGTTTCTCAGGGTAAAGATGTAGTTATTATAGAGGGCATGTGTGGACACAGTCCGGATGACAATCTAAGTAAGGCTTCTTACGAAATAGTAGAGGCACTGAAGGCTAGGGTGATTATTGTGGAAAGCTATTCCAATCAATCATCTACGGCGAAGTTTATTAACACCTGTAAGGGATTTGGGGAGAACCTATTGGGTATCGTATTGAATAAGGTACCGACCAGTCAACTAAAGCGTGTGCACGATGAGATACCGCCTCAGTTTGCTGAAGCGGAGATAAATATTTTAGGGATACTTCCTGAGGATAGGGCTTTATTCACTTTAACCATAGGCGAGCTGGTTGACTGTATTCAGGGAGAAATATTAAACAACGCTGAGAAATCGACAGAGTTGGTGGAAAACCTTATGGTGGGGGCAATGTACGTTGACTCCGGCTTAGAATACTTCGGTCGTAAAAGAGGTAAGGCGGTAGTGGTTAGGGATGACCGTCCGGATATGCAACTGGCAGCTCTGGAGACCCCGACAAAGTGCCTTGTCATCAGTGGCAATACCGCTCCAGTCTATTCTGTCCGTTATCGGGCGGAAGATAAGGGTGTTCCTATTATTTTAGCCAAAAGTGATACTAGCACCATACTAAAAAGCATTGAAGATGCTCTGGACAAGGCCAGATTTAACCAGGAGAAGAAATTACTGAAGCTTGCTGAAATTACAGGGCAGCATCTCAGCTTTCAAGCTATATCCAAAGGACTGGGTTTAGCTGGCTAGAAAAAGTATCGATAAAAATTGGTGACCTCACCCCTCGAAGAGTCCTTCAGCCGAAGGACCTGTGTCCCCCTCTCCTTTCTAGGAGAGGGGGATTTATTTAAAGAAGAGGGGGTGGGTTGCTAAACAATCTCCTTTATATTTGAGTTAAAGCTCGGTTTCTGGTAATCTAAAGAAGGATGTCTTGGCACGGGGGTAAGGCAGATTAAGCACACTTATGCCGCCGCTGGTGTTAATATTGATATTGCGGCTAAAGCCAAGGAGTTGATTGGCAAGCAGGCTCGGTCTACCCACCGCCCTGAGGTCTTGAGTGGCTTCGGGTTCTTTGGTGGGCTTTTTGAATTTAAGGGGTACAAGCACCCGGTTCTGGTGTCTTCTGTAGACGGGGTAGGCACCAAGCTAAAAATTGCCGTTGCTTTAAATAAGCACGATACCATCGGTATTGATATCGTTAGTCACTGTGTTAATGATATCCTTACCTGTGGTGCTGAGCCGATCTTCTTTCTGGACTACATTGCTATGGGTAAGCTGGTGCCAGAGCAGGTAGAGGCTATTGCTCAAGGGTTAGCTGAAGCCTGCCGTGAGGTTGACTGTGCCCTGATTGGTGGCGAGACTGCCGAGATGCCCGGACTTTATGCCGGGGAAGATTACGACCTGGTAGGTTTTATCATCGGCGTGGTGGAGAAAGAAAAGATTATCATGGGGAAGACAATTGTGGCTGGTGATAGCATTATCGGCTTACCCTCCGGCGGACTGCACACTAATGGCTATTCTCTGGTACGCAAGATTTTTGGTGTTGACCAATTAGAAAAATATTACCCCGAGTTGAGGCGGACTCTAGGCGAGGAACTTCTGGAACCTCATCGGTGCTATTACAATCAGTTGAAGCCATTACTGTCGTTGGTTAAGGGCATGGCACACATTACCGGCGGCGGCTTGATTGGTAATGTGCCGCGGGTACTGCCTCAAGGTCTGGCAGCAAGATTCAGTAGTGAGACATGGACTATCCCCCCT
>JAUVXN010000046.1 GCA_030603605.1 Dehalococcoidales bacterium | reverse complement strand
GCCAGCACGAGGCAGGTAAGCATATCATCAGCAATACCGACAGCTATCTTGGCGATGGTATTGGCTGTAGCCGGGGCAATAGCTACCACATCAGCCGCCTCGGCAAGAGCTATGTGCTCAAGGTTAAACTCGGAGGCTGGCTCAAACATGTCGGTTGCAACCGGTCGGCCGGTAATGCTGCGCAGGGTCAGCGGGGTAACAAACCTGGTGGCTGACTCGGTCATAACTGCTTCAACCCTAGCTCCAGCCTGAGTTAATTTACTGGCGATGTCGGCCGCTTTGTAGGCGGCTATACCTCCGGTTATACCCAGGACTATGGTTTTGTTGGCTAACATTATTGCCTCCATATCGGAGATAGCTTAACAACTTCTCCCCTCGAAGAGTCCTTCAGCCGAAGGACCTTTATCCCTCTCTCCTTTAAAGGAGAGGGGGAGGGTGGTTTTTGAAGAGGTTTCACCCCTTCAATCTACCCCCTAATAAAAAACCTTCTTATAAGACTAGGCCTTGTTCATCAGGTAGATTAGCCTTAATCCCATCAGCGTTAAATCGGGATTTACTACATCAATTACGGCGGTTTCTTTAGCAATGAGTTCAGCGTAGCCGCCGGTAGCTACCACCCTGGTTTTTTCGCCCAATTCCTGTTGAATACGAGTCACTATACCTTCAACCAGACCTACATAGCCGAAGACAATACCTGATTGCATGGCTGAAGTAGTGTTGGTGCCAATAGCCTGTTGGGGTCGGGTCAATTCCACGCGGGGTAACATTGCCGCCCGTGTAAACAGACTCTCGGCGGCAGTGACTATACCCGGGGCAATAGCTCCGCCGAGGTAGTCACCTTCCCTGGATACGGTGTCAAAGCTGGTGGCGGTGCCGAAGTCGGCTATAATTACCGGACCACCATAGAGGTGATGGGCAGCGGCGGCATTTACAATACGGTCAGCACCAACCTCCCTGGGATTGTCCATCCGGATGCGCACTCCGGTCTTGACTCCAGCGCCTATCACCAGCGGTGAGGTATGAAAGTACTTTTGAAACAGGGTCTCAAAAGTGGCTATCAGTGGCGGGACGACACTACACAGGGCTACCTTTTTGATATCAGCTATGTCCAGCCTCTGGTAGTGCAGCAGGTTAAGCAGTAAGGCAGCATACTCGTCGGCTCTGCGGTGAATACCGGTAGCCATGTGCCAGGTAGCACGAAGCTTCTCGCCTTCAAAAACCCCCAGAGTAATTTCGGTATTTCCAATATCAGCGGCTAATAGCATAGTATCTCTCTTTACGTTCTACCTCAAGATATTTTATATTATTTATCAACCTCACCCCTCGAAGAGTCTTCGACTCGAAGAGTCTTCGACCGGTATCCCCCTCTCCTTGTCAAGGAGAGGGGGAGGGATTAGTTTTGAAGGGGTTTCACCCCTTCAATCTACCCTATTTAACTAAGGAGAGGGGGAAGATTTTGGAAGAGGGGCGAAGCTCCTCTTGGACACCCCTAAATATTGCTCCAGAGTAGAGGCTTTGCCTCGCTTTGACTCTCCTTTAGTATCTCACTCCTTTAGCTGTTTAATAACCAGGGGCAGTGCCGGCAGGAGGTCGGTAGCAATCATGCCGGTATCGCCCAGCCTGGTCTTGACCATCTCACCGGCTTCGCCATGGAGGTAGGCGCCGAGGGCGGCGGCATCGAAGAGTGAAAGTCCCTGCGCCACCAGCCCGGCTATAGCCCCGGAAAGCACATCTCCGGTTCCGGCTGAGGCCAGACCGGGATTGGCTATGGGGCTAATCCTGGCGTGCCCCTCTGGCGTAGCAATAACGGTGTAGGCGCCCTTCAAGGCAATTATCTTATGCCACTCTCGGGCTAACTTTTTAGCTGTGCCTGCTCTATCCGATTGCATCTCTTCTACCGATAACCCGCTCAGTCTTGCCATTTCGCCCGGGTGCGGGGTAAGTATAGCATCATTAGTTAGCTGTTGCCACCAGCTCGGGGTTTTAGCCAGGGTGTTAAGGGCATCAGCATCAAGGACCAGCGCTGGTAGCCCCTTCCGGAAAAGTACGGAGCTAATGAAATCAATAACTGGCTGGCTTTGTCCCAGTCCACAGCCAAGGAGCAGGACATTATAGTCACCGGCTTGCTTGCCTATAAGCTCGACAGCTTGAGGAGAAATGATGCCGGGTTGGGATTCGGGGAGGGGGAGATAGGTTACTTCGGTTAACTTTGAAGCCAGGACTGGCTGTAGACTGGTGGCGGTAGCCAATGTTACCAATCCTGCCCCGACTCTGAGGGCACCACTGCAAGCCAGATAGGCGGCACCAATGTAATTAATTGAGCCAGCTACCACCAGCACTTTGCCAAAGGTTCCCTTGTTGGCATTAAGTGGACGCTCAGGGAGAACGGTTCTAGCCCATTCATCGCTGAGAAGCTCAGTAGTTGCCGATTCAGCCAGGTAGTGAGGTATGCCAATATCAACTATGGTTATTTTGCCCACTCTTTCCGCCCCCGGGAAGTTGAATAAGCCCGGCTTGGGGAAACCAAGGGTAATAGTGTTATCCGCATAAAGGCAGGCAGGGTCTACGGCACCGCTATCGGCATTGAGTCCCGATGGTAAATCCAGGGCGATGATACGAAGACCTGCCTGTTCTCTTCTGACTTTATTTATTCTGTCCAGTACTTGCTGGAAGATGCCCCTAAGCGGGCGGACTTTACCAGTGCCGAAGATAGCATCAATAATGCAGTTAGTTGATGAGAGTAATTTATCAAATTTGTCCAGGTTTTCATCCTGATTGGCTTCAACACAGGTGATACCGCGTTTCCGAACCAACTCAAGGTTTGAGTCATCTGGTCTTTGACTGCAGAGGTAGGCGCTGACCCTGGCTCCCCAGTCGTGAAGATGGCGAGCGGCGACTAACCCATCCCCGCCATTGTTACCAGGTCCTATCAGGAACAGGACGTGTTGCCGGTCAATTACGCTGAGAATTCGCCTGACTTCTTCAGCCACAGCCTTGCCGGCATTTTCCATAAGCACGCTGGTGGGCAAGCCAGTCCTGGCACATTCCTGTTCTATCTGGCGTATCTGCTCGCTGGTTACAATTTTCATGGTAGAACATCCAGACTATTTGTTAATTTGAGTGTAGCAATATCCTGGTCTATGGTCAAGGGATTCTTTATTGACCTCACCCCTCGAAGAGTCCTTCAGCCGAAGGACCTGTATCCCCCCTCCTTTTAAGGAGAGGGGGAGGGATTAGTTTTGGAAAGAGGGGCTGACGTCTCTCTTAAACACCACCACGTTGCTAACCTGTTGCTATGGGAATCTATTTCGGTGGGTAATATCCTCCTGCTTTCTTTTGGGAATGTGACGCACGCCGTTGCTGTCTACCCAGCGCTTAATTGAGTCGGTGGCTACCTCCGGAACCGGACTTTCGTCAGGAAAACCTAACGCCAGCCCCAAGGCAATCTCATATTTATCGGGTATATTTAGCACCTGCTTCAGTTTGTCTTGCTTAAACGATGCTATAGTGCAACTGCCTACCCCCTGTTCCAGAGCAACTAACATCATATTTTCGGCAGCCAAGCCGACATCGTAGCTTGTCCATCGCATATTGCCGCCGAGTTCTTTCTCCAGTTGACTGTTTATCAGGGAAATAATGTAGGCTTTGGGGCGGCGTCCTGGTGACCATCCTTCTTCTGGTCTTGGCACTCCTGACCAGGAGCCTACAGCATCCAGTACCTGAGATAGCAGCTGCTCATCATCAACTATTATGTACTCGCAGAGTTGGCTGTTCATGGCGTTTGGTGCCAACCTGGCGGCATTGACACACTTCTCCAGGACATCATAAGGTACCGGTATATCTTTAAATTCTCTTATTGACCGTCGGCTAATTGCCGCTTCGTAGACATCCATAAAAATACCTCCTATTCAGTATTATTTGGTTGTCTCATTCATAAGCTTCTCCAGCTCTCTGGTCATTGCCTGCCAGTGGGTTCCTCTCCAGTAGATTCGGTGGCAAGCCGGGCATTCCACATACTGGCTTTGTGTCTGGAAAACATGGGGTGGCACCCGGTCTTTCACCTGGTCTTTGTTTTTCTCCACAAGGGGTTGGTTGCATTCCAAACAGAGGGCAAATGGCCGAAATTGGCAATCCAGGTTCAGAGTCTTTATTACCTGACGCATTTGTTTTTTCGGCTCTTCACTGCTGATCAGGATAGCCTTGAGTCGCCCGCTGGTTACCAGCCCTCTTTTCATAATCTCGGTGTCTCTAGTTAAAATTACCCTGCCTTCAGCTAGAGCCTTAGCCACCATGCGGGAATCATCGATGTCGGTAAAGAAAACGGTATCATACCCCATAATTCTGAGCCACTTGGCCAGCTTGCCTACATTGTTGTCAACGATAAATTTTAGCTCGCTTATTGAACTCATCTCCTTATTTATAAGTGAAGTAGCATCCCTTCTCGGGCTAGCTTAATTGGATTATTTAAGGACCTGGCTATCACCGCTATTTCAGCTTCTATTTCCTTCTCCTGTACGGGGTTCATATGAACCAAAACTATCTGCGGCAGGTAGCCTTTAAGCTCCTGGAAGTGGATTAGCTCCTGCTTGAGCAGACTTGGGGTGAGGTGCAGCAACTTACGGGCATCCTCTTCGTACCTGTTCGGGGCGGTAACCTCAGTGATAAGTAATTGGGGTGATACATATTGCCAGCAGTCAGCCAGGCCGGGTCCGGTATCCCCAGTATAGAATACCGTTTTACCGCCAGGTGAGGTAATCTGGTAGCCCACGGTAGGCACGGTGTGGTTCACCGGGACGGTCAGAATGCGATAGCCGGCAATCTGCATAACCTTATTCGGCTCTATTACCGTGAACTTAATGATTGGCTTTCCCTCCGGCTTTTCCAGGAAATGAGGGTAAATTGTGCCATTCAGCAGGTGAGTCGACAGGGCGTCATAAACAGCCTGGGTAGAGTAAACATTGACGGTGGTTTCGTGGAAGCGGGCATTCATGCCGATAGCTGGTATATCTCTGATGTGGTCATAATGTTGGTGAGTGAGCATAATCGCCTTAATTTTCAGCTGAGCCTCAAATGACAGGCTGGAGGTAAGGGCACCGGCGTCTATCATCAGGACATCATCAATTAACAGACTGGTGGGTTTTATATTTTGTGATTCACAGTTGTGGGCGCCCAGAACCTGAATTTTCATTTTTATCTATGTAAGCCTCCTTCCGGAAAATTTGATTTCTAATCCGAGATATTGAAGGGATTAAAGTTTGTTTTGTAGTCATAAGTGTCAATCGCCTCTTTTTTCTTCAAGAAATTTACTACTTTGTAGGTGAGGGGGGTGGCAACGGCTTCAATGAGAGTCTTCGCCAGCCAGTGATACAAAATCATTATCGGCACAAAGGAAGGGGTGCCGATGAAAGCTAAGGTAATGAATATTAAGGTGTCCAGCCCCTGTCCTACTATAGTTGAGCCGATAGTCCGACTCCATAGCCAGCGGCCTTGGGTCAGGATTTTCATCTTTGCCAGGACAAAAGAATTGGTAAACTCACCGGCGAGGTAGCCGCAGAAGGAGGCGGCGAGCAGTCTTGGTGTGTAGCCCAGAATGCTCTCGTAAGCTTTCTGCCCTTCCCAGAAAGGAGCCGGGGGCAGAATCTGCCCTATCCAGGCAAAGATGACAAAGAGAAGATTGCAAATGAAGCCAAGCCAGATGACTCTTCTTGCCCAGCGATAGCCATAAACCTCGGTGAGGACATCGCCGAAGATATAGCTCAACGGGAACACGAATATGGCGGCAGGCAGAATAACGAAACCGAGGCTTATTACTTTTACGGCAATTATATTGGCGGTAATCAGGCAGGTGACGAAGATAGCGGTAATAATGACCAGTCGGTGTGAGACATTCATCTTAAAGACATCCTGTCGTGGCTACATCAAGCGCTTGCGATGGAAGAAGTAGAGCATGCCGCCGATAATAACCGCCATGATAAGAAAGACAAATAGGAGAGAGTAGTTAGATTGTTGGAAAGGCAACGGGATATTCATACCATAGAGACTGGCGACGACAGTGATAGGCAGGAGAATGGTGGCAATTACGGTCAGCATTCGCATGGCATCATTGGTGCGATTACTAGCCAGTGAGTCATAAGTATCGTTTAGTCCTTCAATTATCTCTTTATATTCATCCAAGGCGTCCCAAATCTTATCTATGTGGTCTACCGTATCGCCGAAGTAAACGGCTAAGTCCATCTTGGTAAAACGGCGGATTTTAGGTTCCAGACTGCCGATAACAGCTCTTATCGGCCAGATAATGCGACGGAAGGAGATTATATCGCGCCTGAGTATGGAGATTTCCTTTACGGCGCCGCGTGTGCTATCAGAGAAGATATTATCTTCAACCTCTTCAATATTGCCCACAATCTTATTTAATATTGGCAGGCAGTAATCAACTAATCTGTCAATTATACGGTAGAGCAGGTAGCTGGAGCCCTGGCTTAGATTCTCTTGCCGTGATTCCTTGTCAATCTGGCATTCCTTGAATAGCTTAACCAGTGGCTTAAGCTCGCCTTTATGCAGGGTAATCAGGTATTTTTCGCCAATAAACACTGATAACTGGCTGGCTGTGGTTGTCCGTGCCTGCTTATTGAATGCCGGGAAGTGGAAGACCAAGAACAGGTAGTCTTTATATTCATCTATCTTCGGTCGCTGTATGCGGCTGAGGCAGTCATCCAAGTCCAGAGGGTGGAAGTGATAGTTCTGAGCCAGATATTCTGTTTCCTGCTCAGTTGGTCTTTCAATGTTGACCCAAGTGAGATTACCCCAAGTAAGCGACTCCACATTCGGTTGTTTTTCTTTTTTACTGACCTCAGGTTTAGCCATGATGAGTTACCCCTTCGTCAAAAGCCTGATATATTCTATCATAACTACACGTGCAAGTGAAGCCTTTAGGGTTACTTTACCTTTGCTAAAAGGTAAACAGACCGGCTCCACCGCTTACTTCAATAGTTTCACCGGTGAGATAACTTGACTCCTCGGAGGCGAGGAAGACGAGCACATTACTAACCTCCTGTGGGTCACCTGCCCGGCGCATGGCCACACTTTTGATTACGCGGTCACGGAACTCCGGGGCCACTTTATGGAAGGCTCCCGCATCAAAGATTCCGAGCACAAGCGCATTGCAGGTTAAGCCTTTACGCGCCCCCTCCAGAGCCACTGTCTTGGTGAGACCGATGAGACCAGCCTTGGTGGCGGCGTAACTGCACTGTCCCATACCACCCATGATGCCGGTGATGGTGGAGATATTAATAATGCGGCCCCAACCGCGTTCCAGCATGCCGGACATGCAGCACTTGATGGTGTTAAAGGCTCCAGTCAGGTTAACACTCAAGTCATAGTCCCAATCCTTCTTGTCCGTATTCACCAGAGTGACCGCCCGCACGATACCAAAAGCGGCGTTATTGACCAGGATATCAATGTGTCCCAGCCCCTCTTCTACTTTTTTAACTCCTTCCCGGACCTCATCCAGGTTTGCCACATCCATCTTGACCGCTATAGCCTTTTTCCCCAGCGTTTGAATCTCTTTAGCTACAGCTTCCGCTTTCTCCATGTGTCTGTATCCGGTAACGGCAACATTGCATCCGGCTTTGGCGAGGGACAAGCAATGCGCTCCGCCCAGTGCACCAGAGCCACCGGTGACCATGGCTACTTTACCTTTGAGATTCATAATTACTTTCTCCTTTACCATCTTATATTAAACTTATTTATGAGGCAGGTTATTTGGCTTTATAGTCAGGCTTTCTCTTTTCGAGGAAGGCCGTAGTTCCCTCAGTATAGTCATCTGTGCTCATGACGTGGGCTTCCAGAGCGTTCTCCAGCCTTAAACCATCTTCTAAAGTCAGACTACTACCTCTAATCATAGCCTCTTTGGCGGCTCTTACTGCCAGAGGTCCTGCCCGGCAAATAACCTCAGCCCATTCCCTGGCGGTAGGCATCACTGCCTCGGGGGGAACAACTGCGTTTACCAAGCCTATGCGATATGCTTCCTGAGCATCAATAGGTTTTCCCGTAAGCACCAGCTCCGCCGCCTTACACCAGGGAACCATTCTGGGCAGCCTCTGGGTGCCTCCCCAGCTGGGTATCAGGCCTAAAGTTACCTCTGGTAAACCGAGTCGAGCCTTCTCTGAGGCTATTCTTATATCGCAAGCCAGAGCTAATTCCAGGCCGCCACCCAGTGCCTCGCCATTGATAGCCGCAATAAGTGGCTTCCATAGCTCCAGTCCGCGCATGGGGGTAGCTGGCATCGCCCGTTCGTCCGGGAGGTGCTCTTTCATAAAGGGCAGCATATCTTTTATATCGGCGCCGGCACAGAAAGCCTTATCGCCGGCACCGGTAATGATGCCAACCCATAATTCAGGGTCATCCCGGAAGTCTATCATTGCCTCGTGCAATTCCTGGCTGGCCGACACATTTATAGCATTCAGCGCCTCCGGGCGATTAATAGTAAAGATGGCAATTCTGCCTTCCTTTTTATAATCAATAAGAGCCATAGTAAGTTTCCTCTCAAATGGACTTCTATCCGGGTTAGAGGCTTGCTTCAGGTAGCAAAATATCGCTGGAATTCTAACAGAAGCTTACCTTGCCGTCAAGGTAAGATAGGGAGACTGTTTGGCAACCTGTCTCCCTGACCCCCTTTGCATCAGGGTATTTGGTGACCTCACCCCTCGAAGACTCTTCGAGGGGATGGGGTTGATAAAAACCTCTCAATAGAGGTTGCTGGTTATGTAGAAGACATGATACAATGATATCTAGAAATTTCTCTCCGAGCCTGCTCTCCTGAAGGATACCTATGGAGGCAGGCCGATAGGGTATCGCTGGAAATGGCGGTGCCTCCCGTGTTTGGAAAGGAGGGTTTGTTATGTTGCTATTTGTGTCATGCAGAGCACCTCCTCCGAGGTGCTTTTCCATTTACGTATGGAGTTTTTTGGTGAAAATCTAGAAAGGTGAAAACATTGAAAAAGGTAACCTATTGTCTGTTGGGTATATTTACACTTTTATGCTTACTAGTTGGTAATATCGGCTGTACTTCTTCAATTGCATCACCCTTGCCATCGCAACAGAGGCTAAGAATGGCAACAACCACCAGCCTATATGATACCGGTCTGTGGGAGTATTTGGAGCCCATGTTTGAGGAGGAGTATGACGTAGAGCTGGATGTCATGTATGCCGGTACCGGCAAGGCTCTG
>JAUVXN010000002.1 GCA_030603605.1 Dehalococcoidales bacterium | reverse complement strand
TTTGGTCGCATGAACGATCACGACAAACAAAGCCCGCTGTTTTTCCCGCTTCATTACGCCATAAAACCACCATGCGCCAGGCTTATCAGGCCACTCTTGTTGCCACATAGTTTTATACCTCCTTCACGCCCTGGCTCGCCTCCTATACTCTGTTGCCTCCTGAAGACTGGCTCGCCTTGTCAACCCTGTTGCCTTCCATCTCCTGGCTCGCCTTGCATCATCTGTTGCCTCTCCTAAACTGGCTCGCCTACCTCTTACTGTTGCCTTATTACATCTGGCTCGCCTTTGCCTTTCTGTTGCCTGGCTTATTCTGGCTCGCCTTAGCTCTCCTGTTGCCTCGTAAACTCTGGCTCGCCTTTTCCTTTCTGTTGCCTACGGATTACTGGCTCGCCTTTGTTATTCTGTTACCTTATATAAGCTGGCTCGCTGTTGTCTTCTGTTGCCTCTCGTTGCCTAGCTTTTTCTGGCTCGCCTATGGATCACTGTTGCCTCACTATTACTGGCTCGCCTCTCCTATTCTGTTGCCTACTTTTCACTGGCTCGCCTTTTAGATACTGTTGCCTCATATATGCTGGCTCGCCTCCTATACTCTGTTGCCTCCTAACTTCTGGCTCGCCTTACATCTTCTGTTGCCTGCGATTTACTGGCTCGCCTTAACACTCCTTTCTGGGGGGGGCTAGGAGCTGGTTTTGATCTTGTCATACTTTTCTAGCGATGACTAATTGATTATAAAATATGCGAAGGTCCCTTGAATTGTATCTGAGCGCAAATGGTATACCGTCAATCTGAGGCTTGATTTCCCATTTCCCTTTGGGTAAAAAATCACATAAATTGTCTTTCCCCCAAAATTGTCTCTCCGGCGTATATTCCTCTTGCCAACTGAATGCGTCTGTAATGGCTACTACCCCATTCATTTTCAGCACTCGGCGTATCTCATCGACCATTCTATTTGGCTCGGAAACTCTATCTACCAGATTTGCGCACAATACAAAGTCAAAACTAGAATCATCGAAAGGAATGTTCTGGGCATCGCCTACCACAAAATCACAATTTTTGATACCAAAACCTTTTAATGGTGCCTTTCTGCACCTCTCCCCAATATCATTAATCCTGATAATCACCTTCTTATTAAATAATACTATCTTTAGTGCACTCCTTATATAGTGTATACTCCAATCCAGTCCAATCACATATCGAGAACGTTTGGCGAGTTCTAAGGAGAGCCGACCAAATGCACAGCCAAGGTCTAAACAACAGCTTTCACTCGTGATGTATGGAATGCAAACGTTGACAATTTGTTGATAGAATGCCTCAGTCACACCCAGCGGAATAAATGCATCAATTGAAGTATCTAAAATATAGCTACCGAAATGAGCATCATGGTACATATTTAGGTACTGTTGCGTCTCATGTCTGTCCCTAAAACCACACTCCTCACACTTTATTTGTTCTACGCCGAGAGGTGCCCTACAGCGTCTACACTTCTGTTCACGCATGATAGGGATTTCATTTCTTGTTTCCCATTCTTTACCACATTTAGAGCATCTAAGCACATTATTACCTTTTTCAAGAGCAGAGAGACATAACTTGCCCCCCTCGAGCCTATTTGGGCATCGTAACAAATTCAATGCTTCTCGGTTCATAGTTTCCCTCTGTAATGAACTTTTTTGCAAACTAACTCATAAGGAACTTAATTAACAAGGAAACAAAGAGTAAAAAAGAGAATATGTAGTACACCAGAAAGAGACGCCTTTCTCTCATCCTGTGAGTCCAGTGCTTCTCTTCGGACCAGTAGTCTCTTCTAAACGTAACTTTACTTAGCTTGATTATTTCCTTGCACCTATGCAACGAAGCCGAAATACAAGCCCCTATTCTGAGGGTATTCAAAAGGCACCATAATGAAACAACAGATAAGAATACAAGTATCGAACCTATTAGCCACTTTGTATCACTTTTGACACTCGTATCATTCTCAAGAAGCGGTACTAAAAATGCGAGGATGCCAACCGTAACAAGTAGATGTAACTGGGCAAACATCAGCCTCTTCCTTTCGTTGTGCCTATAATCCTCCCAATTTTGGCGAAGTAGCTCTACCGATGCATTATCATTGTTCTTCTGCTTATCCAATTCTGCACCTCTTTCCGAGCTACTCCTGGCTCGCCTTATAATAGCTGTTGCTTTAAATTGCCTCGTATAAACCATGCTATGAAGCCCAAGGGCACCAACGACCATAGTAAGTGCCACAGGCTTCGTTTTTTCTGCCTTATCACCCAAATGACTCCCCACCAAGATAAACCGAGACTAGCAAAACACAGGATTACAACCAACAATCCCGCGGGCCAAAGTATCTGCATGGTCTGAGCACTTAGCAGTAAAAGCAGAACAGCGGAGGCGAGCCAGAGGGTGATAGGCAACAGAATTAGAAAGGAGAGCCAGGTCAACAGAAATAAATAGGTGAGCCAGATATGTTGAGGCAACAGGATTTCGGAGGCGAGCCAGACAAGCGCACCGCCTCCAAACAGCACCAAGGCTAAGCTGTAATTCAAATGCCTCTCAAACCACTTCACAATTCTTACTCGCCTCATATGTCTGTTGCCTTTTCTTCTCAATTGCCTCACAAATACTAAGCATCAGCTTCTCCAGCGCCTTTTGTATTTCTGGACTCACAGTTTCCTTAAAGGTTTCAACTAACTCGTCCTTGACCCCTCTGGGATTGGGGGAATCCTCAGCTGATTTTTGAAATGCCAGCCAAAATGCTAGTGCCGCTATTCCGCAGGCATCCTTCAGTGTAGGCTCTATCGCTTCCAGCCTTTTAAAAATATCCCATTCTCTAATTTCCTCATTTGCCATTTAGGTTGCCTGCTCTTTTCTGGCTCGCCTATAGTTTGCTGTTGCCTGTGGCACTCTGGCTCGCCTCGTGAATTCTGTTGCCTCCTACATTCTGGCTCGCCTTATTCATACTGTTGCCTACTATATCCTGGCTCGCCTCTTTGCTCCTGTTGCCTCTACTAATCTGGCTCGCCTTTTTTCTTCTGTTGCCTGCCTTTTACTGGCTCGCCTCCCCTAAACTGTTGCCTTTTCCACACTGGCTCGCCTTTACGGGGGAACACGGCAATCAAAGATAATGATTAACATTACCGCAATGTAAAAAATAACAAGAATTATGGCTACTAGAGTCGTTTCATGCTTTTTTAAAAAATCATCCATTTTACCGCCGCCAGCCCCAGTTGCCCACTGCACAATTTTGATAATCAGCCAGGGAATAATTCCACCTGCTTCAGCAATGCCACCCGTTCCACTAAACCTCTTAGTATCTTCTTTAACTCTCTTTTCATCCATAGAAACCACCCTCTTCACAGTTTAATGTTAGCAGTTATGTTGACTGTCCAATGTCCAATATCTTCCTCTATCCAGGGGCGACTGTATTCCATAGATATAGTAGTAGTGCCTTTCTTAAGCGCCTTGAAAGTCCATACTTCTTCGCCAGAAGTGCCCGGAGGAGGTGGTGTTTCATATTCTTTGCCACCTAAAGACTGATACCAATGATTTACTTGTCGAACTACGGTCCTATCACTAATCTCTGCAAACTCCGACCACCTGAAGCCTGTTGTTTGATTGGAGCCTAAAGTTACCGTGAGATCCTCTCCTACTACGGCGTGCATCACTACATCAATGTGTGGATGATTTGGGAATTCCTCAATAGGAATAGATACTGTGGAATACGGAGTAGGAGGCGTTGGTGTTGGAGTAGGTGCCGGCGTGGGGGTTTGGGTCTGCCCTGTTACCGGTTCTGGTAATGTTGGAGGGATGATGGGTGATTCGGGCGATCCAGCTGGGCGTGATGGGGCGCAGGAAACAGGCACCAGCAACATTACTAATATCAATCCTATTATCAGTTTTTTCATTTCTCACCTCCCTCAGGGTGTCGCTTCACATTAACATTTTGTCAACCACGGTGTCAATGTCGCCAGCCCCAGCTTAATTCCTGGCTCGCCTATGCCCTTCTGTTGCCTTCTTAATACTGGCTCGCCTAACTCCTCCTGTTGCCTCCTGAAATCTGGCTCGCCTTGTCCTTACTGTTGCCTCATTTTTACTGGCTCGCCTGACTAGTACTGGCTCAACTCGCCATCTTAGACTCTAATATTAGTGAGAAGGCAAGGAGCTTTTCAAGGTAGTAGTCAGCATCCCCAGTCTTGTCATTGCAGGCTGTCGTCTCTTTACCAATAAGCAGTGCAATATACCGGGTTGCTCGCCTCTTTGTGCCTTTTACTACACACTGAATATAATTAGGATTTCTCGTGTTTACCTTCAGTTGTCCGGCCTCAAATATACTATGACGCCAAACATCATCAAGGGGGACCTCTTTGAAGCTAAAGCGAAGCCCTGAAGGGTCTCGCCTGTCGCCTGTTTTTTCCTTAACTCTTTTGCCTGTTTCTTTGCCCCGTGGGTTCGTTTGCATCACCTTTTTCTTACCGCGTTTACGGCGCATGCCACCTAACAATTCCAGCTGCTGGAAAGGCTCGGTCTCCAGTAGTTCTTCGGCTAGCCTCTTTGCATCATCCTTGATTGCTTCAATGCGTTCAATCTCCCCTTCTAGTCGGTGGTCTTCAACCTCCGCCCTTATAGATGGCTCCACAGTTTCAAGCCAGGATATAAACGCCCACCAGCTGGCATCCATTTCAAACCCTGTTCGACCCGATAGAGGGGTAAGGAAATCGACATTGATAATTCCTCGCAGGTAACCAGAAGCGTAGACCGTCTCACCGAAGCCTGGATGGAGTTCCTCAATCCTTCTCATATCTTCAATGATTGGAATTTTTGTATGGCACACGGCGATTCTGCCCTGGCTTGATGGGTCAAACCATAAGGCGCACTGAATATGTTTTGACAGGTCACCCTTGATGTCGAATTCCTTAAATGCCTGGGCGACAGGTGGTAGACGGACGGGGGGAGGCTCCGCTTTCCATACCTGGTCCCTGGCTTGGATACTCAGGCGAAGGGTCCCTTCACGCAAGTAGTAATCAAACCACTCCGCAAGGTATTTGACCAAAGCACCGGGGGTTAAAGCAGCCCGGGGACGGGTGGGGTCATGGCTTAGCCCGCTAATAACTACGTCCAGTCCGGGAGTTTCCAGGGATTCGCGCTTGGGGGCTTGCTCTATCTGGTATTCGTCACTATTCTTTGTCAACGTCAGTTTCCAGGTAGGTTCTCCAGCCCCTCGTTTACTGTAGAAGATAGCCTTGGTGCCAATTTGATTAAATGCGAAGATACCGATTGCCAGACGCCCAATCTGGGGGACCCCGAGCATAGGCTTGGCAGACTCGGCGACTCGGGTCATCATTTCCTTAAGTCCCTTGCGGTCCTTCCCGGGTTGACTGTGGCTTTGGAGTTTCACCCGACCCGGCGTTAGGTGGATAGAGACATCACAATAACCATTTACTTGACCTGACATCCGTGCCTCAAGCCAGGCGTCAATACAATTGCTGAGGTATTCCTTCACCGCGTCTTTAGGGTTCCGATAGAGCTGTCCTATATACGTTAGCAAATTAGCCAGATTCGCCTTTATCTTTCCCTTTTCGGACATGTTCCTTCCTCCTAAATCCACCAAACCGATGGGTAGTAAAGACTTTCCAACGCTGGAACTTTCCTTCATCAAATAGCATTTCCAGTAGGGATGTTATGTAGCCGACATCGTAGACATTGAGCTCACTGCGGTAGGCTTCCCGGGCCTCTGGGGTCTCATTTCGAAAGTAGCGCAGGTGAAACTCCAAGAGGTTGAGTAAGTGCTTGAGTTGGTCAGTGCGCTCCAGTGAATCTTTGAGAGTGTCAATCTCTGCCGGTTTTCCGGCTACCTCTTGTAGCCAAGTCGAAATGCGCTGCTGATACTTCAGCTTTGGAGTAGCCTCTCCTTGCTCCCAAGTAGATATCGTGCATTGGTTGACTCCCAGTGTAGCGGCAAGCTCGCTCTGCGACAGTCCTTGAGACATTCTAGCCGCTCTTAACTTTTCTAATTGCTCAATAGCCACATTGCCTCCAGTAATAAAGTGTAATACCTTTTTCAAGTGTAACCCATACCAATTATTATTGTCAATAGCTCAGAACTAGACCTCTGACAGACCACACTAATACCACAACAAGGCTTGACTTTTTACCAATAATATTATACCATTAAATATCAAACGTCAAGGAGGAGGACAAAATGAAGGCAAAACTTATCGACCTTGAGGAGCTGAAGAAGAAACCCGAGCAACGCGAGGCAGAACAACTTCTTACCCAATTAATCCCCGGTAAGGCAATCGAGGTGACACTTGTAGGAGACGAAACGCCCAGAAAAGTGTCGCGCCTATATCGCAGAGCAGCCGAGAGTTTGAATAAAGAAATTCGAGTTATGACCAAAGAGGGGAAAATCATCATCACCTTAAAGTGAGCTTGGACAGACGAAGGTGAAGAAGACAGATAAAAACGCCAGAATTTCGATGGGCGAAGTGTCAATAAACAGAGCGGAGTTAGTAAAATCCTAGCCCCGCCCTGCTGGCTCGCCTCTGACCTTCTGTTGCCTTCTTAATACTGGCTCGCCTAACTCCTCCTGTTGCCTCCTGAAATCTGGCTCGCCTTGTCCTTACTGTTGCCTCGAATTGTAAGTGAGCTAGCTAGTTGACTTCGTAAAATATCTTCAATAGCCTTTTTACTGGTCTTGGTGGAAATAGGCAAGCTGTTCGCATGAATAAATTCTCCAAGGTATCGAGTCGTATGTTCAGAAACAAATTCTTGCACTACTTGAGAACCTTGGCTTGCGAACCTTGAGAGGAGTTGTTCATACTCATTCTGTAACTGTCCGGTGGATGGCAAAGGGGATGCTTTTTTCGACAAGCCTTTACCCGATTTTCCTGGAGAAGGTCCCATCTCTTGCAGTAGACCCTCTTTTATTTGATTAAGTAACTCGGAAATTTTATCGACTTTCCGGAGCAAAAGTTTTAACTGGCTTCTTTTCTTAAGTTGTGCCATTTATATTTAGAACCTCCTCATAATCTTGTTTCATTAAAACGATGTTTTCTCTATCTTATCCCAAAGTTCTGCGAAGCATGTTTCTAAATCGGGAGGAAGAACCTGTCCTGCTAGGGCCCTTTTAATACCTACCCGTTCTGGGATAAAGGAATCGTTAAATACGCTAACGGGCATTCTTTTTTCCGATATCATTCCCGCAACTATATTTGCATCGTTCAGAAACTGTTGACTCTCCTTGGTTAGTTGGCCTCTAAACAGCTTCGCACGGTTCATGAATACAATAAACGTCGGGGAATGTTCTAGACGCTCTTTTAGTCCAGTTAGCATTATTCTAAGTCCGCGTGCGGCGAAAATGTCAGGAGTGACTGGCATTAGAATGAGATTAGCACACGAGACTACAGAGAATGACAAACTGTTGAAAGCTGGAGGGCAGTCCACTAGGCAGTAATCAAAGCTTGGTATATCTTCTGTTTTTTGACAGGCTGCAAGAAATGAGCTAACAAAACCCCGAAGCTTAGCAACAGGCGGTGCTTCTAATTCGTACCAGTATAGCTCTTCGATACTAGGCACAACATAAAAATTCGCTCTGTGTTGATAAAACAGTGACTTTTCTATTGAAAAGTCGAGGTGGTCTTCTTGAGCATATGCTTTCATAAGGTCGAAAAGCCTTGTCCCTTTTTTACGTGCTTCATTTTCCCAACCATCAAACCTAACATCTGGCATGCCAGAGTCGGTAACGTATACCGACGTGGTCAAGCTCATTTGTGGGTCAGTATCGAGTACAAGGACACTTTTGCCTCTCCGTTCAACCAAGTACCTAGCTAGTAACCAAGTGACAGTCGTCTTGCCGACGCCCCCTTTGAAGTTTAGCGTAGCTATGACTTTCATTCTACTCTCCTCCTTTATTTATTCCTGGCTCGCCTTCCTATTACTGTTGCCTTTCATATCCTGGCTCGCCTTCCCTCTACTGTTGCCTCTTGTCACCTGGCTCGCCTCTTCTATTCTGTTGCCTATAACTATCTGGCTCGCCTCCACTATTCTGTTGCCTTTTACCTGCTGGCTCGCCTTACATATTCTGTTGCCTTGTTTTCACTGGCTCGCCTTATGTGACCTGTTGCCTGGCTCCTTCTGGCTCGCCTACTTGTTTCTGTTACCTCTGATTACCTGGCTCGCCTCCTACCACCTGTTGCCTTTGTTACACCACTCGCCTCCTCAAAAGAATTGGTAGCGGGGGGTGGGATTCGAACCCACGACCTCCGGGTTACGAAACCGGTGAGCTGACCACTGCCCCCGCGACTCCGCTACCTGGCTTCCTGTTGCCTTTTTTTCTGGCTCGCCTCTGCACTTCTGTTGCCTTCCCACATCTGGCTCGCCTTTACCCTACTGTTGCCTACTCTTCTCTGGCTCGCCTCTCATATCCTGTTGCCTCATGCTTCCTGGCTCGCCTCTGGATAATTGTTGCCTTAACTCTCCTGGCTCGCCTGTCTATTACTGTTGCCTATTATTCTCTGGCTCGCCTTTTATCCACTGTTGCCTCGCAATCGCTGGCTCGCCTGCCAATTCCTGTTGCCTTATCTATTCGGGCTCGCCTTATCACTACTGTTGCCTCGTGGATTCTGGCTCGCCTTCAATCACCTGTTGCCTTTAGTATTCTGGCTCGCCCTCAGGGTGTCTTAGGTTCATCTTCTACTCCTTCTTGTCCCCTCAGGGTAATGGCTGTCTTTTTGCTTCTGCGAAATCTTCCTCTGAAGGAACCTGGATACCGAACCAGTCATGCTTGAATACCTTCTCCCGTTCGCTGTTCTCTGCACCTTCAAGGATTAATCCGTTGCCAGGTGAACCTGTAGTATCGTTGACTACCAGAATAGTTAATGGGGGAAGCCTATTCTGGATACAGAACTTCATTATCCGATCGAGGACCTGTGCCATTACTCCGGCACCACGGAAAGGAAGTAGCTTGGCGAGCTGGCCATAGGTGATTGTCTGTCTATTATGTGCCTTGCCGATAAGGATCTGCCAAATCTGGACTGCTCTGGACTTTCTGGAAGAATCCTGATTAAAGAACTTCAACATTTCTCCTCCTTTCTTTTCAATTACCAGTACCCTCAGGGTGCCGCTTGCGTATGTGCCGTCAACTAATTTTGGCAGTAGAACCTATACGCAGTATCCACTACCTTGCCAAGCCCTTTTGCGGCGTAGCCTGCTACTTTATCTCCTGATTCACGAGATTTGAGCAGTGTGTCACCCACCGCATCATAGAAGCCTCCTCCTATAGCCAGCAAAAAGCATAACAGCCATGGAGTCTGCCCAAAATGACATGGTTTGCACTCGCTATGCATATTCATCTCCCTTTCTTTTGTTATTGTGCCCTCAGGGTGCCGCTCTATAGTAACCTTTTGTCAACCACAGTGTCAATCCGTCGCTAACCCCTTACCTCCCTGCATTTTACTGCCTCCAGCCCCAGTTTTCCTCCCGGCGGTTATGGCCGGCGCCCCGGGTCAGCCGGTCCAGGGGTGAAAACCCGGCATGCCCGTCGATGGCCTGCTGGACGTTGACGAAGCGGGTGTAGCGCAGCACCATATATAAGGTAGCGTGCCCCAGGAGCAGGCGCAGCGAGTTCAGGTCGCCACCGCCCTCCAGGTACCGCGTGGCGAAGTAGTGGCGGAAGCGGTGGGCGCCGCCGCCGCTGGAGACGCCGGCCCGCCTCTGCAGGCGGTCGATCATGGTCTTGATGGCGCAGACCGACAGGGGCTCGCCGTAATCGGTCAGCCACAGGCTGTCGCCGCCCGGCTCCCGGGCGTTGAGGTATACCTTCAGGGCCTTGCGCGCCTCGCCGTTCAGGGGCACCACCCGCAGCTTGCTGCCCTTGCCGAGGACGCGGACCTGCTGCAGGTTGGGGGCCAGCTCGGAAAGCCTCATTCCGGCCAGCTCGGAAAGCCTTAGTCCCGTGTCGATAAACACCGAGATGATGGCCTTGTTGCGCTGTCCCAGGTAGCGGTAGCCGTGCTGGGTGTCGCGCTCGCAGACGGCGAGCATGGCCGCCACCTCCTCGTCGCTGTAGGGCTCCACCTCCTGGTAGCGGGGCTGGGGCAGCCTCATCCGAAGTGTCGGGCTCTTCTCGAGGTACTCCTCGGCCTCGGCCCAGTTGAAGAAGGTCTTCACCACCTTGCCGTAGTGGTGGACGGTGCCCGCCGACGCCTTCTTATAGGTGCAGCGCCGCCCGTCGCCGGCCCAGCGGTGGGGCTCGGTGGCCACGTAGGCCGTGAAGTCGCGGATGTGGTCGCGGGTGATTTCCGCCGGCTCCGGCCAGCCCTCGCGGTGGGCGAAGTACTCCAGGCCGTCAAGGCACATGCGGTAGTATTCCACCGTCCGCGGGGAGAGGTATTGCCGCGATGAGATAAAGCGGGAGATGAGGTCGGTAAGCGTGCGGGGCCGGGAATGGACGCGGGGCAGCACCTCGGCTACCATGGCGTCGATGTCCGTGGTCGATGTAGTGTTCTTCATTTTTCCTTTTTCGCCCGTCCGCCTGAAAAAGAAACCGTTAAATTGTAAACCCCCGTCAACGAAATGTCAACCCTGTATGATAGGGCAGGGATTCTACCGGCCTCTTTTAGCCCGTTTTGAAGCTGGATTTCCGCCATTTTAGTTATAAAATTGGAAGGCAGGGACTCTACCGGCTGAGTTACTCCCGCTTCAAAACGATTGGCGGAGGACTTTTCCTCCTTTTTAGCTTGGCAATCTGTATTGATACTTTGACAACCTGTATAAACATTTGGACAATTCACGGTGTTTTTTGAAAAGCAGGACTTCAGGTAGAAGCCCTGCCTTTCCTTCCAGCCCCCTCTATCGGGGGTAAGGCAAACGAAAAAGCAGGGCTTCCTGTGCATTGTTATTGACAAAACGTTAATCATAACTTACTATCTTTAAGGGCAGAGCCAGTTCTTAAAAGGGGGATGTCCGTCCGTCTTTACGAGTCATGACTCTGCCTTTCCTTCCTCTTCCCCATTACCACCACCGGGCGCTTTCTTGGCACTAGCCTTGATGTGGTCCGCAAAGGTGACCAGGAGGTCCTGCAGATCGGGGGGAAGCTCGGAGGTCATGTCCAATATCCTGCCGATGCTAGTGGCACCTCCGCGCTTATCGTTTGGCGGCTTGTCGTCAAAGCTCAGATAAAAATTCAGGCGGGCGTCGGGCAGGTGGAAAACGCCGGTCAGCGATTTCGGCTTCCTCATTGCTTACCCCCCGCTTCAGAAAATTCCGTGACGAAGTCGGCGAAGCGCTCCATTACCTTGAGCTGCGAGTCACTAAATTGACTCAGCCTGTCCAGCAGCCGGGCCACGGGCTCTCTGATTTCTCCACCCGGTCGCTCACTCCGATAACCGCTGTAGGTAAGCAGCCTGTCCTCCAGTGCCAGCCTTTCGTGACCATTGCCACCGAAGGCCTCCGCCAGCTTTTTGACGGTTTCGGCAGAAGGCTTGGCGCCGTTTAAAACGTCGGCAATAGTGGCGTGACTCAGCTTTACCTTGGCCGCTGCCTGCCGGAGTGACAGATGCTCCTCCTCGCACTTAACCTTTAACCATTGCGCTAATTCTGATGCTGGCATAAACACCCCCTTTGTTATTCTGGTTGCCATTATAGCACCCCAGAATGACAAAGGCAAGTCCCCCAGTTGCCAAAATCAAAGACCCCCATGGAAAATATATTGTCTAAAATACTTGACAATATGGTTACAATGAATTACACTATGCTGCTTGGGGGTGAGTTTTGCGGCACCCTAAACTTTCCAAGTAGATTTGCTGAGGAGGTAAATTATGCAACAAGCGCAGCACCCGCTGTTTTACAAATACACACGGGATTTCCTGCACGAGGTAACCGGGTTTTCCAAGGGGTACCTCAGCCGCCTGTCCACCGGTAAGTGCCCCTTAAGACGTTCCTTCATCGAACGAGTCTGCTTCAAGCTCGGACAGCCTGAGGAAGAGCTGTTTCTGCCTGACCCTGAAATACAAGAAGACTAAGCGCAGTACTATGGTGAAATTGAACGTGGGTGTAACTCCACCTATCGGGCTTCGCCGTCTGTATCCAGCATTAAAATGCGGGGTTTTAGACGGCGGTATTCTATAAATATGGCTAAACAACAGTTTCCTTTTGAGTGCAGATTTTGCGCCAACCTGGGGGAGCCGGAAGACCCGCTCCCCGGGGAAGAAGGCCACTTACGCTGCACCTTTGGTCGGTTCGATGCCGACACGCCCTCAGGCAAAGTACCGCAATACTTTGCCTGGAGCGGTATCTGGAGACCTAATAAGAAGGTGGCAGAGGCCCAGAAAGGCTGCCCCCATTTTGAACTGCATCCGCAGGTGTTGTTGATAGGCAAAGATGGGAAACCTAAAGGGGTGTGAATATGAGCATATGGTTGAAGTTCCTGCCGCTAGAAATACAGGGGGTCACTGACCTAGTAGAGCCGACCGACGAAATTAAGAATGGCGAAAGAGTTGTCGGCGTCGTGTCCGATGAACTCAAGCAACTATGGACCTTATATAACTCAGTTAAGAAGTCGGGTGAGCTCATGACAATAGAGATGAAATATACCAAAGCCACCGACGAGGAGCATGGAAAGATTAGCGAGCTAATGGCCAAGGCCAGAGCCTTGGAGCTAATATTCTGGATCGGGGCCCTCGACGAATTGCAGCTATGGAGCCACCCAGAACAAACCGGCCTTCGTGTAGGCTGGCAGGTGGTCGAGTTCAAACATACTGATCTGCTATTTCCTTTCAGGTTGTAGTATTCGTGTACTGTAGGAGGTTAAATGCCCGTAGCTTGTAAAATCTGCATCACGCAAAAAGGACTCCGCGGCAGCGAAATAGGTAACCTGCCCCAGAACGAGGAGGAGCTGGCTGACCACTTGGAGAAGATTCACCACATGCCAGTCCAGCGGGATGGTGAGAGCCCTGAGGATTGCGTCAAGCGTTTCCTGGAGAAATATCCGGAGGCGCGAACCTGTCCCGAGTGCATCGCTGCCGGCGCGGAATGGGTAAAATAGTCTCCGTCTGGGTCGAAGAAGACTTTGCTCGGCATGCGTAGCGAAGATTAAATAGTTGAAGGGAATCAATCAATGAATGACATGGAGATTCTGCGGCGAGCCTATGAACGGGAGCATGACACCAGGGACCGGCGACCGCCGCACCTGCGCAGCTGGGAGTTCTACACAGTGGGAGCTTCGCGCAACGATATGACCCGCCTTTTAGACGAGGGACTGGTCATCATCGCCTTCAAGACGACAGGACTAACGAAGTACAGACTAAGCGACAAGGGACGGGACCTTGTGTGGGCGCTATCAATGGAACGCGAGTTCGCGAAGATACCGGCCGAGTCAATCCTCGAGGCTATGGATCTGGTCGTGGGATTTGATGACATCAAAGAGGCTATTGCACAGACGGTTGAGGCCCGGCACCGCACTCACTTCCTGCTGGAGGGGCCGCCGGCGTGTGCCAAGAGTATCATGCTAGAAGGCGTGCGCTCCGCTGTGCCCGACGCCTATATCGCCTTCGGCTCCCGTACTTCTGCAGCGGGACTCTCCGATGCCCTTTTCGAGCACCAGCCCTCCGTGCTTCTAATGGACGAAGCCGACAAGATGGATAACGATGTCTACTCCGTGCTCCTGGGTCTTATGGAGAGTGGGGAGATACTGGAAACCAAGAGCCGGAAGGCGCGCGGAATCATCCTTAATACAATGGTAATAGCGGCATGCAACAGCTCAGCGAAGATGCCCCGGGAGTTCCTGTCACGGTTTGCCCTGCATATTCACTTCCCCACGTACTCGCGCCAGGAATTCATTGCAGTCTGCCATGGCTTCCTCACACGGGCGGAAAGTTGCCCTCCAGAGCTCGCCGTCGTTATTGGTAAGTCCATCTACGACTACGGCATTGGGGACGTCCGGAAGGCTCGGGGAGTATGGCAGCTAATGACAGCTCCCACCGAGGACGAGGTACGGCGAGTTATTCAGCTGATGCTGAAATATAGCCCTGATAATCATAACAGGCATAACAGGAGGCTGTCACAGACGGGACGCTTGCTGTAGTCGTTAAAAGTCATCTATACGCAAAGGGGGAATATGGTGAACTATGCAAAATGCTCTAATCCAACCAGAGTAGCAAAGCTAGAGGAAACCATTGACGTCCTAAAGGAACTCGGTATAGAAGAAGTCTATATCGAGGTTGTAGACCCCGACAACATCTGTTTCACCTCCGTAAAGGACGAAAAACTCTACGCATTTTGTTACTCCAAGCAAATTGAGTGTCTCTCAGGAGTCGAGCGACTATGAATGAAATAAATATAACCGAGATGAAAAAGGAATTGGCCGCCAAGCTTATCGCGACCGGGGTAACCGAGGTCGAGGCAAGCCGGGTTGCCTCTAAAGAGATTGATTCCCTGGGGATCGTCAAGACTTCTACAGGCCAATGCTCCTTGGGCGCTACTAACCCCTTGGCCTGCATGTTCTGCCAGTTTGGCCATATGACCGATTGCCATTACCCACACACCTGCGAAGAGGCTAACTGTAGCCACTACCAGGCCGAGATGGAGGTCGAAGGCTATATCCCGGAAGAATTGCTGAAATATATATGAAATACCGTTGAGTTGAAGGGAGTGAGATGGTATCAGACATCATTAAGAAGATTGATGAAGTTGATGCTTCAATCCGAGCAGAATTAAAACTATTGAGTATCCCCCTTGGTGAGAGGGGTGCGCTTGAAGAGGCAAGGGATTTAATTCAGAAAGCACTCACTCCCTTGCTGAAATACCGTTTGAGTTGAAATATGATGAGGATAATAGATGTTTTGTACTAATTGCGGGAAGAAACTTGAGGAGCCCCAGGCTGTCTGCTGTGAGAAGGTTTACATCAGGCGGAAAGATGATGCCGTTGTTGTCGTAGACCAAAAGACCGCAGATGTGATGGTCATCCAGTAGGTTAGCGTATAAGAGCCGTTATACGCAGTGTGGCGTACGCCACATTGAAGGAAGCAAGCATGGGAGAGCAGAAACCTAAAATAGGGAACCAAACTGGGAGAAATGCAATGCCCGTGGCATCTAGGGCTGGGGCCGGAGCTGCATTGTCCAGAGCTGACAACAGTGGAAAGTAGGAGAAGACACCTCGAACTGCAAGAAAAGGGGCAAAAGATGGCTCAAATAATTCACTTACGCTTGGAAGGTGACGCGGCCTTTTCCGACCTTGCTGATAAAACGGAGCGTGTCATCCACCTGACCGGGTCATTCACCATAGCTGCGCTTGAAGCTGGGATGACATCAGGCAGACCTAGTCTAGCTCTCAGAATTGACCTACCTGATGGAAGAGTGGTAATTCAGGAAACCAGCGTGCGATTGTTCTTGTCGGCTGCCGATGCAATTAGAGCTAGGTTCGGTGGCGTATAACCTACGTTATACGCAGATAGGAGGAAAGGTGATACAGAAACTACTTTGCTGGCTACTTGGACACAAGACTATGTTTAAGGCGGCCACCGGTAATGTTCTCGTAGCAGATGGCGTCTTCGACAGGGACATTAAATACCCACTGATGAAGTGGGAGAGGTCGAAGTTCTGCCTGCGCTGCGGCCAGAAAGTTCACGAAGACTAGGCTGAAGGGAGGTCCAAAAATGAATCCACAATGCCAAAACTGCGGTAAGTTCGTATCAATTGGCAAGGGGGTGACGACAGATATTAGTGTGTCTAAAGACATGGTAGATAAAGGCCGGCCTGAGAACGTGTGTAGTGGGGAAAAGATAGAGCTGATAAAAACATTCCCCTGGTATGCCGGTCACCGAATCGTCTAGTAGTAGACCGTTGAAGGGAGCGAGCGAATGTTACTGACCCCGGAGAAGATTAAACAGGCAATCCAGGATGCCCGCCGAAGAAACCCTGGAAAGATACTAGCTGCGATGGAAATTTACATTGCTATAGCCCAAGCTCAATATGTTGAGGACAGGGAGGATGCGACTGTAGTAAAACAGGATGAGATTCTGAAGCAGGTTGCTGATGAGGGATTATTCATAGTGAGGCTGAACAATGGCAATTGGATGGCTGGGAAAGGAACCCACATCTACCACCTGGAGATAACTCAGGACCACTATGCTGACCCTAATGTTTCAATATCACCCGCCCTGGGGGAGGCTGTGGCAAAAGCAGTCGAGAAATTAACCAAGGAGGTAAACCATGGGTTATGAAGTAAAACAAGATGAGGTAACTCAAGATAAATGGGACGAGATGAAGAAAATCTGCCGCGAGAACGTGTGTGGTGAATGTGGTGCCGAGCTCCAGATCCACACCAACCCCGAGAAGGCAACTATTGAGGTCGGCTGCCTTAATCGGGAGCACCACGGCTACATGGAGCGGGAGACCTATACGCAAGCCTTCAGGCGTGGCGCCGAGATTCACCCCGCAATTCGCGACAAGATTGAGCGCAAGATGATACTACCCGGGGGACAGCCGGTTGAAGTAGCCCTCGCTATGATTCAGACCCGCTTCCCCAAGGCGGATATGGACGAGCCATCGGCGGCTCTATTCCTGTGGGATTGCGTGCGGTTGGATTTAGACCCCTTGCTGGGGGAGATATTCCCAGCGACATTCAAGGTCAAGGGTAAGGATAATATCGAGTACAAGGTTGTGCAGCCTATCATCAGCGAGGATGGCTGGCTGTCGCTGGCTGCCCGGAGTTGCGCCGACGCCTGGGCGGGGCCACCGAGGACCATGCGCCTTGAAGAGTACCTGTCCAGCCTGCCTGAGAACAAAGACAAACCCCGCGAGGATATTCTGGCCATCGCCAAGGAGATAAAGACTGACCTCTGCAAAGACCCCGAAGCCTACGTCTGGGTCGCCATTGGGCACCGCAAGGATCAGGACGACACCATCGGCTACGGCTGGTACAAGAAGTCCGAGGAGGGCGTAGTCGCTAAGAATCTCCCGGGCAACCAGGCTCGGGTCCGCGCCATAAAACGCTGGGTGCGTGAGGTTTTCCCCGAGGCGAAGTCCAAGATGAAGGAAATGACCGCCACCTGGATGGAACGTGCCGGCGACGTGCGTGATATCCAGAATGTTATCGAGGCGGAATATCACATAGTTACCGAAGACCCTCCCGATAAGAAAGGTGATGGGAAAGTAGGGGTGCGCACCCCTACTAACAAGGCGCAGGCGACGAAACAAGAGACGTCACCGGAGGAGCAAATTGAAGGAGAAGGCTTCAGCATCGACCCGACCTGGCTCAAAGAAAGTCAGAAAGCCCTTAAGTGGACTGACGATACGTGCAAAACCTTCTTAGTAAGCCAATATAAAGTGAGTCCCCAGGGTAGCCTTGAAGATGTTATTAAACGCCTTACCCGGGAGCAAGCAGAGGGCTTCGTAAACGAGATAAACAGCCGAGTAGAAAAACAGATGCAGCTGATTTGAGGTTATAACCTATGGGAGTTAGGCATTGAACAAGAACGTGTTACGACGCATCGCCAGCCTCCAATTGCAAGGAAAGAATGATCATGATAAAGATTTCCTTGCGATTGTGGCTAATGATGCTGAAACTTTAGAGAAGTGGTCCTCTCCACTGACTGATACAGAACGCACAGACCGGAATAACGCTATCTTTGACCATTGGCTGGCCGGGGAGACAACCACAGAGATTGCAGAAAAGTGCAAATTGCCACGTCAACACATAGACCGCATTATCAAATATGCACGTCATACTAAGCTTGAGACGTGGTGCATATCTGAGCAACCGCCTCACCTAAATGTATGGAACTATGCACTTTGCGACAAAAAGTTTGGGCAGGATTACCCAGGCCGGATTCCAGGCCAAGCTATTGTCAATCTCCTACTTTGGCTGACTAAGCCTTTCGATGTGGTAGTAGACCCAATGACCGGTGGCGGTACGACTATTGACGTCTGCAAATACCTTTTGCGGCGATACCATTGCTTCGATATAGACCCCCGGCGGCCTGATATCAAGCAATGGGATATACGAAAAGGCTATCCTAGATTACCCCAAAAGCCAGATTTTATCATCCTTGACCCACCGTACTGGCGCTTAAAGCGCGATGAATACTCCAAAGATGGCGCCGCTATGACTTCTTATGACCAATGGTTGGAGTTTATGAAGAAATTGACAAAGGATACGTTCGGGTCCTTAAAACAGGGTGGGCATGTCGCTTTATTCATTGAGTCATTCCTTGATGAGCGTGAAACGGGGGATTTCCTTTTTCTCAATCGTGATTGCCTTAATCTCTCTGAGAGCTATGGCTTCAAGGGTATTCAGGAGATTTCGCTTAATATGCCATCTCAAATCAAATCCTTTCGAGATGTCAATTATGCTAAGAAAAAAGGGATATTATTGGACTTAAAACGAGAGATATTTGTGTTTAGAAAATGAGCCCACAAAGCGAAATAACAAATAAGAGACCAACGAATTATAGCAAGTGGCACCGTGCAAACTTACCGGATTGGTGTTATCACACCGACGGTGACTGGTTTGAGCAACGCAAAAAACCTGCTGGGCTTGGTACCATCGCTTGCATCGAGACTATTGAAGTCCCCCCCCTCTTTATTCATGAGGCTCAGGACCACTACGAGCTCTGGTCAAGCAAGAGAGCTCTACTTCACGACATAACCCAAAGGATGGATATCCCTTGCTTTGTGGTAAGACATACGCCTGATTGCAAGTTGTTCTCTCTTTCGCGGATAACTCCGTCCGGAGAAGAAACCGAGGCAATAATCCTAGACGAGCGGAAGTATGTAGACTTCTTGATTTCTCTCGGAGGTACGAGATGAGGCGCGCCGTTGCCCGGGGGAGAGTATACCCCCAGAGCTATTCAACAGATAGACGCTATGGGCGTCTTTCGCTAAAAGCTTGCGCACTCTTTCCCCTGATGTGGGTGAATGCTGATGACCAGGGGCGCCTTCCCGGAGACCATGAAGAGATTAAGTATGCTGCCTGCCCCAATATTGACCACATTACCAAGGCGGATATACCGGGACTACTAGAAGAGTTGGCCAAAAACGACTTAATTGTGGTCTACAAGACCTCTAATACGGTAGCTATCCAGATTCTGGACTGGTGGGACGTGCACAGGCCCCAGTGGGCATGGCCGTCGCAGTACCCCCCGCCCGAGGGGTGGCAAGATCACCTACGCTATAAAGAAGGCGCCAAGATAGTTGTCACCAAAAACTGGTTTTCTCAGGTGAGCGGAAATAATGTCTCAGGTGAGCAATACTCTCCCTCTCAGGCGAGCGAAACTAATGTCTCAGGTGAGCAATACTCTCCCTCTCAGGTGAGCGAAACTAATGTCTCAGGTGAGCAACACCTCCCCTCTCAGGTGAGCAACAATATCGGCTCAGGTGAGACAGGCTTCAAAAGAGAAAGAAGCAAAGAGAAAAAGGAAACTGAAAAAGAAAGAGGAAAGAGGAAACCGAAAGAGGAAGAGGGAAATTCACCTGAGCACTCAGGTGAGAAACCCTCACCCTCACTTACCGGTTTATCTACAGATGAATTAGAAATTTTACATAGACTCACTGAGTGTTTCAAGAAAGAGTGGGGCAGGGTGCCAGCTGCAAGGCCCTATGAAGTTATACCCCGCGAGCCGAACGCCCGGGAGTCGGCTCAGCTGCGTGACCTGGGAGAAGAAATATCCGCCGCGGGCGGCTGCCCGCTCGACTATATTGATCAGGCTTTCAGGGAAGCCGCCGGGCAGGTTAAATTCAGCGTCAGCTATGTCCGGGCAATTCTACTTGACTGGCTGGGTGTTGCAAGGGGGCCGGCCTGACATTGCTTCAGCAGAAAGTAAAGTGAGGTGATATATGAGTAAACAGAACCTAACCGCTGTCGTGGAAAGACTGAAAGAGAGAGCCCAAGCTGCTCCCTGGGTGCCGTTGGAGGTTCCATCGCAGGAGCACTATCATAGATTCGCCAACGGGCTGAGTATCTGTTTTACTCTGGATATCCTAACCGAAGCCCGCTACTGGCACTTAAGTCTCGCTCGCATACCCGGCGGGCCTACGGCGGAAGAGCTGGAGTTCTGGCGCCGAGCTTTCTTCAGCGAAGAACCAGATATAGAATTGCCAAGTCAAATCGCCGGGCTACCATCCAGGCACTTCCACTGGAGGGCATAATGAAGGCTAGATTGGAAGAAACATCAGTTCAGTACCGGGGAGTGGTGTTGGTGTCAGAGACCGAGGAAGAAAAGAGGATATTGTGGGATATCTGGAACTCTAAAGGGGCACCAGTAAGCGTGGGAAGGCTTGATGGTAGTGTGGAGCTTGTCATAGCTCCTACACCCGAAGAGAAGGTAAAGGAAAACCCTGTTGAATTTAAACATGGCCCAGAGAGAATCAGAGATCAGCAAGTCCGTTAGCGTATATGCTGTTATACGCAGAAAGGAGAATGATGGCAGTATTAAGATATGCACAGGAATATGGTGGCCAAAAGCTCCATTTAGTTCAGGCTCATACGGATGGTTCCGTGTCCTATCAAGCTCTATGCGGGCGGAAACCGAGGAAGCGTGGCAATTGGAGAATGACAATAAATTGTCCGTTTGGCAACGCCTGTAAGAAATGTCTGAAGGTAGCCGATAGATTGAGAGAAAGCACACCAACCGTCGGTATCAGTATTGATGTGACTGCTGGCGTGTAATGGGTATTATACGCAAAAAATAATAATTGCTGGAGGTAGAAATGAAATCTGAATTTACTGTCACTCTTTGTGTCTGCCCTAGTTGCGGGGAGGATAAGTCAACCATGCACAAATACTGCGGTAAATGCGGCAGTAGATTGCTTGTTAATGGGCTCTTTATCAAGGTCGAGAATGGCGAAATTAAGGAAGTCAAACTAACTAAATAGAGGCCGAAGATGGGAAAGATAGCGTTAGAGAGAGCTGATAAAATAGCCGCTGCGGTTGTTAAACGCCTCTCCCCATACTGCCAGTGCATTGAGGTCGCAGGCTCGGTGCGGAGGCGCAAGGAATGGGTCAATGACATCGATTTTGTGTTGATTTCCTCCGACCTATGGAACGTGCAGTACGAAATAATGGGGCTGGGGCAGGCCAAGATGGCTGGCAATAAAATTATGCGGGTTATGACCAGTGAGACGCAGCTGGATTTTTACTTTGCCACCCCGGAAACCCGGGCAACTTTGCTTCTCATCCGGACGGGGTCCGCGGAAAATAACATCCGCCTGGCCACCATGGCCAAGAAAAGAGGCTGGCACCTGGCAGCGTCAGGCGATGGGTTGTTTAACGAAGACGGTCTGAGGATTGCCGGCGATAGTGAGGAATCGATTTATCAGGCTCTCGGTTTGCCTTACCAGCATCCAGAGGAAAGGGGGTAAAATGTGGCATTGTTGAACTATACGACTGGAATTGAGGCTATGAAGACGGTAGGGGAAATCCAAGGCAATTTAGCTGCGCATGGGGCAAAATCTATTCTGATTGATTATGGTGATGATGGCACCGTTGAAGCCCTTGCCTTTAATGTTAGGGGTCCCCATGGCGAGGTTTCTATTCGTTTACCCATCGACCCTAATGCTGTGCTTAAAGTCCTCACCCAGCAAAACAGGCTGGGGAGGGTGCCCAGAAGATACCTTACTCATGCCCAAGCAGTCCGAGTCGCCTGGCGAATCGTGAAGGATTGGGTATCAGCGCAGATGGCAATCTTAGAGACTGAGATGGTCAAGATGGAGCAGATATTCTTACCGTATGTGATTACGGACAGTGGCAAAACGCTATACGAGGCCATGATTGACCGCCACTTCCAGCTCGGGCCTGGGGGAGGAGGTAAAGGTGAATAAGATATTGCTCATGGATTTAGACGTGATAAAGGCAAGGCGACCTTTCCCTAACTTAGCTCTGATGAAACTATCGGCTTACCACAAGGCACGGGGTGACCAAGTGTATCTAAACTTCCCCCTCAACCAGCCGGATATTGCATATGCTTCGTGTGTATTTACCTGGCATGCAAAAAGAAAGCCCGAGGTGCCGGATGGCGCCACTGTCGGCGGCTCAGGTATCAACCTAAAGGCAGAGCTTCCACCTGAAGTAGAGCACGTCATGCCTGATTATAACCTTTACACCGGGGTAAATTTTAGTCTGGGCTACACCTCGAGGGGCTGTATCCGGAAGTGCCCCTGGTGCATCGTGCCTGAGAAAGAAGGGAGCATCAAGCCGTGGGCACGAATCTATGAGTTCTGGGATAGGCGCCATAGGAAAATCGTCCTGCTCGATAACAATTTGCTGGCAGCTCCCAATTGGCGGCAGACCATGGAAGACTTACTAGCAGAGGGGCTCGAGGTGGACTTCAAGCAGGGCTTGGATATTAGGCTACTGAATGAGGGAAATCTTGACTATCTGAAGAGGGTCAAGTCAAAGGAGCTGCGGTTTGCCTTTGACCACATCGGCCATGAAAAGGCGGTAAGAGAGGGGATTGAGCTACTGTTGGCCAACGGGCTAGGCTCCAGGAAGCTGTCTTTTTATTTTCTATATTCATTTGCGGATGATGATATGTGCGTGGAGAGGGTAAAAATCCTCGCCTCCTACAATGTGGAGGTCTACCCGATGGCATATAAGGGACCAGATGGTAAGGAACCGCGGAGGAGAATATTAAGGGTTGACGATATCCCCTTATTGCACGGGCCCCGGCAGAACATAGACAAGTTCCTGCGGCTAGTAGGCAGGCTGCCGGAATAATAGGTCGAATACTATTGAAAGGAGATGCTAATGGAAAAGGGAATACCGATTGAGGTTATGGGGCACAAAGCAAAGATTGACTCGGTTAGCGCTCGGCAAGCAGATGGCATTTGGTATAAAGAGGACTTCCTGATGGTTGTCATAAGCTTTGAGGAAGCTGTCGAGAGCACTCTCGGCTTTGGTGTTCATCTGCCTGTCCAGCGATATGAGAAAGACGAGTTCATAGCTAGGGTTAAGGCGGAGGCTGAGGCTACACTTCCTAAACTCTTAGAGAAGCACCGGAAGGTGTGTCAGGAGCGGATGAGGGAGCAGGAGAAACAAGAGGCATTAGATTTGGTAGTTGGCGAGATCTGCTCTGAGATAGGGCTGGGAAAATAAATATGTGGTTAAGGGGTTCAAAGAACGGTGTCAGCAGGTGGTATGTCTGCTGGGGAGTGAAAGGAGTCTCTTATAATGTCGAGCTGTATCAGACTCTTAATGGGCTGGTCAAGTCGCTGTTGACTAATGCTTACAGTGAGCTTCCAATTCATCGCATCGGCAGAATGGTAATCACAGAAGAGGGACCTGTTGAGACGCATTTTTGGCCTAGCCGAGAGCAATTTCTGAAATGGGCTGAATCCTTGCAGCCCTATATCAAGGGAAAATTATAAGGGGATAGGATTAAGTGATGGGTAAAAAGAAGAAGGACCATGAAACCGTTTTCGTGACTGAAGATAAAGCTATACATCAGGGCGCCATCCTCAGCAGCGCCGATAAGGAAATACTGGAGTCGGTGAAGACTGGGGAGGGCATGATTACCATAGCGAGCGTTGAGCAGTTCCAGGACATGGCAAAACAAGCAGCCGAGCGTTTTGAGGAGTTTAAGGAGCTGTGTAGTCACATGGAGCGCCGGCAGGCCAAGGTTGTGCGGATGCTCCGAGTAGATAAGGGTTATAGCTGGCGGGCTATCGCCGAGACTTGCTACCGGTTTGGCTGGGGAAAGTGGTCCCCCCCGTCAAACCAGATAATGGGGATGGCGCTGTGTAAGAGGGCGGCGCAGCTCTTGGGCGAAAATTATGAGGAGGCACCGTGGAAATAAATACTTTCAAGCTTGAACCGGGTGATATTATCGTCAACGTTAATGACCGCCATGACCCATTCTCGATAGTAAAGAGGTGGGCTGTCGGTCCGTATGAGCACGTCTTCCTTTACATGGGAGAGCTGGGTTTATTCAGTACTCGGGCGCAGCGCCAGATAATACGAGTCCCCATGCTGTTTGAGAGCAATGGCCGGGGAGTGACGTTGCGCAGCCTGTCATCGCGGTATGGCGAGAAGGTGGCGGTGATGAGGCTGAAAGCCGAACACCACAAGAGAAGAATCCCCCGGGTACTGATTGAAGCAATAGAGCTGGCTTCTTCCTTCCAGTCATATTATGATTACCTGGGTATAGTCAGGTGGGTGCTGCCCCGGATTATCTGCGAGAAGCTGGGCCTGCCCATGCCGCTAAGCTGGCAGCGTGATGAGAGACAAATATGCTCCGAGGCGGTTTTTGAGGTCTTCTACAGGGCCAGGCTGGTTGACATACTGCCGCATAACGTGGTACCACTTCCCGGGGATTTTGTCACTGATAGCCCCCTGCTGGAAGAAGCATGGGTTGGAGAGTTATCCTCTTCCAATTAGTCCCCCCAGTGTCCCCAATCAGTGCAATATACCATATTCTTAATTGTAAAGCTGCCGTGCATTGGTGAATACTGCTGGTCCCATTGGCACAAGCCCCAGAGAAATTCAGCATTGTATATCCCAGGCCTCCAGTATCCACCATACCAGGCAGTTATTTTACTCGAATATATCCCTCCTGTTGATGGTGGGAGCTTAAACCTCCTATAGAACTGAGGCGCATCATCATACGGAGAGCTTACAGGAAAGTCAGCCACGTATTGAAATCGGAAGTGGATTTCGTCCCAGCCATCAGGGTTATATGGTGGAAGAGAAAGATTCTTCCAGGTAATGACTGGATCCGCCCCGGGGATTAAACTAGATACCACTGTAGGCTCAGACAGGATAGCATAGCCAGGGCCGACTTCAGAGAAGCCTTTACCATTTATCCCCAGTATTTCGATGTTACCCAGCCTAGATGTGCTTAGCAGGGCCAGTAGCTTTGTCGTGACATCCTCAGCCGTTTTGTAGGCCAGGAAGCGCATGCCATTGGTAAAGACGTCGATGTAGCCGTGGTAAGTATCTTCTTGGGGAGGCATGGCAATCGGCAGGCTCACTGGTTGACTTGCCCCAGTGGAGACAAAAGGAATTTTGCCTGAAGTGGCTACCTTTGTCAACTCATCCGGGCCCAGGAATAGCTCGGCCTCGCATGCCATACCTGAAGGCCTGGCTGTTATCGGGGCTATGGCGGTCTTGGTTTCGCCTGGTGCAAATTGTGGCATTTCTTCCCCCTTATATTAAGATAGCCCCAGACCAAAGCAACTTGATAAACCTACTTCTGTTACCAAATTCATCTTCCAGCCAGATATACTGGCATGACCCTGTTGAGATTGCAGGGGCATTGCCAACGTCATCGCCCCATCTGTCAATGAAGTGGTAAGGAGAGTATACCTGATAGCTTTCCCCGGGATTTAATGTAACATCAAAATAAGTGGGGTGGATACTTCCATCCCAATTCCACCTTCTGGGGCGTTTTGTCTCCGTACCCTTAGAACAGTATATCCAGTAGACAAAAAATCTTCTGGTTAAAGACATACCTGTTGGGTTGCTAACAGGGCACCAGAAATCGACAGTTTTGAAAGCAGGTGCTCCCGGGTCAGTAAATACTTGTGCTGTGGGAGTGCCGATGTTAAAGGCAGGCGGCGCTGCGGCAACAATGACTATATCCTCAACCGTTTTGTAGGCCAGAAAGCGCATGCCATTGGTAAAGACGTCGATGTAGCCGTGGTAAGTGCCTGGCTCTGATGGCATGGCAATCGGCAGGCTCACTGATTGACTTGCCCCAGTGGAAACAAAGGGTATCCTGCCTGAAGTGGACACCTTTGTCAACTCATCCGGGCCAAGGAATAGCTCGGCCTCACATGCCATACCCGCCGGCTTGGCTGTTATCGGGGCTATGGCGGTCTTGGTTTCGCCTGGTGCAAATTGTGGCATCTAAGCTCCTTTTTACCAGGTTATTGGACCTACAGAACCCTCAGGGATAATTACGTCCTCGGTGGCCTGATATGCCAGTAGCCGGTAACTATTAACGAATACGTCGAGATAAACATGATAGGCTAAACCACCAGCGGTCGGCATGGTAACCGGCAGACTCACTGACTGTGATGCTCCGGTAGATGTGAAGGCTCTTCGCCCCGATGTTGCCACCTTGGTGGTCTCATTTGGCCCCAGGAAGAGTTCGGCCTCGCAGTTCAGGCCTGATGGTTTCACGGTGATAGGTGCCACTGCAGTTCGCGCGCTCCCTGGTGTCATCACCGGGTCTTCCATCTCGACTGAAATGCGGCCTTTGCCACTAATATTTTTGAATTCCATGATGTCCTCCTTATTCCCAGATAATTTCTATTTCCTCCCTCTCAGTAGGCGGGCCGCCAACAAAGTTAGCGGTAACCTCTTTGTCTGAGGTCATTAGAATATCCACTGTCGGGCTGGTACCTGCGGCATCGCCGCTCCAGTGGTCGAAAACAGCCCCGGTGTCAGGTGCCGCGGTGAGGGTGACCGTAGTGCCGGCCTCGTAATCCCCGCTGCCTGGCGTCACGGTGCCGTTGCCCACTCTAAAAACAGTGAGGCGATATGTTCCTGGTGGCTTCTCCTCGTACCATGGCCAGTAGATTACGAGAAAACGCGGTAACGGAGGCCCCATATCCGGCGGCATGGGCAGCAAATCTTCTATGCTAAATTCAGCCATTTATTTCCTCCTCTTGGCTCGCCGACCATTCTCAACATCCTCAAGGCGAGTTATCCTTGTATCCAGCCCCTCACAGGTTGCGGTAACAGTTTCTTTGAAACCAGAGACTTCACCCTAGAGTTTTCCTATCTCTTTGCTGTGTTTACCAAGCTTATTGGATAATGCCCAGAAACCACCACCGATGGAACTGGCAACCACAACCCCACTACCTATGATAGATGCTACTAAAGCTCCATCCATCTATTACTCCTTATTACTTTTTTGCCGCTCTCTCGCCGAAGTAGAAGCCCACCACTGTGGCACCTGTCGCCAGTATAAAGGTGGCAAACTGTTTAGCAAGTTCAGCATCGCCGAACTTCAGAACTAGAATGGCCATCATAACGAGGATGACTGTTACAGAGGCGAAGCCAATGTATGGTCTGACCAGTGCTCTGATAATCTCAATATTGTTCATATTAACCTCACATTATATCAATTTCCCCGCTATCATCTTGGCTCCCATTCCAGCTGACCTGCCGCTTAAGGATGGTAGCTCAGTATAAGTAACCACCAGTTTGGGCCTGTGGCCGCCGCCCTTTTCAACCGTCCAACCTCTATAACCACTGTTTAACTGATCAGAGTGGGCAGGTGGATTGGTTGATACATCGTAATTCGCATTTCTTGTTCCTAACTTTACTATACCATTTGCATCTGCCGCTGCCTGCACAGCAGCTATACCCGCAGCATTGAAAGTAAAATCATTAGAGACGCCCGGGTCACCAGTATTTTGATTGGCATAAATAATCGCGGTACTATAAGGGGTTGAGCCTAGACTATTAAAATCGCCATTCTCTAGCTGTGTAGTAGAGACAGGAGCAGATGAGTAAATATTTACGTCAGGATTAATACCTAAATTATCCATTTTATCTGACCCATAGGAAGAAAACACGGCATTGGTTACTATACAAGGAGGAAGCCCAAAAAGGTCGAATAGATATATTCCCCTCATAAGATAATTCCAATTGGGAGATAAGTGGGAATAGATATAGTATAACCACGCATTGACTAAGTCATCACTACTATTAGACCCTGCAGCAATAATCAGATTTGCCCATGAGAGTGTCTCGTTATGACCAGCCCATCCATCAACTGTTACCTCAGCCAAAATATCATCACGCCAGGCCCTGCCTACTCCGACATTTCCTGACTCGTAAAAGATGTAATCATGGTCACCTCTGAATAGACAGAAATCAGAAACGCTAGTGGCCTCCCAGGTGGCTCCATCGAACTCAAACTTGGGATTACCCGGGTCTTTTGTCCAGTTAATCAGGTCGGTAGACGTGGCAATCCCCAATGCCTCATCTGTATGGTCTGTCCAGTTGAAACCGGTGTACACAAGGATAAATGTACTTCCGGTTTTCCAAACATCTTGAGTTCTGACATTCTCGAAATCCCACTCACCTGCCGTACCACTAAAAACAGGGTTACTACCAGACCTATTCCAATTCACAAGGTCAGCAGAGGTAGCAAGACCTCCCCGTACTCTGGTATACACAGGTTCAGCATCCCAGCCTTCATAGAGCATGTAGAAGGTTCCACTATCCTCAAAAACAACTATACCATCCCAACCGAGTCTTTCAGCATCCCACTGGCCCGGATCTCGTACCAGACAAGGGCTAAGTCCTGCCTCTTTAGTCCACTCTCCGCTTAGGCTAATATTGGTAGCAATGCTTATATCACCATTAGCATCACCATAGAACATCCAGTATTTCTGTGTTGCATCACCACTTATTCCTAAATCGGATTCACTGAGTTTAATCGGTCTGTGGTTAGTTGGGTTCATAAGTATGGACATACCCCCATGACCGCCGGGGTCATCGAGTGCCTTCTCCTCACCTCCAAAAGCTCCATCTACAGAGTTTGCCGTTGTATGCTTAACATCGTAGTCTGTGTCAGGGTCATTAATGTAGAGGTGATAATGAGTGTCATCCTCCTCGAGAATTACAGTCTCACCTCCTCGCCTGGGAGCTTCCCCAAAGATGGGATTACCTCCGTCCCTAACCCACTCGAAGCCAGGATAAAAGGTTTGACTAGCTCCTATCTCAACAGGGAAAACCGCATTATCAAACTCACTGGCTTCTATAGTCTCTTCGTCGCCTATGACACTAACCTTAAGAGGCAGACCCGCAGCGTCTGTAGCAACGCCAAGCCTGAGTTTGAGATTACCATCAATGTTATTTTTAACACTGACTCTGCCATGTGGGTGAGATAAGATAAAGAATTTGTCCCAATAGTGCCCTTCTATAATCCTTATCCTACGCTTGGAGATGGTGCCATAAGCCCATTCTAGGGTATTCTCTTTGTAGCTTGAGTTTACTGGGTCTACAGGAAGCAAAATTGGCTTGGAGCCATTGATTATCTCAACGCCATCAATGAATAGCTGAGGTTTGTAAGTCGCCTTGTTACCCTTCTTTGCCCCAGTAGGCTGGTCAGAAAGACAAGTGAGCTTGACTTGCTTACCCTCAACATTAGCTGAGAATAAGTTAGGCTTGGAGTAATACTCACCCTTATCATATACCCAGCCGACCTCTATCTTCTGCCCATCTGGTTTAACCATAGGCAAGCCAGATAAAACACCAATATGCTTGCCTGATTTCAGGTCACGGTAGAACTTGGTATGTGGAGAGTATTCCTTCCCCTTACTTCGGGGTGCATAGTCATGCCAGAACTCAACGAATCTCCAGTCAATTCCTTGTTCTGCCAATTGCTTCTTGACAAATTCATCGGTTACTATCTTGGCTGGGTCAGTTACTATTCCGGGCATTTACTCATCCTATAACGAATACCATATTCTCAGTCCAACCTGGCAATCGTTGAAGTTAATGAAATCTTGGTCGGCTTTTCTCAGTAGCCATCGGAAGGTATAGTTATCATTGGCATCAACTTGGGCAGTAATATCTATGGAACCGATAAGGACATCACCGCCCTCTCTAGCCGAATCAGCCAGGGTAAACTGGTCATCAACGAAATTAATGGCGTCTATATATGCTCCCGCAGCAGTCTCTTTAAGCTGTATCACCTGGCTTATAGTTGCTACCGTTGCACCGTCCAGTCTATTCACACCAGCGTAGGTATTCTCAACCATCCTGAACTTGAACATGGCAATAGCTCTGACTATGGTGGCGCCAGCGGGTAAATCAGCTACGGTGACTGTAGGTGTGAATACTAATGTAGCGGCAACAGTAGGAACCTGGATTTCTTCCTGTGGTTCACTCCAAAAGTCCATAGAAGGATACAGGTTGCTCTGTTCTACACCATTCAAATGAACCGTCATGCCAGGTAACCTCCAGCCTTAACAGCGTATTTACTCATACCCCTCCGCAACCTTGATAGGCTTTATTAACCTTGGTTCTTTGGATATGATCCTGATGTCCTCAAGCGACTTTGCCTTCAGTCCATTAAGCGAAGCTGTCGTCTGGGTCAGTCTATCATTGTATTCGGCGTCTGTTTCTCTCTCAGTGATGACAAAGCCATCTTTATCATAACCTACGATTTTATAACCCCGTTCGACGATAACATCTACGGTGGCGGTTTCTTTCTCAAAGTCATACCTAAGTACCCGCTGGCTGCACCGCTGTGCCTGCTCGATGGGGATTAGCCTGTGGAGGTTCACCGGCTTTATCGGGTTTTCAGGATTGCCTGAATTCTCGCCAATCAATTCGCCTGTTATCGGTAACTCTATAATCATACCTACACCGCCTTATCCGCATTGGCATATACTGCGCCCAGTCCAAAGTAAGTTTTTGATGCAGCCCCGTCATTCTCAAGTGTGACTTTTACTATTCTAGCGCCGGCTGCACAATCCTTGCTGTGTTGAAAGGTAATTCTGCGCCAATGGTTAGCTGACGCACCGCCAAAGTTGGCACTTGTTTCCTGCAAAACACCATCAATATAGAAGTGTAAGTAGGAGTCTGCGTCAGCATCACTAAGGTGCATGACCATTACAGAGGTTCCGTGAACAGGCGTAGCTTGTGTTGGTGTAATCGTTGTGGAAAGTAAATCATGTTCACCGACCGCCAGGGCTACCCATCGCTCAGCATCAGCAAGTTTGGAGGGTTCCTGGTCTGGAACATCATAATCGGCTCCATCAACATCCTGGTCAACGGAACCCGGGCCTGGCACAACAGTCCCCACGAAACCGAAGATTGTTGAACCCAGAGCAATATTACCTGCTGCAAGGTCGACATCTACGGTACTCAGAGTGGTGGGATCATAAACACCTTCATTCACTGTCTCATTGGCAGCATCCAGAGCTTGTTTGACCTGCACCCCGTTAATGCCAACACCCTGTTTATCTACTCCGTTTATACCTACAGGACTCATGCCAAGTGCCCTCCTGCCACTACAGCCCTGCACTTGGCGGTGACATTACAAATATAATCGGCAGCTGAAGGCCCACCCACAATGCTCAATCGAATCTTGGTGCCCACTGTTATATACAACGTGCCTGTCCATCCGAGGTCAGCCTCAGTAGTCAGGTTGGCTAAAGCACCGGCGGCAGCGTCAATGATTACCCCAGGTGTGGCATCATCTGTCTGGATAGTAATACCTGTAATAGTACCGCCGATTGCCCCGGTTGGCAGCTTGATATTCAGGCTTTCAAGTACGACCGCCTGCGCTGTTCCTGTAAACAGGTCATAGGTGCCAATCCCCTGGTCAAGGTCTATGGTGGTAGCTACTATCTGTGCCACCCCTACTGAAACATCGGTATTGGGATTAAATGTTCTAACCACGCTTCTCCTAAATGCTTATCGGCAGATTAAATATATTTCTGATATACCTGGAATAGGTTAATTCCTGCTTTTGGGTAAAGGCTCTGTCAATTTGATTCATAAGAAGGGTTTTACTATTCCCGAAGGCTGTACCGGTGTGGTATTCCTCAATATAAGCAGTGCATGTTGGTGTCTGAGCTGCAATCGCAACAGTTGTATTACCCACTAGTGCTCCCTGTAGATACAGGTAGAACAAGTTGTCCTTCTTAACGACTATCATTATCAAATAGTCGTCTATGTCATTTGCCCAATCTGTATAGATATTTTGCACCCCAGCATCTTGACCATTCGCACCAAGTCTTAAATTATTTGTACCAGCGTTATAAGCTACATATGTATAATTACCAGGGTTCACGAGGTCAACTATCTCGAAGAAATAAACACCTCCTAAGTTTCCATCACATCTGAATTTTTGCTTAATGACATAGACGATGGTATAATCCCCAAGCAAACTCACAGGAGCCGCCAAGCCGAAATCATTTATTGCATCAAAACTCAGCACTGGTTGTTGGACCTGTCCCCATTTCCAAGTTACTCCTGTATCAATAACACCATTATCTGCTCCTGAACCTCTATCATAAGCAATAACTCCTCGGCCTTCATCGTAAAGGTACATGTTGACAGCATTAACAGGCGGGATTCCCTTATCAAGGTCGGTTTCCTCGTCCCCTGTTAGGTTATCGGTGCCAATTACTGACCATGAGACTACTCCCTCAAAGCCATCGGCATTGCCGTCCGCAGATGATAGTATAACAAGGTCTCCACCATCTGGTGTATTGATAGCCGCTACTGTATCTGTATCTTCGGCAACACCGTTGACTAATAGGCGCTGAGCTGGCCCCGTGTCAGACAGGCTACATAGAACCGTATACCAGGTGCCACCAGTCCACGACGTGGTTGTTGAGGTAAGGGTAAACTGTATGCCCCCTGCACGGTTACCCATGCGGAAGTATAGCTTACCATCGGCAGTTGCGAACCATATATCAATATAATCATCGGCAGCCTTCCGCTTGGTGCAAATGTATTGGTCGCCGCTACCGGTGGTGAAGGTCACATCAAACTTGAAGCGAAGAAATACCCAATACTTAGCCTTGTCATTAAGCACTGCATCCGCTGCGGTTACTATATTAGACGTAGCCGACCCATCACCGCGAACTCCATCACACGTCGTTTTCTTCTGCGCTCCCGTCAGTGCCAACTCATGCCCCCCCTCAACCGAAGTAGGCAGAGTAGCGTTATTGTTTATGCCAGGTGGCAGCCACAATTCTCGATATGTAACTGGGAAAGGCGCTCCAGGTAATGCTATGGTCATATCGCTATCCCCATGTGTAAGATTTCGTTAAGCCAGCGTGAGTATGCAAGAGCATATTTCTGAGTAAAGGCACCATCAACCACATCCATAAAAAGCGGCTTGGATATATCCCACATTGATGGGGTATCCTCTGCCCCAATGTAAACAGTGGCAGCCAGACCTGGCATAACCCCCGCCCATGTTGCTGTTGCCACCAGTATCCCGTTCAGGAAAAACTGTAGGTGTCCGTCTTTCTGGGTGCAAATAATGATACCGTAATCATCTATGGCAGGGTGAAATTCATAATCAGCGTAGGCTATTTCGCCTCCACCTGTGGCTTGAAACCTGAAATCGCCAGTAATCAGATTGTAGCGCAGATGGTAATAGGTGTTATTGTCAATGAATAGCGACCACAAGTAATGGTCATTCAAAAGCCCATCATAAGTTGATTTCCACTTGCCTGCCCATACAACAGAGATAGCACTCGTAATATCCACCCCTGCGCTACTCTGGGCATGGTCATTTATCCCATCCAGACTCAGCACAGGCTGTTTGCATTGACCAAAGTTCCAGGAAGCGACTGAGCCTTTCGTACCATTATTAACACCAGAACCCCTGTCATAAACTGTGTTGCCACGACCCTCATCTAGGGGGTAGAAATTGACAGCATCCGCAGGGGGGATACCTTTATAAAGGTCTTCCTCTTCTGCCTCTGTAACAATGTCAGTGCCTATAACTATATCTTCGATAACGCACCCTGCACCACTACCCCCACCAACGATAAAATCTCCTATTACAAGGTTTCCTGCTCCTGGAATAGCCCCTGTGGTAGCTTCAGTATCAATGGAAAGATTAACCCTCAACCTCCGACCATCTGAAGCCGCTCCACCAACTATCGTTTGTCCCAACGAGTAAAATACATGATACCAGATATTGGCATAGAAATTTTGTCGCTGTCCAAGTTGAACAATTCCTGGCAAATTCGTTAATAGTAGATTGTCATTAGCCACTAATATTATCCAAAAATCAGCTGCGCCATTTTTACAAATAAGATATTCAGCGGGAGCAACTGCCAAATGGTCTGCATGGAGTTTGAACCGGAAAGAAATCCACCAAGGAGTAGCGCCATGATGTATAGCACCAAGATTAATGTGACTGTTGGCAACGTTTTGCTGAAACCGCATATTAGCGGTCGTCCCTTTCCTGGCCCCGGTCAGTGCCAGCTCATGCCCGTTATACCGTGAAGAGGGCAAAGTGGTATTATTGTTTATCCCTCTCGGAAGCCAAAGCTCCCGATGTGTAAGCGGGAATGGTGCTCGGGTAAAATCTACTGTGCTCATTCAACAGGCTCCTATATAGTAGTGTGCAAAATAGCGGTTAAATACATGGTAGAAGCACCCTCTAGCCCATAAGCCCGAGCTATCAGGCCATCTCCGGCATGGCAGTGGCGGGGCGCGTGCAGCATAAAACGATGTGACTCTTTAACACTTGCAGAGGAGAATTTCCCCCATATAGTCCGGTGCGCGTCGCCATCACCTAGTCTGCGAATCAGGTAAACCTTGGCATTTCCAGCAACGGTATAGGCGTTCGCAAAATTGGTGTCGGTATCGAGGTAGTCATTCACTACGATAGAATCCACCGTAGCCACCTCTCCGTTGGGCGAGGCATCATCCATAACCCATATAATATCCGCAGCCAAAAACCCAGAGGTATCGGCGATTTGTATTCTGTCGGGGTTGGCCTCACCGAAGCCCGAGGTGGCGTTCAGCAGTTCCAGGGTCGTAATATCAACACGGAATATCTGGTATGTATTGGTATTGGCAGGATTTGCCGAAGATGCAATCTTGAAGCCGTTCAAAACGTAATCTACCAGGTCGCCGCCACCAGTCCAGCCATAATCAGCAGTCAAGGTATCCGTGGGGATAATGACGACAACACTGCCCCAGGCTAAATTGCCGGCCACCACCGAAACGCCGACGGAATCCCAGGGGTAGATTTTTTCATAGTGGTCACCGGGCACTACGAAAGTATAGAGGACCTCCAGCATGTCGTAAGTCGGCCCGTCGACGAGACCTTCTATGCGGAATTTGACAGTTGATAACGCCATTTACACCACCATAAGTGCTACTGCCCAGGCATCCACCGTTACCAGGTTCGCGTGGTCGCTCTGGTGCAATCTGAATCTTGCCTGAAGTCCCTGTGCCAGCTCACCTGTCCAGTAGGCATAGTAAGCGTTGGCTGTCGGAACAACAATGCCGGCTAGAGCCGGTATTACTTCCTGCGTAAAGGTAACCAGGTCACCGGGGCGGGTCTTCCACCAGCTCGGGGTAAAGGTCGCCGCAGCATGGAGGGGCAGGTAGAAGCTGACGAATATCTCTCTTATAGTCGCCCCGAGAGCGTCAAACTCAAACAGGGTTATGTAGTCGTTCTGGACGGTCTCAATCTCATTATAGAACGGTACCTGTACCAGCATGCCGTCCAGCTGCGTATCAATGTTGGCTGCCCTCTGGTCAAGCGTGTAGTCATTGACTACGGCGCCAAGCGAGTTATCTGTAACGAACGCACTCCCGTAAATGTTGATAGTGCCACCCGTGCAGTCAGCATTGATGGTAACCGTGCCACCGTTCATGATAATAGTAATGACACCACCGGTCATCTCATCTATTATCAGGTCTCCCTTAAAGTCCCTGACAAAGGCTGTCCCTGCGGTCTGGACGGTCAAAGTCGCATCATGTCCAACCAAAGTCTGGGCTATACCTGCACCAACGGCTAGAGTTCCGGTAACATGAATTAGGTTTATGTTGCGGGCAACACACATGGTTATGGCATTGGCGATGGTGTTGGATGGCAATCCCGCGGTGCCGACAGGGTAAATGATTCCGGCAACACCTGTTACGGAATCGAAAAATATCCTGTCCCCGTAATGTATATCTTTAATAGTGCCTTCTTCGTCAGTTATCATAAGAACGGACTCCTTTGCTTGTAGTAAAGCTCGCCCCATTCCCCAATAGCTAGCGGTCTCTCGGACCATATCATTGGAATTGAGAATTTACCGTCGAATCCGTTTCCAGGAGTTTGGTCGGCTCCGATATTTATGGGGCGGGCACTGGTAAGCGGGTTTGTATGAGCAGCCCCGGTGTCAGTCACGTCAACACCATTAACACAAAGAAAGGTATCTCCAGCTCCAGCCCCGCCCCGGGTTACTCCCACCTGGTACCATGCCCCGGCGGCCACGGCAGCCGCAATCGAGTTCGATACCTGACTGGCTCCACCCTGATAAGTAGCGAAGTATAGAACATCTTCAATAAGGTAGAATGCCCAACCGTCAGTCGCTGCCAGCCCTCTACTGTAAAGGTAGTAGGTCGTGGCTGCCGCCAGGGCATCGGCATTCATCCATATTCCCACGCTGAATGTCTCGGTCTGAAAGTCTAAATCCTGGCTATTTGCCGCAAGGCAAGTCAAATAGTCGGGTGTGGCTCGTGTAAGGTCGATATACGGTTGTCCGCTCGCCAGGCTGCCAACCGCAATAGTTGCCCCGGTCAAGGTAAAGCCGTGGTGGTCTTCCTGAGGCAGTGTAGTGGGGTTTAAGGGCTTGGCCCTGTCATGTGTGAGCGTCGTGCCAGCTACTACCGCTGCTGGCTGGTCATCAAACGGCAGGTACAGTGCCAGGTTGTGGTGTAAAGCATATTTATCAAATCCAATACCCATCTTTAACTCGCAAACCAGTGCTTCTCTGACCTCCATTCATAATCCATTCCGGAGGCGCCGATATCTCTCCCCGCCCTCAGTCGCCATACCATGCCAGTGAGGAAGTTATCATTCTTAGTGAACCGGCAATTTACGAGGTCTCTAGCGCAGGTCTCGGGGTCAATCAGTCCACCTGCAGAGATGGACGTGGCGATTGGTGCCCCGTTGCGGTAGAAGATGGCGGCGGGCCCGCTTCTCCTCATGCCGAAGTGGTCCCATCTGTTTGCTGTCCAGCCCAGCGAGAACGCGCCGGTCACAGTCGTAGCCCCGCCCGCATGGCTGTGCCGGAGTTGCAGAACTTCGCCATAAAAGTACAGTTCCCAACCGCTGACATCTAACTCATACCTGGCTATTACGAACTCGGAATCAACGCCGCTATGGTAGGCCCAACCGCTCAGGCTGTAATCTTCGGTGGTAAAGTCGAGGTCGGCACAAGAGGCTGCCAGGCATTGCAGATATTGGTCCACGCCATCAAAAGTTAGAACCATAAGCCCAGTCGGTAGAGTCGTCCAGGTGGGCGCATTTACCAGAGTTACAGGGTGATGCGGCTTGGCCACGTCGCGCGTCAGGGCTCCGGTTCCTTCTTCAACAGGCAGGTCCAGCAGTAAACCCTTATTTGCGTCCACATTGTCATAGCCAACAGTCATAAACACCCCGAATGATTAGACATCATATATTACTCCCCAGACAAAAGCCCTATCCCCGCCGGCAACTCTCTGAATGGTCGTCTGTATTCCATGCCTGTTGGGATGGAGCGGTATTTTCTTCAAGGGTTCGGCTTGAACCCCGGTAAATTGCTTCTCTGACTGTAAGTCAAGCCCTCCGGTTGCGGATATGCGTTCGTAGGTTCTCACCACGATGCCGTCACCGGCAACCATGTTGGAGCAGCGAAGTGTAAGGAAAAGCGGCTTGTAAACCCCGTACGGAGCATTATTCACGTACATATCCTGCTGGGCTGCGGTGGTGGTAATAGTGGCTCCGGTTTCTGTGGTTACGAGGATGGCGTTCACCAGGTTAAAGATGGCCTGAAGCAGCTCAAGGGCCTGGGCGGAGATGGCTTTGAGGTTAACGATTATATATCTGACCCCGGCAGGGATAGCTGCCGCCACTCCCTTATAGGCTTCGGCCAGGGTAACTTCTCCGGTAGCATTATTAAACGCTGTGGTAATAGCCGAGTCTACCGAATTGACTTCACCTGGGTAAAGGACAGCAGTCATGCCAACGAAACTATCGGCTCCTGCTCCGGCTAAGGCAGCATCAATAAAACTATCTCCAGCAGCCGCTCCAGCTCCGGTAGTGGTTCCTTCGGCGGCTATTAGAGACTGATATATAGAAACTAACTCATCCAGCGGCGGCCTTTTACTTCCGTTCATTATTTAGGCTCCCTCAGTAGCTATAACTTCAACATCGGTTACCGTTTGCGCGGGGTCCAGGTTCTCGATCAGGACCTTCAGATACATTGGGTCGGACTGGTAAACCTTAGTTTGCCTGAGCACTTCGTTCGCACCAAAGGCAGGAGTCCACGTGTCCCAATCCTCCGTGTCATAGTCGGCACCATCTATTGAATATACGTCAAGGTTGTTCCATTGATCGGTGACGCCACCTGCCAGGCCGGCAACGGTAACGGAGGTTTCGTTATTGGCGGTAATAAGACCGGAGCTGCCGTCGGTCACATTCTCAATGGTCAAGCCAATAAGCTCATTGGCTACAAAGTGGGCGACGTCATCGGTCATAATGGTGGCGTGGGCCACCGCGGTATGAGTTCCAGTAGCGTCGTTAGTTGGTGAAGTCAATACATGAACTCTAATTCCCTGCGTAGCTGCGACATCGTACCGAGCTTTCACAGTCAAGGCTAAATAAGGTGTCTGGTCTACGAGGTTTAGAGCATCACAGTCATCCAGACCTGTTGCTGCTGGTGCTGCAGCTATTAAGGGTTCATCCAGTATCGTTAATACTGTCTTTTTAGCTTCAACTTCAGCAAGTTTGATTTCGTATGTATCATCTGCCGCGACCACCACACCTACCGGCAGTGCGCTGAATGTTAGAGTGGTGGCGGTATTGCTGAGAATCCTGCGCGTGTATATTACACTACTTATGGTGATTTCGAGATAATCGTTCTCTAATATGTTTGTTTCCCAGTCTCTAGTGGTATCAACCAGGGTGGTGTTGCTTCCGCCTGTTGCTATCCCAGATTCCCACGCGGCCCCCCCAGTTACGGGTAGCGGGGCGGTTGTACTTACTGGAACCCAGACCCCAGCAGCATTTAGCCAGTATGTGTAGCCTGCTACCACCTGTCTTGGTTCTGCCATTATTTCTCCTTCTTCTCCTTATCCTTCCCCTTCCCCTTCCCTTTTCCAGTCCCATTTTCTTTGGGCAGAAGCAGAGCCACACTTTCTTCGGGCGGAGGCAGAACCATGGTTACAGATTTCCGGCCAAAAGATACGGTAACGTTTCCGGTTACTCTCTTTGGTTTTTCCAATAACGTCCTGTCATTCATGTTATATCTCCAAATCAGTAAGGTGGCATCCAAGGGGCAGTTAGCTCACTATAGAGTCCATCAAAGCCTACAGATATATCGTAGTTAGCTGCATCAGGAGGCCAGGCTCCCCAGGTAAAGCCATAAACGCTCCCTTCTTGCGAGGGTATGCCAATTATGAAGTCGAGCACAACCTTACCATATCCAAATAGCTGAGGGGAGGACTGGGCTACATTGTAGATTAACCAATCTTCCCAACTGGCGAAGCGGTCCAGGCGAATGTAAAGCAGGTTATTTGTCTGTATTGAAGCATGGATGCTGGAGAAGTGCAGGATTATACTCGAAGCTTCCCAATCCCAAGTGCCGTCCTCTTGAGGGAAGGGAAAAGCATTATACCAGCTTCCCCCTGGCCAGGGGATATACGGTAGTGTGTATTCGTATATTCCGGCTGACCTATCCTGGCGTAATGCTGGCGTGGCAAATGGTTCAGTGGAGCGCTCGATAGCTCGACTATAATCTAAACGCCCTACGCCTCTTGTTGGTACTGCGAAAGCTTTCTCCATCATCACCCTGCCAGTTGTATATTAAATTCCTCTAGGCTGGTATAAAACCCCGAGCAACCTATTACGAAATAGTCTTCAACAACATCACTGTAGTTATAGGTGATAAAACGGATTGTCCTAAAAAAGGAGTCCCCTTTGAGGTAGTGATGAGCTATTTTTTGATAGGCTGCCATATCCAGGTCGGTCATGATATCCCCCTCCAAGTCTATGGACTGGACTATCATCCGGATGAGGTGGTTTGAGGGGATGGAGCCAAAAATATCGTGTAGTATTACAACCTGGGCCAGGGGTACAGCAACATCGGTAATTATGCTTCCCCCAGCAGGTATGGGGTCTACCAGAGCACTATGCATGTAAAGACTCTGCCAGCTAGTAATAGCTGGCACTACGGATGTCTCCGTTGCGCTAGAGTAATCCTTTCTTCCTATACCCCTGGTCGCAACATTAAAGGTTGTCATCTAGAACTCCAATAATGGTTATTATGACGCTCACAGTGTGTGGCCATATGCCATCGGCGTTCCTGGCTATCATCCAAAGGCTCTCACCTTTAGTGACCGGCTCGTTGTACGGGAAAAGTGGGGTAGCGTCATCGAGGGACAGGTATGTATCCACCTCGTTGGGCATCACCCAGGTATCCCCATGGCCAAAAGCAATGTCAACAAATGTCAAGCAGCCCGGGGGCCAATGGGGTACAACCTGAACTATCGTGCCACTGATGGGGGATGGTTTTTCAATCCGAGCACCTGTTCCGGTTGGCATTGTGGCACGCAGGTTGACCTGTCTCGTGACTTTGTGGTCTGTTACCATAGCACCCCTTTTCTATTCGAAGCCCCAAGAGATGGTCACAATAGTACCGTCATCCTCTCCGTCAATTCTTACCTGTAACTGACCGAGAATCTCCAGCTCCTTGAGGGCCTCAGCCGCTATGGTGGCCCAGCCGCCGTTATCCACGGTGATAATGAGCCGGTTATGCGCGGCTGCGGCCGGCGGCACAGGGACACCGATGCTGGCGTCATGGGCGAAGAAATCCTCGATGGTTATGACCCTTGGCGCGTCCCCAGCCTCATTATCCACGATTATCTGAGTGGGGATAATCTTGGCGTTGTGCTTCTCGGCAGCGAAAATGGTTACATGACTCACATCATCCAAGACCTGTGCTAAACTAGGCATAATTTACCTCCTACCACCGTAACTGCGTGTAGTACAAAAGTTTTTTACTTCGGGCCCACTGCTCCGGCGTCGGTGCTGCTATCTCCTTGAGGTAGCACTTGTTCACGATTAGCCCCAGCACGCACTTCTCGAAGTCGCAACCCGTGTCCACGAAGACCCTGAGAATCACGGGTTCAAGGTCCTTTACAAAGTACAGGAATATTCTCTTGTCGTCGTAGGGGCTGTCCTCGGGCTTACGGGCGCCGAGATACCTTCGGGTAGCATGGTTGACATCGGGCACCATCCCCGCCTGCTCCAGACGGCTCACGTACTCGCCGGCAGGGATGTAGAAGTGAACCATGTAGTTTCCCGGCTTGAAGCCGAGAGCTACCTCGTAGAGGGTCTTGGTGTTCTCGGGGTAGATGTTCTCGCCGCCGGCCTGGTTTGACAGGTCTACATCGCGGTAGTCGTCCTCGGGCAGGATATAGCTCAGGTCGTAGGGAACCTCATTGGTCCTCTCGATGGTGAAGAACTTGCCCGAGACATGGGGCAGAGTGACTGGCCAGCCATCGGTGAACCTGACGTAGAACCCCTCTTGGAGCAATTTGGGTACACCTGGGGCCACCGTGGCCAAAGGCATAGGCCGCTGTTCAATCATAACCTCCTCCTTTTCTCTCCTCTCGCCAAAGAGTAAGCTATATTTCTATATTCAGTTGTCTAGGTTTTGGGTTCAGGCTCGGTTACCAGACGCTGTTTCCGGCTCGGCCCGGTGGCTCGGTCTCTGGCTCGGCGGGAGCTGGCTCGGGCTCAGGCGCGGTCGGCTCTGGCTCGGGTGCAGGCTCGGCTGTCGGCTCGGTCTCTGGCTCCGGCTCAGTCGGCTCCGGCTCTGGTAATAGAGGAATGTTCTTGCCGCAAGAAGGACACGGAGCAACGACAGAGACGGTCCTTTCATCAAAGGTGAAAGGCTCAACCTCAGTTGCATCTTTAGGCTTCCTGTTGCCAAACTTATTCCCGCACAGATGGCACTCTTTACCTACAAATTCCATTTCTCTTCCTTCCTTATGGCGATAGTTGAAGCATAGC
>JAUVXN010000063.1 GCA_030603605.1 Dehalococcoidales bacterium | reverse complement strand
GCTCCAGCCGTTAAGGAAGGGCTAATTGAGCCCGACATTATTATTGATAGCAAGTCCGGCATATCCGGGGCGGGCAGAACCGCCAGCCTGCAAACTCACTTTCCCGAAGCCAATGAAGATGCCAGTGCCTACGCCCTGGACGGGCACCGACACCTGCCTGAGATTATTCAGGAGCTAAAGCTGCTTGGCTCTAAATCGCCCTCGGTAACCTTTGTCCCCCATCTAGTGCCAATGACCAGAGGGATATTGACCACCGCCTATGCCCCCCTCCTCCCGGGTAAAATTGCTGCCGGCAAAAAGGGCGAGCAAGAGCTGGGGAAACTATATATGGACTTTTATAAGGGTGAGCCCTTTGTCAGGATAGTAGAATCCCCACCCCACACCAAGCACACCTGGGGGAACAACTTCTGCCTCATTCACCCTGCCATTGACCACAGAACAGGAAAGCTCATTGTTATCAGCTGTCTTGACAACCTGGTCAAGGGGGCGGCGGGGCAGGCTATCCAGAATATGAACCTTATGCTCGGCTTGCTGGAGACTACCGGGCTTGAGGCGCTAGCGATTTACCCTTGAGGTCTCTCTTTCTACCATCTCTCCATAGGCAGCCATCAGTCTTCTGGTGATTTTGCCCGGTCTTCCCGAGCCGATGGTTATAACCTCTCCCGCGTTGCCCCTGACCCCGACCAGCGGCATTATCTCCATCACCGAGTTGGTCAGGAAAGCCTCGCCAAATTGCCCCAGGTCGTCCAATCTTACCTCGCCCTCGGTAATATTTATTCCCAGAGCATCAGCCAGTTCCATCACCACCTTGCGGGTGATGCCGGGCAGAATGCCACTTTCCACAGGCGGCGTAACCAGACCAGAGTGAGCGACAAAAAAGACATTGCTTATGCTGCCCTCGGTAATAAGTCCGCTCTCATTTAACAACAGTGACTCATCCAGTCCAGCCGCCTCAGCCTCCCTCCTTGCCAGAACGCTAAGTAGATAATTAGCCGATTTAAGTCCTGACAGGGGAGATTGGCTATACCGACGAAAGGAGGATACCCCGACTCTAAAACCCCTATTGTATATCTGGGCTGGTAAAGCCTGGTAACTTCTTGCCGTAACCAGCACGGTAGGCGCAACGCTGGTGCCGGAGCCGGGGAAAGAGCCCGCTTCACCCCTGGAGACAGTGAGCCTCAGGCGAGCATCCTGCAGACCGTTAGCCATCAGGGTATCAGTGCAAGCCTTACCAATGTCAATTTCAGCCAGCTCGGGACTCAAGCCAATAACCGCTGCGGAACTCGACAGGCGCTTCAGGTGACGTTCCAGAAGAAAAATTGTCCCGTGGTAGGCACGCATGGTCTCAAACAATCCATAGCCGTAGAGGAAACCATGGTCGAACACCGATACCCTAGCCTGAGAGCGGGGTATGAGTGAACCGTTTAAATAGACAATCTCTTCCATTACCGCTTATTCCTTAATTCCCCTGGTCCTGGCAAGCGCAGGAAGTTAGCCAATATATTATGTCCTTCATCGGTCAGGATGGATTCCGGGTGAAACTGGACTCCCTCCACTACGTCCTTCCTATCTCTAACTCCCATAATCTCCCCCGCTTCGGTTCTGGCGGAAACCTCCAGGGAAACAGGCACCACTTCCTCATCTATGACCAGAGAATGATAACGTCCTCCCACGAGGGGGGATGGCAAACCCTCAAAGACAGTTTCGCCATCGTGAAAAATGAGGGAGGTTTTACCATGCACCGGCACTGCGGCTCGTTTAATGGCGCCACCATATGCATACCCGATACACTGGTGTCCCAAGCATACCCCCAGAATGGGAATTTTCCCCCGGAAGTAACGCACCACCTCATTAGAAATTCCCGCTTCCAGGGGGGTACAGGGGCCGGGAGAGATTATGATGTGAGTTGGAGCCATAGCTTCAATCTGCTCCAGAGTTACGCTATCATTACGATAGACCACAGGTTCCCAGCCCAGCTCCCCCAGATACTGAACCAGGTTATAAGCAAACGAATCGTAGTTATCTATAACCAGAATCACCTATATTACCTCCACCGCAACTTGAAGCGACAGGTTAAGCGCCTGAATCAGCGCTTTGGCTTTGTCCAGTGTCTCTATATACTCTGCCTCTGGTTCCGAATCATAGACGATGCCACCCCCCACCTGGAAGTAAGCCCTTCCACCTTTAACCAGAAAAGTTCGGATAACTATGTTTAAGTCCATTTCACCGCTGAAGCTAAGGTAACCAATTGAGCCGGTATAAACGCTTCTCCTGGTAGACTCCAGCTCATCAATGATTTCCATTGCCCGCACCTTCGGGGCGCCGGTTATGGAACCACCGGGGAAGGTAGCTTTAAGCAGGTCAATTCGGTCTTTGTCTTCGCACAATCTGCCCTTCACCGTAGAGGTCAGGTGAAAGACAGTGGGATAGGTCTCCAGAATAGCCAATTCGGTAACTCTCACTGTTCCATAGCGACACACGCGCCCCAGGTCGTTCCGCTCAAGGTCAACAATCATAACATTCTCCGCCCTGTCTTTAATGCTTGCCGACAACTCGTCAGCCAGGACTCTGTCCTCCACCTCAGATTTACCACGCGGTCTGGTCCCCTTGACGGGACGGGTCTCAACCCAATCACCCTGAACTTTGAGAAATCTCTCCGGCGAAGCACCAACAACACTTACTCCGTCAAAACCAAGATAGCTGGCAAAAGGGGCTGGATTGATTTTACGCAATCGTTGATAGAGTTCATAGGGCGGAATACTCAAGTCAGCTTCAAATCTCTGGGACAGATTTACCTGAAAGATATCACCGGCACATATGTATTCTCTGGCAGTTTCCACCGCTTTAAGGTATTCCTCGTGAGAAAAATTTGATTTAAGCACCATACCCTCTTCCATTGAAACCGAACTCATTTCACCGGCAATAGAGGGTTTATTCAGCATCCAGCTCTTCACCTCTTTAAGCCTTTCTTCCGCCCTCTGCTTCCTTTTCATCTCTCCCAACTCCGGAAACCCGGTGGAGACCAGATATGCCCTCCCCTCAAAATGGTCAAAGGCAACAATCGCATCGTAGAAAGCTAAATAGCATTCGGGAAGACTCAAATCATCAATAGCCGTGGTCGGCAGGCGTTCAATGAAATGACACAAGTCATAACTGAAATAACCAACTGCCCCACCGGCAAAGGGAATACCAGCCGGGCACCCATCCAGAGAATAGACCGCCAATAACTCACCGGCTACATCAAAAGGATTACCCCGCCTACTTTCTTCCGTTCCATCTCTAATCAGTGAGACTTCCTCACCCCGGCTCCTCAGCACCAGAAAAGGGTCGCTGCCCATAAAAGAGTAACGTCCCAGCTTACCCGGGTCCATACCGCTATCAAGAAAGAAGCTGAAGGGTCGGTCTCTGAATATCTCAAAGAATTGTGGGGCACTGAGCGGGATATGTATTTCCTCTACTAACGGATAATGTTTCACGCTTTTATACCCAATGCTGAATGGTCACCTCTGATTATATACCTATTATACCCACTTTATAAAATAGGGGCTTCGCCACCCTTAAACACCCCCATTATCTATTCATAAAGAAGCATTGTCACTTTGTCTCGGCTCTGCTATGCTTTAAGACAATGAGTAACGCTGGGCAGTTTCGCCGTATTGATTACCTCAAGATTACCATCTTTGGTTTTGCCCTGGCCGCCCTCTGGAGTAGCCTGCACAGCATCATTCTACCGTTGCGACTGCTGGACTTTGTTGCCGAGTCGGAAAAGAATACCTACCTCGGCCTTCTTACCTTTACCGGACTAATTCTGGCAATGGCCGTCCAGCCGATAGCCGGGGCGATTAGTGACCGCTCTGGCTTTAGCTGGGGGCGACGAAGACCTTACATTCTGCTGGGCACCATGGCCGCTATCCTGTTTCTCTCCGGGATAGGTTTATGCTGGAGTTACGCCACCATTTTTATTATCTATTGCCTATTACAAGTCAGTGGTAATACCGCACAGGGACCATACCAGGCATTTATTCCCGACCGGGTACCTGAAGGAAAGAGAGGATTAGCTTCAGGGGTGAAAAGCCTGCTTGAGATAGTAGGCGGGGTTGCCCTGCTGTATCCTATCGCTATCTTTATGGACAACTACTTCACTGGTGAGGGAAACCTCTGGCTGTGGCTAGCCCTGACAATTCTAGGAATTATTTTGCTAGCGGTTATGGTGAGCACCATGCTCTTGGTAAAGGAGCCACCAGCTACTGGCAGTCCTAAGCTGCCGCTACTGTCAATTTTATATAAACCTTTTAAAATTAACATCAGGGCAAATCGCAATTTTATCTGGTTTCTGATATCCCGCCTGCTCGTCTTTATGGCTTTTACTACCATCCAGCAATTCGCCTTAAACTTCCTCCGGGATGTCATTGGTGTAACCAGTCCGGCTACAGCAACCGCCCAGTTTTCGATAACAGCCGTAATCGGTATGTTAGTCGTGGTCTATCCAGCCGGGTATCTGTCAGACAGGATAGGTCGCAAGCCCCTTGCCATCACCGCTGGGCTTTTAGGTGCTCTTGGCTTTGCCATCATATTTCTGTCCCATAGCTACGGCTCTATAATATTTGCCACTGGAATTATCGGGATTGCCCTCGGTGCCTTCACCAGCACCAACTGGGCTTTAGCCACAGATTTGGTACCTAAAGGTGAGGAGGCACGCTACCTTGGTCTGACCAATCTGGCTACGGCTGGCGGTGCCGCCCTGGCACGTCTCATCGGACCGGTAATTGATTTCTTTAATAAATATGCTCCCGCCCTGGGCTACCAGGTGATGCTTGGAGCTTGTTTTACCTATATGGTTGTCGGCTCACTTTTGATAATCAAAATCAAAAAGGCCAGATAAAATCTTCAATGACCTCGTTTCCACGCCCAATTGGCAATAGTCAACCCCAAAGCTAAAATAGCCAGTACCGCTACTATTACCCAACTCCAGGCCCCAATAAATGCCACCACAATATAGGCTATAGTCCTGCCTAACCAGCATAAAAGCAAGAACTTCCAAAAAGGAAACCGAAGAACGCCCGCAGCTATCGCCGCAAGGTCAAAAATAAAGGGCACCAATGCAAAGATAAAGATAACGACAGTTCCCCACCGCCTAATCCATCCCTCCACCCGTTCGTACATCTTGCTTCTTTCGGCAACGCCACGTCCGCTGTAGCCCACCATATAACCGGTTATCTCTCCGATGGCTGCTCCAGCCCCACCAGCCAGTCCGACAATGGTCGCTGAGGGTAAAATAGCACCAAGAGTAGAGATTACCAGAACATTGCCTACGGGTAAAATAACAGTGGCATTAAAAATGAGGCTAATCAGAAAAGCCCCCAGATAGCCGTATGCTTCCAGCTCTTCAATCTCACCTGGATATTGTCTATAAAAGCAGAAGATGCCAACCGTAATCGCTATGACAAGGAGTAAAATCAAAAGGGGGATAATCTTCTTTCTCACTCGTTCCCTCTCACTCGCCCCATTTCGGCTTATCGTGATTAATTATCTTGACCATCCCTTCTCTACCATTGTAACACACTGCAGGGTGGGATATTGCCTGCTGACTCTGTCTCTGATATACTTACAGCTAGTGTGCCCCCATCGTCTAGAGGCCTAGGACACTGGCCTTTCAAGCCGGCAACATGGATTCGAATTCCATTGGGGGCATTCTAATTCATTCCCAGGTAGGGTTGCAAGCGATGGCCCACTGCAGGGTGAGCTCGCCGCCTACGAGAAGGTAGGGCTCTTCCAGCGCTCGGTAACTGAGAATACCGCCTACCGTTACCGTGGCGCCCTGCAAGATATTTACAGAAATTTCATAATTGTACATTGGGGGCTGACATATAAATATTTCCTGGTTTACTATTAATGACGCTGATAAATGGTAAATCGGAGCGGGAGGGGTTGACAAATAAGCATTATCCACTATATAATATTGGCAAATAGGCTTAAAAGGAGGTGATGCGATGGCAAGAGCCCGCAAGGGGAGAGAGTCATTAGGACTCGACAACAGACTCGAAATAAATATGTCTCCATAGAAGAGTGGCTTTTGTGGTCATGTGTTTGTTTATGGAGATATGCATAATCTAACTAGGAGGAAAAATAAAGATCGATGAAAAGTAAAATAACTAAAATATGGGGTGTAGGCCTGACCCTGGTGCTGGCGACCACCATGCTGTTATTCCCGATGCCGGCATCTGCAGGCACACTCAGCTGGTCAGCTGAGACCATCCCGAGCACAAGTGGCGCTGTCCTCAACCCTGGTAATGTTGTTGACCTGGCGGTTTCTGGAGATGGTGACATTATATATTCGTGTAACAACACAAGCACCATCTACAGGTCAAGTAACACCGGCGAGAGCTGGACTGCCATAAGCGTCTATGATGGCACCTCACTGCTCCCCACCACCAACTTAATAGCGGTGGCGCAGGACGATGAGAACTACATCGCTGTCGCTGGCAACACCACATATGTCTGGATCAGTGACGATGCTGGCGCCAACTGGGATTCTCTGGGCGACATCACCGGGCTTACTGCCATCAATGACATTGCCATATCAGTGGCAAAAAGCGGGAACCACTACGTTTCCGTCGCTGGTGTTGACGGCACTGCCGCCGAGGTACACTACTACAAGATTGGCACGGTTGGAGCTTCCTGGGTGGATGCCACCGCTTTGAACGGTTTCGAGGCTGACCAAGATGTTGCCGGCGCAGTGGCGTTTTCGCCCAACTTCGCCTCCGACGAGGTCATGGTCGCTGTCACTGCCGACACCGCTGATAACGTTACTGCTTCCATCGAATTCCAGATTTTCAGCTTTGACCAGTCGAAGTGGAATGCGAGCGCCGGCTTCACCGACTATCCGGTGGAAATTATTGGACACACAACGGACGCCGTTGTTGACGCTCTTGACTCAGCGTCAATATCGCTGTCTCCGGACTACCTGGGCAGCGACGATTCCATGCGTCTCTCCTTCGTCGGCATCACCACTGATGGTACTGCTACGGCGGACGACGCCGATGGCATCTTCCGTGTTGATGATGACTCTGTTGATGCGCTGAAGGAAGATAAGCATATCCACAGCATTGACTATGACGGGACGAACCTCGTCGCCGGGCGCTACGCTAGCACCGTTGTTTACCGCAGCGCCGACCCGCTGGCATCTTCACCTTCGGTCTCGGGTTCCGCC
>JAUVXN010000101.1 GCA_030603605.1 Dehalococcoidales bacterium | reverse complement strand
AATCTCAGCAAAGGCGATGAACTCGGTTGTGCATACCGGCGTAAAATCTGCTGGGTGGGAGAAGAGAATTAGCCAGCTACCCTTGAAGTCTTCTAGCTTAAGCGTCCCATGGGTAGTCACCGCCTCAAAGGCTGGTGCTGGCTGACCTAGTCGGGGAAGACTGATTACTTGTTCCTTAACCTCTTCCATTTCATATACCTCCTTAGTATTATTTTTTTAGAAGACAAATATTTCCCTCAAAGTTTTGCTTCCTTAAAATCTCCTTTTCCTGAAGTATTATCAAGCAAAGTTATGCTCCTTGTGTTTCTGGGCAATAGTAGCTGCCAGATTATCCAGAGCCTTAAAATCTGCTTCTCTGGGGAATCCCTCACTGAGCACGGGTTCCAATAATTCTACCTTAAGCTTGGGGAGCATTTCAGCGAGTTGCTGAACCGCCCGGCCGCCCCAACTGTAGGAACCAATAATGGAGACGAATCTTAGTTTGGGTCTTAGGGCGTTTGCCAGAAAGGCAGCATAGGCAGTATTCGGGTGTGGACCAGCAAATACGGTAGGTGTGCCGATAACAATTGTCGCTGTATCCACCAGTGCCATCGCCAGTTTACCAATGTCAGTTACGGCAAGGTTGAATTGTTTTACCGTCACCCCTCTTTCAGTCAAAGCTCCGACAAAGTGTTCGACCATCTTGCGGGTGCTGTCATGCATGGAGATGTAGGGTAAGACCACGATGTTTTTGGGCTCGTCAAAAACCCAGCTATGATACGCTTTCAAAATAAACTCCGGTTTATCATACATTGGACCGTGGCTGGGAGCAATAATGTCAATTTGGTAATCTTTTAACCTCTGCAGGTGCTTTTCAATACTGGTTCGGAAGGGCATCATGATTTCGGCATAATACCTTTTGGCGGCTTCATAGACCTGTCCTTCATCAGTAACATACAGGTCGGTGGTGGCTAGATGAGAGCCGAACAAATCACAGGGGAATAGTATTCTGTCTTCTTGCAGATAGGTAAGCATTGTCTCTGGCCAGTGAACCCAGGGGGCATGGATAAACTCCAGGGTTCTATCTCCCAGCGAAATGGTCTCATTATCGTTAACTGTGGTAAATCTCTCTTCTGGAATCAGGAGCAGGTCAATGAGCATGTCCTTACACTTGGGGGTGCATACCACTTTCGCCTCAGGGTATTCCTCCAGCACCTGGGGGATAGCACCGGAATGGTCCTGCTCGGCATGATTGGCAATCACATAATCTATATTCTTAATCCCAAGTTGCGTCAGGTTATTTATCAGCACCGACTGCATAGTTGGGTCTACAGTGTCAATAAGAGCCGTCTTTTCGCTACCCTTAATTAAGTATGAGTTGTAACTCGTACCATCAGGCAGTGGTATCAGTGCATCAAATAATCGCCTGTCCCAGTCAATGGCCCCTACCCAATAAATCCCTGGTTTTATCTCTCTTGGTTTCATCTTACTCCATCCTTTCAAACTTATTCTTGTCTGCCCCGCAGACAGGACATACCCAATCGTCTGGTATCTCCGCAAATGGCGTTCCCGGTTTTATGCCACCGTCGGGGTCTCCCAATTCCGGGTCATAGACATAGCCACAGACGGTACACTTGTATTTTACCATTTTGGGTGCTGCTTCCTTTCTCTCCGCAATATAGCTGGGAGCCGTCTTAGGTGTGGTGCCCCGTTTGACCTGGTGATAATAGGCATAGGTCATAGGCTCGCCTTCCTTAATGACATCTGCTCCCAGAAGCTCTCCTATGAAGATAGTATGAGTGCCCACATCTACCTCTTGAATTACCTTGGCCTCCAGATAAGCTAGGGTGTTGTCAGTCACTACAGGAGCCTGGGTCTCACCTATTTTATAATTAATGCCCTCAAGTTTGTCTATGTCTCGGCCTGACTTGAAGCCAAAGTGACCGATGAAAGAGAGGGGTGTCTCCTGAGAGATGACCGAGACCGTCAGCACTTTGCTCTCCCTGATAAACTCATGGGTTAAATTGTTCTTGTTGATACTTACGGCAATAGTTGGCGGCTCCGAAGTTATCTGGAACACGGTGTTGGCAATTTGCCCGTTGAGCTTCTTTCCTCTTCTTGAGCATACAACATACAGACCGTAGCCTAGCTTGTATAAAACCTTCAGATTCATTTCCCACTCCTTGCTTAATTAAGGATGGCATCTGGTTTTTAAATTTAACCACCATCCAGAGAGGGATGTTCTTTGCTAACAAACCAGGCTGCCGGGTTTTTGAGGAATTCGTAATAGTCAAGCAGGATTAGGTGGTGTTCCTTTTCCTGGAAGGCTAAAGCCTCGTAAAATTCCCTCTCGGTATCATAAGTGGCATTCTTACCTTGAGTCTGATAGAAATCATAGGTCTTGTTTTCCATATCCATCGCTGTCTGTACGGCATCAAGTTCTGTATCTTTAGTCCTGAAACCGGGACTCATCTCTTCAGTTGTCCTGGCAAATATGGTTCTAAGCCGTATGCCACCATCAGGCTGAAAATCTGTCCTGGGCCAAGTCATTTTACTCCGGATAGCCTCATATATTTCCCTAAACTTCTGTTGGTGGATGTCTTCCTCAGCAGATAGCGATTCCAGTAGCTTCTTACCCAGCTCATTACTGCTTTCCTGACTCGCTTTCAGATAGAATTTCTTGCCGTCAGTTTCCATCTGGATAGCTATTTTGAGTGCATCTAGAGTTTTATCTTGCTCGGTCACCATGGCTGGTCCTTTTTTTGTTTAAACCGGGTTCTGCTTCTTGAGCTTTCGCCACTTCATATTTTATAACATATGGCTCTCGGATGGAAATGGGGGAAATATTGGGATAGGTTATTAAACAGTATCATTTAATATATTCGACTGGCAAAATAATAGTCAAGCACAGCAAACTGGCGACCAATAGTTAATTTATCTAAACGAGTCCCCAATCTCTGTAGCCCTGCTGAATAATAGCCAGGTATTCTTTTGAAGGTTGCGTTTCTTCTAGCTGCCCGGACTTGATATAGGTTATTGCTTCTATGGGCTCGTCAACTTCGGTAAACACGGTAACCTTGAGTCTGTCATAGCCTTCTTCGTATCTATCTAGTTGCCGTAAACATTGTTCCGAAACGTCGTAAATGCCACCTAGGACTTTCTCCCCTCCAAATCGCCTGATGGTGGCGACTCCACCCCGCCACTTTCTGGACCAGCCGGCAAATATCAGGTTGTAGTTGGGAAGGGTAGCTACAAATTTAGGCTTGCTGTCCGGACAGCGCTCCAGCATCTGCTTGCGATTGAGGTTGGAGGCATAAGCAAAGTAATACACTGGTCCTCCTCAAAGTTGTATTAGTCAGCTAATCTGGCTGGCTTAAATCTTCTTAAGCGCAGTGAATTTAACACTACTGTTATAGAGCTGGCTGCCATGGCAGCTGCAGCTAGAATTGGATTCAGGAACCCATAGTCGCCCAAGATGAAATGAAGCCCTGAGGGTACACCGGTACTCGCGAAGGCAAAATATAGCACCCCTGCCGCCACCGGGATGAGGGCAGTATTGTAGGCAAAAGCCCAGAAGAGATTCTGCTTTATGGTTCTCATGGTGCGTTTACTCAGGGATATGGCGGTTACAATTCCGGTCAAATCACCGCTAATCAGCGTAATGTCTCCAGTCTCCATGGCGACATCAGTACCGGTGCCGATGGCGATGCCTATATCAGCCTGAGCCAGGGCTGGGGCGTCATTTATTCCATCACCCACCATGGCTACCACCTTTCCCTCCTGCTGCAGCTTCTTGACCTCCTGAGCTTTATGTTCGGGGAGCACCTCGGCGAGAACATGGTCAATACCCACTTCTTGAGCAATAGCTTCACCGGTGCGCCGATTGTCTCCGGTGAGCATTACCACATCAGCACCCATTTTGTGCAGTGCTTCTATCGCCTCTTTGGCGTCTGGTTTGAGGGTATCAGCCAGAGCAATGATGCCTACCACCCGACTGTCTATACCCAGAAACATTACGGTCTTGCCTTTCTCCCAGAGGCGATTGGCTTCTTCTTCCAGCCCGTTTAAGGAAAGACCTCTGTCCTTTATCAGTTTCAGGTTGCCCAGGAGGAGCTTCTTACCTTCCACCGAAGCCTCCACGCCGTGCCCAGGGACAGCATTAAAATCTGAGGCTGGGGATAGTTTTAATTTCTTCTCCGAAGCTGCTTTGACTATAGCCTCACCGAGTGGATGTTCCGAGCCGTGTTCAGCCGAGGCCGCCAGCTGAAGAATCTCTTCTTGAGAGGAAGAGGGGACAGAGATTATATCAGTTACCTTGGGTTCACCTCGGGTCAGAGTACCCGTTTTA
>JAUVXN010000077.1 GCA_030603605.1 Dehalococcoidales bacterium | reverse complement strand
CCATAGTAAATCTCGGGTCGTTCTATCTCAATCTTGCCTATTGGTGGTACATCCTTGACCCATAAGTTAGGCAAGCCTTCTTCACTGACCTCAATCGTTGGACTCATGGCGATACCATAGCCATGGGTGAACTGGAGGCGTCGATTAACCAAGGTCTGGGCTTGAGAGGGAAGTTTTTCCGGTGAGAGCTCCCTGGCGGCTAGCATTACCTGGCGGGAGTCACCGTCAATTTGGTAGCGGTCAACATCAATGTCGACAAAATCATAGTATAGCCTTATTGACTGTATCTGGTTATAGGTATCCTTGAGGGGGCGGTGGTCCCATAACCTGATGTTATTCATAGTGGTACTATTTTGGGCGATATCCTGCTCGCTGGGAGCCAGTTCAATGGGAATATCCTCCTCTTCTATTTGGTCAAGCCCGAAGGCGAGTCGGGTGAAGTGGATATTGTGCTCAATGTAGGGGCTTTCTCTGGCTAGCTCGCTGGGTTCCACCTGGAACCTCTGCACTAGTGCTGGATAGATGCTCCCAAATATAATGGTGGAGACAACCCATAATCCTACAGGTATAATTAGCGAGTGTCTCCAGCGGCGGAGGACGACACTTAGCAGTAGCATGCCCGATATCACGGCAACAACAATGAGAATCCGCCATGCCAACAACTGAGCATGGACATCAGTATAGCCGGCACCAAATATTACGCCACGGCGGGAGTAGAGAAGGTCAAAGATTTTGAGTCGGTAGCTCCAGGCAATGATAAAGAATATGACGGCACCCAGCACGGAGAGGTGTCCCTTGATGGCGGTGGTAAAAGCGGCGCGGCGAAAACCGATATTGAGTCCGTAAATAGTAGCCGTAAAAATCAGGATGATGACCGTAGCCCATATCAGCCACCCCTGCACGAAGTGGTAGAGAGGGAGGTTGAAGATATAAAAGGCTATATCTCTCCCAAGCAGGGGCTCAGTGATGTTGAAATTGGTTGCGTTGCTGAAGCGTAAAATTGTTTCCCACTGGCCAGAGGTAACCAGGCCGAAGATAAGGCTGAGAAAAATAGCCATCCCTAGTATGCCGATGTCCAGCACGCGGCGCACTACCACTAATCCTTGGCCAATGGAGACGTTATCTCCGCTTACTGGAGACAGTCGCCGTGCCAGGAAGAGATTCGATACCAGTAGGGCGAAGAAGGCGAGGGCACCGACAGCGAAAAGCCATAATCTTGTGGTGAGTATGGTGGTATAGATACTGCTGAACCCTAGACTATTGAACCAGAGCCACTCGGTGTAAATGCCTTTACCTATGGCGGCAATGATGAAAAGGAATACCAGTGCGGCAATGATAATAAGCCACCATCGGATAGGGCGCTGTTTGTTTTTGTTTTGAGGGGGCTTGGAGTTTTCCTTTCCCCATAACTTATCTAGGTTACTAAAATAACTCATACTATTAATCCCCGGTTATTATTAGAGTATAACACGAAGAGAAGTCCTGTCAAAGGGAAAGGGGAGATAAAGGTCGAAGACTCTTCGAGGGGATGGGGTTGATAAGTACTCTCATTGTACTTATAACTGCCAAAAGCTGGTTAATTGCTCAAAGTCAATCATGCCACTTTCAGCTATATTCTCTATCTCGATACCGGCTTCAACGGCGGCAGCCACCGGGTTCAGTCCGCCGAGTAGCACCATGCCAACTCTATTCAGGCCTATCGCAATTTGACAGATTGGCTCGCTGGTGTTACCCAGGGCATAAACTCCGCCGATGCCAGCCTCTTTAAGTGAGTTGATTATTTCTTGGGCAATTGACCGGGATGGAGCCGGCATTTCACGGAAATTAGCCAGTATCTTGCCGTTGCCAGTTCTAGCTGCTTCACCGGCGCTGGTCATCTTGGCGCGGATGTATTGCTCAGATGGATCCAGGGAAGTGCCATCGTAATTAATTATGGCTGTAAAGCGTCTTGGTTTTGACTTTCTAACTTCAAGCACCCCGCCAAATCTGGATTCAATAGGGATACCTGCCTTTAGCAATACTCCGTTTATGACTACGCTGCACACTGTAGCCAATCCAATTTTGTCTCTTGGGACAACTACAGAGCCAAGTTTTTCTCCTTCAGGTGCCGTGGCGATGAGTTCAGTGACACATAAGCCGGCTTTAAAGACATCACTCATTGCGACTAATGCTTTTTGGAAATTATCCTTGTCAATGAACGAGGTATTTATGGGAAGCTGGCCAGTCCGTTTTTGAGGGTCAAAAGTGGTGTTGAAGGCTAACAACTCGAGCCTCTCGTGTATGAAGCCGACCTGCTCTGGTGCCAGTGCCATCCGGAGTTCTTCAAGACCTTGTGCGGTGAGCATTCTGCCATCGCGACCCAGTGGTTGAGTGTAACCTCGCTCATCGGTTATTCTCAGGTGGTATCTGACAGCTCTTTCGCTTAAGAAAATCCCGTGGCGCTCAAGCTCTCGGGCAATGGTGATTGACCCCAATGGCTCAGTGGATTCGCTCAAGACCTTGAGAATGGATATAATCTTTCTTTCTGTCTCGGTACCAGCCCCTTGTAACATGCTAACCTCTTTTTACACGGCAAACTGCCGTTATTATAGCACTTACGTATTAAAAGCTGAATAGAATAGTGCATTATTTATTTGCTATTTCCGAAGATTTAACCCTCCAGAATCGCCATTGCCTCTTCCCTATAGGCATCCATCAGGTAGGGGATGCCAGTTGCTTTGGCACATTCCTCGGTAAGAGACATGATTTCGCGCCGGGTAATTGCGGGCACACTAAAGCATCTGGCACCTGCCATTAACTGCTGTAACCCCACTCTTATCTTTTCACAATAGCTGTAGACTCCCACAGCACCTAATGATATGTTCTCCATTTCATCACAGCCTACTATATTCTTGACGTCTTCATAGTTGACAAAAATTTCTTCCGGGGTTGAACCAAACTGACCGACTGTATTGGGTAACTTGTCATCCTTGAGCCACTGCTGGATATTCTTGCCAACCATACCCGGAATCATCAAAGCCCGCCCCATGCACACTGCCTTGGTAAAAGGTGCTCCAAGCGCAAGTGCCTTGAATACTCCGTCCTCACTGCTGAATCCACCGGCAAAGGCTATATCCGGTACTCGCCCGCCTCTATTAGCTAATCTTTGACAAAACTCGTAAGCGGCAGCATGCAGGTAGAGGCTTGGCATACCCCATTCCTCCATCATTCGCCAGGGGCTCATACCGGTGCCACTGGGGGCACCGTCTATAGTAAGCAGGTCGATTTTAGCTTTTGAACCCCACTTGATAGCCATAGCCAGTTCACGTAGGCCGTAGGCGCCTGTTTTCAAGGTAATGCGTTTGAATCCCAGGTCCCTTAAGCGCTGAATCTCAGCGTAAAAAGCTTCTTCATCAATAAAGCCAAGGCGACTGTGGCGTTCAAATTCAGTGAGGGAGCCGTCTTTGAAGGCTGCCCGAGTGACGGGGTTTGAAGGGTCAGGGGTGATTATATAGCCGCGTTTCTGGAGTTCTAGAGCTCGTTCCAGACTATCAACTTTTATCTCTCCGCCGATACATTTGGCGCCTTGCCCCCATTTTAATTCAATGGTGTCCAGACCGTGCTTTTTGCTAACGTACTCGGCAACGCCCAACCTTGTATCTTCCACATTCATCTGTATCAGAATTTCACCGTGTCCCTGATGATAGCGTCTATAGATTTCGATTCGGCGGTCCATATCTGGCGATGAGGTAATTTTGCCACTGGAATCAACCTCAAGCTGTGGGTCAATACCGCAAACATTTTCGCCACAGACCAATGTAATCCCACTGAGGGCAGCGCCAATGGCAAGATGTTCCCAGTTCTTGCGGGCTATCTCTGTGGAACCCAGGGCACCGGTAAACACAGGCAGCTTCATCTTGACTTTTCTATCCCAGCCATATTCGGTCTCGGTATTTACAGACGGGAAAATAGCCGTATCGGGGTTACCAATAACGCCGGTGGGTAGTCCTTCGGCTCCCAGGGCATATCCCTGGATATTAAAGTGTGAGTAATCAATAGGGTAGTCCTTGTCGCCGCCAGCGGTGATATTACCATAGGGTCCAGGATAGATGACTTCTCGACCGCGAAAAGTTGCTCTAAATACCTCGCAATTTCCTGTACAGCCGTCAAGACAGCGGGTACAGATGCCACTCATCGGTGTAACACTTCTGGAACGATTGGCGGTTCTGGTAGCCTCATTTGAGTTTGGTCTTTGCAAATTCATTTTTGTACTCCTCATTTATTAGCAAAAAGCGGTAAACGGTTTCCGCTTTCCACTATATATCATGCCCGACCCTTTGTCAAGACTTTTCCTGGAATTCTTAATGAAAAAGTGTAAAAATCTCTTGAATGAAGAACCACGCCAGATTTTAAAAGTCGATAACTAGCGGAAAAATAATGGGTAAATTTGCCGTATTATTCGTTATCAGGGAGTTTGGTAGTTTGTTAGTTGGCGTTATACCTCATATGGGGTAAACTGTTGACAGCAGAGGGTAGTCCTGTTGTAAGGTTATCGTAGCTGACTTGGCTTGAAACTTGCCTCTGGGAAAGCTGTGGGAGAGGGCACGAGAGAGGAACTGGTGAAGAGAAGTAGGTTTAGCGGAACAATTTCAGTTTTGGCGTTGTTGCTCATTTTGGGGCTATCAGCCTCTGCCATATCATGCGGACAGGAAGAAGAAGCAAGTGAGAAGATAGGGGTGACTGTCAGCATACTCCCGCTGGCTGATTTTGTGGAAAATGTGGGTGGGGAGAAGGTGAATGTTAGCGTCATGGTGCCACCGGGGGCAAGTCCTCATGTCTATGGGCCAACCCCGAGTCGGATGGCGGCTCTGGCTGGAGCCAGGATGTATGCCAAGGTAGGCTCCGGTGTGGAGTTTGAACTGGTCTGGATGGACAAACTTGTCGCCATCAACGCAGAGATGCTGGTGGTCGATTGCTCAAAGGGAATTGAGATTCAAGAGATGGCAGGCGAGCACGAACATGGGGGAATGGACCCCCATATATGGATGTCTCCGCTGAATGCCAGAATCATGGTGCGGAACATCTGCGATGGACTGGTGCAGGTCGACCCGGACAGCAAGGCCTTTTATGAAAAAAACCGGGATGTTTATCTCCAGGAATTAACCAGACTTGACCGGGATATTAGGGATGGCTTATCCGGAGTGACCAACCGAAAATTCATGACCTATCACCCTGCCTTCGGCTATTTTGCAAAGGAGTACAACCTTACCATGTTGCCTATTGAGGTGGAGGGGAAGGAACCGAAAGTGAAGGGTGTGGCTCATTTGATAGAGCAAGCGAGGAGACATAACATAAAGGTCATCTTTGCCTCACCTCAATTTAATCCGCAGAGTGCCGAGGTCATTGCCAAGGCAATAGGTGGCAGAGTGGTATTTATCGATTCCCTGGCCAGAGACTATATCATGAACATGCGCCTGCTCCTGGGCGAACTGGTTCAGGCAATGGAGTAGGCAGGCTTATCAATGAGACACTTAGGACGGAGGTGATTGTATTGAGTGCTGAAATTGAAGAAAAGGTGAAGTCTTTTCTGGTGGATGGCAAGCTGCCTTGTGCTGTCGCCTTAAAGATTGCCAGGGAATTAAAGGTCAGCCCTCGGGAAGTTGGCAAGATAGCCAATAAACTGTCAATTAAGCTTTGTAAGTGCCAGTTGGGTTGCTTCTCGTAAGCTTAGTGTACAGATACTTTAACAAGTCGCCCTAACTTTTTCTTCCCTCCAGCGTTATAGTATAGTGAAAGATAGCAGAAGGAGGCTGAATTATGAAAAAATGGATAAT
>JAUVXN010000003.1 GCA_030603605.1 Dehalococcoidales bacterium | reverse complement strand
GCCTGACTCAGCCTGCCGCATGGCGAAGGCTACCTGCTCCGGCGTGTACCTTGAACTCTTCATGGTATAATCCTCCTCTTAAAGTGTGATTATCCCATAAAAATCTCATTTTGGCTGGTACAGTTTTCGGGGGGCAGGTCAGCATAAGAACTGGCATTATCGCTTCAGGAGCTGGCGGTCGGATAGCGTAAAGAACTATGTAATCGTATCCGATTATACTCCTGCCGCCATTGTTCAATCAACCCCCTTGCCTCTAGCTTTGGGTAAGCTAGTAGTGTTACTGAGCAAACACATAAACAGGCTTTGCCAGGCACGCTAAAATGCAGCATAATTGCAATTACAGAGTAAGCTAGTATAAATGTCCAAATGACTATGAAAGAAAATCGGCAGCATAGAGATGGCCTTAGTCGTAATAACGTGTACGCTCATCCTCAATGCATTCCACATTTCTATTTTTACACCTTTGACACATCGGGCCAATATCTTCGCTCAACTCTCCGCCGCATCTTATGCAAGTGCCGATTTCCTCGGGTTCAGGCGGTATCCATTCTCCTTCGGGAACTGATCGATTATTGCATTTGACGACTTTGATGGTATCGCAGTCCACGCAGCGGTATTCTATGAAATAAAAGCCGCCACCACCGCGAGCAGTGAATTCATTGCCACACTCTAAACAACGATAAAATGATATACTACCCATTCTAGTTACCTATTTCTAATCCATGCAGCTACAGCTTCTCTCACAAGTTCATCGATATTTCTGCCTTCCTCAGCGGCCCATTTAGTGGATTGTTAGGTCATACTCTGATGAATTGTTCAACTCGGGAACTGTTTTTTTCTCGACAAACCCTGAGGTCACTCCTCGACACAAATTCTATTCAGCCACACACCGCATCATTTGCTAGCTGCTTTTGCTTATCTATGGCATAGGGTAAGCCGGCGGTTTGAGGATTGCCGCTAACCTGCCCCACATAGAGCATTTAGCAAAATCAGAGAATTTAAAAAAAAATATTAAAAAGACTTGACAAAGCATATGATAGGTAGTATACTACATAGTAGTGCAATAGATAGCAGTGTAATATACTAGCGAGGTGAGGTAAAAATGGCATACGTTCAGCAACTATTAAAGGGACTTATAGACCCCATTCTGCTATCAGTGATTAGTGAGCTGCCCATGTATGGCTACCAGATTGTCAAGGAGCTGGAGCGGAGAACTGAAGGCTATCTCAGGCTTAAGGCAGGCACCGTTTACCCGGCACTGATGCGCCTGGAGAAGAAAGGGTTGCTTGCCTCCAGATGGGAGCAGACCACTGAGAGGCAGGGTAGAAGGTATTACCAGATAACGGAGAAAGGACGCCAATTTCAGGCTAGCAGGTCAGGTGACTGGCGCCGCTTCTCTACCGCGATTAATAGGCTCATGCGGGCAGCTAGTTCTTATAGGAAGGCTTAACTATGAACATAATTGCTATAGTTACCGGCGTGGTGCGTCAATTCGCCCCAAGTTAGTAGCTAAGTATGCCGCAAGGAAGGAGGTAGAAAGATATGGCTCAGGTCAAGATAGTTGCTGATAGCTCTGTCTGTTTGCCCAGGGAGTTGATAGAGAAGTACGGCATTCTGCTGGTGCCGGAGAAAATAATCTTTGGGAACAAAATCTACCGAGACGGCATGGACTTAGACCCTCGCGATTTCTACACCATGCTGCAACGTGCGAAAGAGCTTCCTACTACCTCAGCCCCCTCACCTGAAGATTTTGCTGATGCTTACCAGAGGGCAATCAAGGATACAGAGAGCATAATTTGCATTCTGGTGACCTCGGGGTTCAGCAGTATGGGATTAAAATCGGCATTAATAGCCAAGGAATCCTTCCCAAAGGTGCCAATAGAAGTGATTGACTCGCGAACCGCAGTAGGGGCTTACGGGTTTGTAGTTCTGGCGGCAGCACGTGCCGCCGCTGAGAGTAAACCTCTACCTGAAGTGATTAAGGCGGCGGAGGACATGAAGGGGCGAGTCAACATGATAGCCACGCTGGATACCCTGAAATATCTGGAAAAGGGAGGGCGCATCGGCAAGGCCGCTTGCTGGGCGGGCAGCCTGCTCAATATTAAACCCATTCTGGAGGTGCCTACATCCACCGGTGTTGTGGAACCGCTGGAAAGAGTGAGAACCAGGCGGAGGGCGCTGCAGCGATTATTGGACATTATGGAAGAGAGGGTGAATACAGGACCGGTACATGTGAACATTGACCATGCCAATGTGCCTGATGATGCAGACTGGCTCAAGGGTCAGGTGTCCTCCCATTTTGACTGTAACGAGATTTATGTAAACGACTGGGCTCCGGTTGCCGGAGCGCACTGTGGGCCTGGCGTGATAGGACTTTCTTTCTATACTGACAACTAATATGCGTTACGCCCTGCCTTATTGTCTTGGTTGGGAGACAATGGGGGATACTACGAAATGATACTCAATACGATTATAGCTGTAATTATTGGTTACCTGCTGGGCTCCATCCCCTTTGCCTACATTGCCGGTCGGCTTAGAAAAGGGGTTGATGTTCGGCAAATCGGCGGTGGCAATATGGGTGCCCTAAACACCATGCGGGAAATAGGGGTCACCGTCGGCTTTGCTGTGCTCGCTGCCGATATAGCCAAGGGTCTAGTAGCAGTACTCATTGCCCAGTGGCTGGGTCTCTCCTTGATATGGGTTTTCGCTGTTGGCTTTGCTGCGGTAGCTGGGCATAACTGGCCCATCTTTGCGGGATTTAGGGGAGGCAAAGGAGCAGCTACCACCATGGGGGTGCTCCTGGCTCTCAGTCCGCACGAGTTTGCCATTAGCTTCGCCATCATTGCGCTAATTATCGTCATTACCAGCAATGTTAGACTAGGAATTATCGTCGGCCTAGCCTTCTTGCCCTTGATCATCTGGCAATTCGGGGGGTCAGGCATTCTTGTCACCTATTCTCTAGTGCTCCCCCTCTTTTATGGTGTCAGGTCTCTAGCCCAGTCCAAGAGAGCCGCCGTCGGTATCGGCAGTAGAAAGGGGTTTATCTTTGACAGGGAGTATCACTTCTGGCAATCAAAGAAAACTAAGGTAAGGCTATAGTATGAAGATTGCACTGGTTTGCCCTTATGATTATGCTCACCCCGGTGGAGTCGCTGCTCACATTTCGCGGTTAGAATATCACTTCACCCGGATGGGGCATTGCGTCAGGATTATTGCCCCCTACTCAGGGAATAATAAAGACGCTCTCGGTGATAACAGTGTTATTGCTTCAAGCAGGGTTGTTCCCATACCTGTCGGTGGCTCAATCTCCCGCATTAGCTTATCGCCTCTACTGCCATCGCGGGTGAAGGCAGTACTGAGAGAGGAGAATTTTGACATTGTCCACATTCATGAACCGGTGATTCCCCTGCTCTCTACGGCTGCTCTTTACTTCTCTAAATCGGTTAATGTTGGCACCTTTCATGCCTATCACAACACCCCCAGGGGGTATCACCTTTGTCATCCATTCCTCAAAGGGGCCTATGAAAGACTCGACGGGAAGATCGCCGTCTCCCAGCCAGCAAGGGATTTTGTGGCCAAGTACTTCCCAGGAGACTACCGCATAATTCCCAATGGTGTTGACTTCGAGCATTTTGCAGCTGATGTCCCTCCCGTTGGAGAATTTTGCGATGGTAAGTTGAATATTCTCTTTGTTGGTCGCCTGGAAAAGCGCAAGGGATTGGACTATCTCCTCGGAGCTTACGCACGCGTCAAGAGGGAATTTCCGAATTCACGGCTGATTGTGGTGGGACCGGGAACCAGACTGCGCCGCAACTATGCAAGGAAGGTCAGCAGAATGAAATTAAAGGACGTGGTCTTTACTGGCCGTGTTTCTTATGCCGACCTTCCCCGATACTACCATGCCGCTGATATTTTCTGCGCGCCGGCTACCGGGGAGGAAAGCTTCGGCATCGATTTACTGGAGGCTATGGCCGCTGGTAAGCCCATCGTAGCCTCAAATATCTATGGATATGCCAGCGTGGTAGACAATGGCATCCAAGGATTGCTGGTGCCTCCCAGAGATGAAGGGGCGCTTGCTCAGGCCATTATTTCCCTTCTCAGCGATTCAACACTTCGCCAGCAAATGGGAGCCAGAGGCAGAGCCAAAGCTGAAGAGTACAGGTGGGAGCATGTCGCCCAGATAGTAATGGATTATTACTTGGAGCTACTGGGCAGCTCACATAGGATGTTAGAGGCATGGTAAAATAACTTAAGAAGCTTATATGACTGCTGAATTATCTCTAAGAAGATTATACTGAAAAAGGAAGTCACTTTATCATGAGAGACAAAGTGAAACAAGACAAAACCATCAGCGGGCAGGACTTAAGAGAGATGTTCGCCGCGGCTACTAACTGGTTAGAGAAGAGCGCTTCAGATATCGACGCTTTGAATGTTTTCCCGGTGCCGGACGGCGATTGCGGCACCAATATGCTTTCGACCATGCGTTCCAGCGTAGAGGAAGCGTACCAGGCTACTGACCATAAAGTATCATTAGTAGCCCAGGCTATGGCCAAAGGGGCGCTGATGGGCGCCAGAGGTAACAGCGGTGTGATCCTGTCGCAAATCTGGACCGGTCTAGCAAAGAGTCTGAATGGGAATGAGACCATTGATGGCAGTGATCTGGCAGATGCCTTGTGCCAGGCATCAGAGACAGCCTACAAAGCGCTAACTAATCCGGTAGAGGGAACTATTCTGACCGTGATCAGGGAAGCGGCCTCAGCTGCGCAGAAGTCGGTGACCAGTGGAAACGGTGATGTAATATCAGTCTTGGAGGCTACTGTTAATGGTGCCAATGAGTCGGTAGCTAACACTCCCAAGCTTCTTCCTGTACTACGGGAGGCTGGGGTAGTGGATGCCGGCGGGCAGGGACTATATACCCTGCTGGAGGGTGCTCTTCTCTACCTTAGGGGTGAGGGAGAGCAAATGCAGTCCCGTAAGTCACGGGTAATTGCTGGTAGCGTGCCAGAAGTTCCCAAGCCACTACAAATGACTGCCGAAGAAGATGAATCCTTTGGCTACTGCACTCAGTTTATGCTGACAGGTGAAAACCTTGACCCAGATAAGCTCAGGAAAGACCTGAAGGACAAAGGGCAGTCGTTGATTGTTGTCGGTGACGACTCTACTATCAGAGTTCATATTCACACCTTGGAGCCGGACAGCGTCATCCGCTATGCTACATCCTTGGGCACCCTACACGATATCAACATCGGCAACATGGATGAACAGCACCAAGACTTCCTGATACTGCAAAAGGAGAAAATGCTACCAGCTGACATGGCTATCGTTGCTGTAGTCGCAGGGAAGGGGCTGGCTGATGTTTTTACGAGCCTAGGTGTATCAGCTATCGTCCATGGTGGACAGACAATGAACCCTAGTACCAAGGATATACTTCGGGCGGTAGAAGCGGTGCCCTCGGATAAGGTTATCATCCTGCCCAATAACAAGAATATAGTGCTCACCGCCCGGCAGGTTGAGTCCTTGACCAACAAGAGCATTAAGGTAGTGCCTGTAGAAACGATACCGCAGGGAGTCGCCGCTCTTATAGCCTTTAACCGTAAATCCAACTTTGAAACCAACAACGAACTCATGACCCAGGCCAAATCAACGGTTAAAACCATTGAAATCACCCGGGCAACCCGCTCTACCAACTTAGATGGCCTTGATATCAAGAAAAATCAGGCTATCGGCCTCCTAGACGGTAAATTGTCGGCAGCAGGTGATGAAGCCAGCGATGTTATCAGTGACCTGCTGACTAAGATTGATCTGGCTGAAGCCGAGGTAATCACCATCTACTACGGGGCTGGCACAGGGGAGGCTGAGGCAGAAGATGTTAGTGCTCGTATTAGTAAACAGCACCCCCAACTTCAGGTAGAGGTAGTTAACGGTAATCAACCTCATTATGATTATATCATCGGTATAGAACTAGCTCAGTCTCCTCTACCAAATAAATTATAGGCTATAACTATAAATGTATTTCATACCAAGTGGACTTGTTAGAAGCGTTGACAGCCAGCAGGCTGGGGTTTTAACATAGTCAAAGTTAAGGAGAGTGACTAAATTGCGGCGTAAAGGGAAAAAGATTGGTTTAGCTCTGGGTAGTGGTGCTGCCAGAGGACTAGCTCAGATTGGAGTGCTGAAAGTCCTGGAGAAGGAAGGTATTCATATCGATATGATTGCCGGCACCAGTATGGGGTCTCTGGTCGGTGCCCTTTATGCTCAAGGGAAAGATGCAAGCGAATTAGAAAAGGTGGCAATGTACTGGGGCTCAAAGAGGTTCTCCCTTCTAGCCGACCCTGCTTTACCCAAAACCGGTTTGGTTCGGGGGCGGAAAATTGAAGATATGTTGAGGCAAACTATAGGGAACGTAGAATTTGGCGACCTTCCCATATCTTTCGCCTGTGTGGCCGCTGATATTGCGACTGGTGAAGAGGTGGTGATTAAAGAGGGCTTGGTGCGGGCGGGGGTAAGGGCTAGCGGTTCTGTTCCGGTAATACTTAAAGCAATTAAACGGGAAGACAGGTATCTGGTTGATGGCGCCATAGCCAATCCGATGCCAGTGAGTGTCCTCAAGGAGATGGGGGCAGACTTTATCATAGCGGTGAATACAACACCAAGTGTTCAAGAGAGGCTCCATGAGGATGGGACAAACAAAAAGGAGATAAAAGCAAAGGAGCCCAATATCTTCAATGTGATAATGCAAATGGTTCACATTATTAGTTATCAGGGGGTGAAGTTCAGCCTGGTTGGGGCAGATGTAATAATTGAACCCCAGGTAACGCATATTAGCTGGGGTGATTTCCACCGAGCTCAGGAGTGTATTTTACAGGGTGAACTAGCTGCTCAAGCAGCCATTCCTGAAATAAAAAGAAAATTAGCCTGAACAGGTTTCCCTATTCCCTTGAGGAGGTATATAATTAAGCGGTTTTAGCGTAATCGCGTTTATTTATGAGTACAATAAGTTATATGAGCTAAAGGAGGAATGTATCATGTTTGACCTGTTGAAAAAAGCCACTTTAATGGGGATTGGGATTACCTCGATGACCAAGGATAAAATTGAGGAACTGGCTAAATAAATTGTTGAGGAGGGCAAACTCTCTGAGGAAGAAGGCAAGAAGTTAGTCGAGGACCTGCTAAAGCAAGCTGACGAAGCCAGAAAGGATCTGGAAAGCCGGGTTGAGAAATTGGTAAAGAGTGCTTTGAAGAAGCCGGATATCCCATCCCGCGCCGAAGTGAAAAAATTCGAAGAACGGATAAAAAAGCTGGAAACTCAAATCAAGAATAGACAAGAAGGAAACAGTGATTCCTAGAGTTGGATTAGGTCGTACCTACCGCCACATTAACCGTTACCGCGAAATCATTACCGTGTTAGTGAAACACGGTTTTGGCGATTTGGTATCTAAAAGTGGTTTAGGGAAACACATCGGTTTTGGTAGGAGATTCCTTCCCCGGGGAGGAGATGCAAAGATAGTGTCTCTTTCCCGCTGGGAGCGGATACGGATGGCATTGGAAGACCTTGGTCCTACCTTTATAAAACTTGGTCAGATAATGAGTACCAGGCAGGATTTATTGCCTCAAGAACTTATTGTTGAACTTGAGAAACTTCAGGATTCTGTCCCTCCCTTTTCGGAAGAAGAAGCCAAACAATTGGTTGAAAAGGAGCTTGATAAACCTGTTTCCAACCTTTTCAAGGAATACGTAAGTACCCCCATTGCTTCAGCCTCAATAGCCCAGGTACATAAAGCCGTACTTACGAGCGGAGAAATAGTTGCCGTTAAGGTGCAGCGTCCCGGCATAGAACAGGTTATTGAGACTGATATAGAAATAATGCTTCATCTGGCCACATTGATGGAGGGGCATATTAAGGGGACGGACATTTTAAATCCCGTTGGTATAATCAAGGAATTTGAGCGGTCGATTAGAAAGGAAATAGACTTCACCATTGAAGCCACACATATTGAACGATTTGGCAGAATTTTCCAAGAAGATACGACCATCTATGTGCCAAAGGTTTACCGGAGTTATACTACCAGGAAAGTCCTCACCATGGAATTTATTGATGGTATTAAAGTCTCTAATATTGACGCGGTATTAGAGTCAGGGAACGACCCTAAAATTATTGCCAGTAGAGGTGCTACTCTCGTTCTGAAACAAGTTTTTGAACACGGCTTTTTCCATGCCGACCCTCACCCCGGTAATATTTTAGTCCTGGATAATAACATTATTTGTTTTCTTGATTTCGGTATGATGGGAGTTTTGTTACCTAAACACAGAGAATATCTTGGCAGTATTGTCGTTGGGATTGTAAACAGAGACGCAGAAAGAATAACAAAAGCTCTTTTACAGTTCTCCGGCAGTAACCGCAGCGAAAATATTGAAGGGTTAGAATATCAGATATTTGAATTGATAGAACAATATTCTTACATACCGTTAAAAAGTCTAAATATGGGTGAACTTCTGAATAAACTGATCAAACTGATTGGTTCCTACAAGTTGAAAATTGCACCTGATTTTTATCTATTAATAAAAGCGTTAGTAACCATTGAGGGGGTAGGCAGGAAGTTGGACCCGGATTTTGATATGGCAAAACATACGGAGCCGTTTGCTAAGAAATTATTAAGGGAGCGCCTAAGTCCTCGCAAATTAACAAAGGATATATATTTATCAGCCATAGAACTCAGTCTCTTGCTCCGTGACCTTCCCTCTGAAATGAGAGAGATGATTGGGCAGATTAAACTTGGACAGGTCAAGATGGGGTTTGAGCACAAGGGGCTGGAGCCAATGCTCGAAAAACACGACCAAATCAGTAATCGTATTGCCTTTGCAATTGTTTTAGCTTCCTTAATTGTCGGTTCTTCTCTTATTGTTCTATCAGGGATTCCTCCTAAGTGGGATGGAATTCCTATCATTGGAATAGTCGGTTTTGTTGGGGCTGGTGTAATGGGTTTTTGGTTGCTTATTTCAATATTGAGGCATGGCAGAATGTAGCCATGGGGGGAAGGGGACACCGGGGAAAAACAATGTGAAAACTCGTCGGCTGGTTTAATAGTCTCCCGGGGCAGATTCTTATCGCGTTTGCCGGCATCAAAATAGCGAGCCTCGCTATATATGCAACTTAAAGAACTTGGCATCAGGCTTGAAGTTCTTAAACGGTTTAGAACCCTCAAATCCAGGCTAAATCTCTTTAACGGGAAGGTCGGGAAGCGGGATGAATAGATTCCATCAAGCTACTTACTGGCTTTCACCTTCTTCTTGCTGCTGGCCGTCTCCTTCTTCTTAACTGAGAGTGTAACCTTCTTAGGCTTAACCTCAGCGACTTTGGGAAGGCTGACCTCCAGGACTCCGTCCTCATAACTGGCTTCAATCTTTTTGGCATCTACATTAGAGGGCAGAGCCATTGAGCGGAAGAAGCTACCGTAAGAACGCTCACAGCAGTAGTAGTCTTCTTCCTTGACCTCAGCCTCAGCCTTTCGCTCCCCCTTTATCGTCAATGTCTCGCCAGCAACGGAGACATCTATGTCCTCCTCCTTCATCCCCGGGAGTTCAGCCTTCACCACATATTTATCTTCTTTCTCGAATACCTCGATGGAGGGCACCCAACCCCTCACCTCTACGGGAAGGTGCCTCCACATTGCGGATAGAGATGGTCGGACAAAGATGTCCTCAAAACGCCGCCCCAACTCTTCTAGCTCCCTGAATGGGCTCCATGGAACTAACCCCCGTCCTGGCCTCCGTCTTTCCATTGCTATAGCTTAACCTCCTTTAGCTTATTGTCTCAACCAAGGTCCCGCTCCCCAGACCTTTAGACGGCACATCAACATGCTTCAACAAATAAATAAAATAGTCCCTGAAGTAGACTATTAGCTCTGAATAGAACATAGCTAGCTGCCTAAGCCTAGGATTTAACAGAGTACTTCGCTTGTACCAAATTATCAACATTTGCCGAGACGCTGGGCAACAAAAAATAGTAGGCTTAAGCTTCCTCCTCGTCAATGCCTTTTTCAACCATTTTAACGCAAGGAAACCTCGCTAGCTCACGACACCCTTACCAGCAAGAGTGGCGTGTTCCCTGCATGTAGAACCTTATCGGCAACGCTCCCGAAGGCCCAACGGCTGACGCCAGAGCGCCCGTGTGTTGACATAGCCACCATATCGACATACAGTTCGTCGGCGAGCTTGATAATCTCCTCAGCCGCGGAGCCAACCCTTACTTCAGACCTTGTGGTGATACCTTTGCCCTCAAGTCTACCTGCCACCTTTTTTAGGTAATCTCCAGCGCTGACCTTTAGCGGCTTCATCTCTTCAACAGTGTAGGGAACTTGGGTGGCTGTCTCCCCAGCGCTAACATAGTGAGTTGGTGCTAACACCTGGAAAAGGACAACTTCCCCCTTGAGCCTAGAGGCAAGCTCCTCGATGTAGGGAATTGCTGCTTCACTTTCCTTTGAGCCATCCAGAGGGACAAGTGCCTTGTTCAGTATGCCCTTCTCGCGCACGTCAGGACGGGCACCCTTGGCCCTGATGAGCGCTACCGGTTGCTTGGCAGTCCTCACTACTTTTTCGGCCACGCTTCCGAGAGCCAAGCGTTTAATACCGGAGCGGCCATGGGTTGCCATGACAATCAGGCCAATATCAGCTTTCCCTGCATAGTCCACAATCTCGTCGGCAGGATGACCAACTAAAGTTCTTGAGTCTACTTTGACTTCCTTTGCTACCAGTTTCCCAAGATTCCTTTCGGCACCCTGCTTTGTAGGCTCGACCATCCTCATTATATATGTCAGGGCCTCATGATAACGATCGGTCTCATCCGATTCGCTAACCGATAGCAGGGTAACCTCGGAACCCAGTCTTCCGGCCAGCTCCTCAGCGTAGGGCAGGACTACCTCGGCTAACTGCGAACCGTCCAACGGAACAAGAATTCTTTCGTACATTTTCTCACCCCCAATAACAGGTTTCCTACTTATGATGATAGATTGTTTACTTGGAGAAATCAACAGCTCATTCTACAGGCCGCCTAATCCCGGCTATGTCTATAACTGGGTCAAGCGAGTCCCCGAAGATTTTCTATTTACTGTCAAACTCTGGCAGAAGTTCACCCACCCCAAGATGTATGAAGAGGCCACCGGTGAAGTGGCAGCGATATCCCAGGACGACGTCGACCTGTTCAAGCGTAGCCTCGAGCCGCTGGCCAGGTACGGGAAGCTGGGGGCTCTGCTCGCACAATTTCCGCCGAGCTTCAAGAATGACGGTTTTGGGAAACAAATACTTACCGCAGTTATCAAGACTTTCAATGAGTACAGGCTGGCAATTGAACTAAGACACCGGAGCTGGAGCGACGATGAAAGCACCGCCCGCTTTCTAAGGGAAAATAACGTTACCTGGGTAAAGATTGATGAACCGAAGTTCCAATCTTCAATAGCAGCCGAGGTACCGGTAACCTCGGATACGGCTTACTTCCGCTTTCATGGCAGGAATAAAGAGATGTGGTGGAAAGGAGATAGCGAAACCCGCTACAAATATCTTTATTCAGATATCGAGATACACGAGCTGGCGGAGGAAGTCAGAGCTTTCTCGGGTGGGGCACAATACACCTTCGCCCTATTCAACAACCACTGGCAGGGATACGCCCCGCATAACGCAATGGATATGATGAGAGTTCTGCAATTACCCTTCAAAGAGCTACCAATGCAGGTTCTTATGGATGATGATAGCAGTAAACCTTAAACACGACGATACTGGCGATTGCAGTTTCAATGGGGAAGAGGCCTAATCCTCTATCCAATATTCTATTTTCACCTCGACAGAGTTCTCCGAGTATTTGTTTAACATCATTTTATAATAGCCATCACCACCCCGACAGCCCTTTGGCTTTAACCTGTTTGACTGCTTAATAGACTACCGGATGGATCCCGTCTGCTGCGTCATGGCCTGATTGCCCGCGCCTCTGCTTTGGCGGACCATCCAGCAGGTCCACTGTTTCACGAATCCGCTTATCTGTGATTGCCAGGTAAACCTGGGTGGTTGACAGATCGGTATGCCCCAGCAGCTCCTGTACCGATCTGATATCGCCGCCCCTTTCCAACAGGTCGGTGGCGAACTTGTGCCGCATCGTATGGGTATGAAAATTATTGAGGCCGGCCTTCAGGGCGAAAAACCTTATCTTGTTGCCGATACATGCAGGTTTCAGCTTGAACACATTCTCATCCGGCTTCATTCCCTGTGTGAAGTTATGCAGCCTCATGGCTATAGCCGGCAGCAGGGGAATGACCCGGTCCTTCTTACCTTTGCCGTGCGCGATTAAGAAATCGGAGTGTATGTCTTTCGGCTCCAGTGCGGCCAGTTCCGCCCTTCTCATGCCGGTGCTGAGGGCCAGATCCACCAGCAGGCTGTCGCGGGTGATGGTGCCCCTATGTGTTTTCTTACCCGCTATGGCCTGGCGGAGCTTGTCAACGTCGCTGTCCTCGGTGTAGGGGGGCAGCGACCGGGGCACCTTTATCCTGAAGTTATCCATCGGCTCGCCGTACCATTTCATGAATGACTTGATGGTAGCTGCGTATCGGGCCAGCGTCCGTGGTTTTCGGTTGGCATAGTGGCTTAGAAATACCTTTGCCAGCTCGGAACTCGGCTTATAGCCGTTCAGGTACTGCCGGAACCTGGCCAGCAGCCGACTCTCATTATCCAGGTTTCTGGCGTTTCTCACCCTCAACACCAGATCGGCGTCGTAGAGGGTGAAAAGCTCGTCGTTTGTCTTGTCCCTCAGCTCCAACCTTCTCCTCCCCTCCGGTCCAAGCAGTACCTCAAGCAACTCCCTCAGCCCCGGTTCCCCGGATAGAATCGGTGCGAAAATGGGCGGTACTGGACTCGAACCAGTGACCTCTTGCGTGTGAAGCAAGCGCTCTAACCAACTGAGCTAACCGCCCGAATCATACCTATTTTAGCTCCGATAACCCGCTTTGTAAAGATTACCCTTTGTTTTGCCAGATTCAATTGAGCTTATCGGTTCTGGATGCTATAATAGGGCACTTATGGCTCAGGAGGCGGTGGGTTAGCCATGGTTGATTTGGATGACCTCCTTATTTACCGACGGCTTGATGCTGCGGGGATGCTTGACCATATGCACCAGTTCCCCGAGCAATGCCGGTTGGCTTGGGAAAAAGTCTTGAGGTTTGCTCTGCCCCCGGAATACAGCCCGGTGGATAAGGTTGTTATCCTGGGGGTGGGTGGTTCGGCTATTGGTGGTGACATAGCACGCCGCCTGGCTCTGACGGAAAGCAAGGTGCCGGTCTGGGTGCACCGTGACTACGGCTTGCCTCCGTTCGTTGACCGGAGCACCCTGGTCATTGCCTCAAGTTACTCGGGGAATACCGAGGAGACTCTATCCGCCTTCACCGCATCACTCAAAACCCCGGCCAAAAAGCTGGCGATCACCGCCGGTGGCAGGCTAAAACAGCTGGCGGAAAAAGAGGGCATTCCTGTCTTTAGCATAGATTACCAGGCACCTCCCCGCGCCGCCTTTCCGCACAGCTTTGTCCCTCTGGTTGGTATCTTTCAGAAGCTCGGCCTGCTTGTTGATAAATCAGCCGATTTAAAGCAGGCGCTAGAGGCTTTGGATAAATTAGCCGGGGATGTGGTGGAAACTAGACCTCTTGCCTCCAACCCGGCCAAGCAGCTGGCGGCCAGGCTGTGGGGGCACCTGGCAGTAATCTACGGTGGGGAGGTGCTATCGGAGGTGGCCCGGCGCTGGAAAAACCAGCTTAACGAGAACAGCAAGGCCTGGGCTTTCTTTGAGCTTTTCCCCGAGCTAAATCATAATGCCGCGGTGGGCTATGATTTTCCCCCCGAAGTAAAGGACAGGGTATTTGTGGTTTTGCTGCGTTCCACCCTTTTTAGCCCCCGGAGCCGGCTTCACTATGAAGCTACGGCTAAACTGCTGGCTGAATCGGCAATCAGCCATGAGGTGGTAGAGGCGGTGGGGGAAACGGCGCTGGCGCAGGTGATGAGCCTGGTTCTCTTCGGGGATTACGTCAGCTTATATCTGGCGATGCTAAACGAGATTGACCCCACGCCGTTAGCTGCCGTGGACTTTGTTAAGGGCTACCTGGCCCGGTTTAATGCCGGTGGCGGCTAAAATAAAAAGGTTAAAAAGTTGGACCCGTATATTTATCAGAGTGGCGAGCCGAGCTTCAACCTGCGTTTGAAGAAAACGACCGGGAAGTGGGCATGGCACGGGGTCGACTTCCCCTCGGCTGTTCACAACGGCCACTGGGGGAGAAGCATTGTTAGGGGCGAATACTTCCAGCCACAGGGGTCAAGCCGTGCACCGCTGGTTATCTTGCTTCACGGGATGGGAGACCATAGCGTAATCCCCTGCAAGCTGCTGGCCAGGTCTCTGGCCAGTAATGGCACCGCCTGCGTGATTCTATACCTCTTATTGCACTCAAGCCGTCTGCCGGAAAACATGAAAAAGCGGTATCCCGTCTTTGCTCCCAAGGAATGGTTCCAGATATACCAGGCTTCGGTGATTGAAGTGCGCCAGGTGATTGATTGGGCGATTAATAGGGAAGAAATAGACGGGGAGAGGGTAGCGGTGGCGGGGATAAGCTTTGGAGGCTTTGTTTCTGCCATAGCTATGGGGATAGACGAGCGTGTTAGCGCCGGCGTGTTTATTGTATCCGCCGGTAACAGCGAGAAGATAAACCGTATGAGCCAGCTAAGTGCTATCATCAAGGATTATAAACGTACCGAGGCGGAGTACCAGAGTATTCAGCAGTCTTATATGCGATACCTTGCCGAAGTGGCCGAAAAGGGGGTTGAATATGTCACCCCTGCCCGGGAGAGTTTCCTGATAGACCCGATGACTTTTGCCTACCGCCTGCGGCAACGCCAGGTATTGATGATTAACGCCCGCTGGGACGAGGCTATTTCCGCCGACGCCGCCCTCGATTTCTGGAGGGCATGCGGCCGGCCGGATATAATGTGGCTGCCGGCAACCCACGCTACCATCTGGCTGTGGTATCCTTTTATCAGACGCAAAATCGCCAGTTTCTTCAAAGCGAGTTTTGAGATGTAATCCGGGGGTATCGGGTGGTGTTGGTATTTGCTTACAGCTTTACCACTTTGGCGGAGTAGACATCAGGCAGGGCCAGTATCTGCTGGCGCTGTTTTTCGGTTAAGTCTTCGTCCAGGGCCAGTATCATCAGGGCCTGCCCGCGGGGTTTTAGGCGGCTCAGGTGCATGAAGCTGATGTTTATATCGGCTTCCCCGGTTATCCTGCCGGCGGCGCCGATTAAGCCGGGGCGGTCGAGGTGGTCGCAGAACAGGAAATAGCCGCCGGTGGGGACAATATCAATCCAGTAGTTATCAATCCGGACGATGTGGACCTCCCCGCGCATTACCGTTCCGGCGACGGTGGTGACCCCGGCGCTGGTGGTGGCTTCTACCGTAATCAGGCTGGCATAGTTCTCGCTCTCGGCCTCTTCCTGCTCCACCACCGCCAGGCCGCGCCGTTTGGCCACGATATCGGCGTTAACCAGGTTGACCCGCTCCTCGCTTACCTGCTCCAGCAGTCCGCCTAGGGCGGCGGCTTTGAGGGCCTTGGTATCATATTCGGCAATCTCGCCGTTGTATTTAATCTGGATGGCGCTCACCTGTCCCTCAACCAACTGGCTGACCAGCCGGCCCGCGGCGGCGGCCACGTTGATAAAGGGCGCCAGCGCCGAAAGCATCTCCGCCGGTATAAAGGGGGCATTGACCGAATATTTGGCCGGGTGTCCCTTAAAGACATCGACAATCTGCTCGGCGACGTCCCGGGCGGCCATAACCTGGGCTTCAGTGGTGGAGGCGCCCAGGTGGGGGGTAACAATAATATTATCGCTTTCGAAAAGGACGCTTTCCGTAGTCGGTTCGGTGGGGAAGACGTCTATAGCGGCGCCGGCCACCCGCCCCTCCTTTACCGCCTTGGCCAGTGCTTCTTCGTCGATGAGGGCGCCGCGGGCGCAGTTGATGATTCGGACGGTGGGCTTGACCAGGGCCAGCTCTTTCTCGCCAAGCATTCCCTTGGTTTTAGCGGTTAGCGGAGTGTGCAGGGTGATGAAATCGGCTTCTTTGAATAGCTGTTTCATCGGCACCAGCTCTACCTGCAGGTTGAGTGCATGTTCCGCCGAGATAAAGGGGTCGTTGGCGATTAGCTTCATTTCCAGGCCCCGGGCGCGCCGGGCTACTTCTGAGCCGACATTGCCCAGGCCGAGAATGCCCAGCGTCTTGTTTCTCACCTCGGTGCCCATGAATTCACTTCGTTTCCAGGCGCCGGATTTGAGCGAGGCGTTGGCCTGGGGGATATGGCGGGCCAGGGCGAGGAGGAGGGCAATGGTGTGCTCGGCGGCGGAGATGGTGTTGCCGGTGGGGGCATTAACCACCACGATACCCCGCCGGGTGGCTTCTTCAATATCAACGTTGTCCACACCGACACCCGCCCGCCCGATAATCTGCAGCTTTTTGCCGGCGGCTATTACCTCGGCGGTGACCTTGGTCTGGCTGCGCACCATCAGGGCTTCATAGTCGCCGATTATGGATATTAACTCTTCGGTTTTTAGCCCGGTTTTAACATCCACCTGGGCGTGCTGGTGCAGGATATCTATCCCTTTTTCGGAGACGGGGTCGGCGATTAGGACTTTCATAATTAGCTACTCCTGAAACCCGCCTGGGGCAGTACTTTCTTTATGGCTGATATTACCTCTTTAATGTCATCTTCGGTTGCCCAGCCCAGGTGACCGATGCGGAATATCTGCCCGTCCAGTTTCTGCTGGCCGCCGGCGAGCACCACGTCATGCTCTTCACGCAGAATCTTGAGCATCTTCTTGGTATCCAGCCCGTCCGAGCCGGCGACGGAGGTAACGGTGTTGGAGGCATAGCCTTCTTCGGCAAAGGGGGACAACCCCAATGCTTTTACGCCCTCCCGGGCGGTTTTACCCATCCGGGCGTGGCGGGCGAAGACATTGGCCATACCCTCTTTCAACATCATATCCAGTGCCACATCCAGGGCAAAGAATACCGAGACGACCGGCGTCCAGGGTGTTTGCCCCTTTTCCAGGTAGCTCCTGGCCTTGGCGAAATCCCAGTAAAAGCGGGGCATCTTGGCTTTCTGGTTTGCCTGCCACCCCTCCTGGCTTACGCTGACCATGGCCAGCCCCGGGGGAACCATCCACCCTTTCTGGGAGCCGGTGACAGTGACATCGCAGTGCCACTTATCTACCGGCAGGTCGATTGAACCCAGGCTGCTTATAGCGTCAACAACCAGCAGTTTACCGGCTTCCTTGACTACCGAGCTTATGGAGGCCAGGTCGTTGGTAACACCGGTGGAGGTTTCATTGTGGGTGACCAGCACCGTTTTTATGGCCGGGTCAGCCTTGAGCGCCTTGCGCACGGCGTCGGGGTCGGCGGCCTTGCCCCATTCAAAGCTGAGCCGCGTTACCTCGGCACCGAATTTCTCGGCGATGGCGGCGAAGCGGTCGCCAAAGACGCCGATGGATACCGAAAGCACCTTATCCCCGGGGGACATGGTGTTGACGGCCGCTGCCTCCAGGCCCCCGGTGCCGGAACCGGAGAGTAGAAAGACATCATTCTTGGTCTGGAATAGCTGTTGTAGTTTGGCAGTGACATTATTGAGTGTCTGGGCGAACTCCGGCCCGCGGTGGTTTATCATCTGCCAGCCCATTGCCTGCAGCACTTCTTCGGGGCAGGGGGTAGGTCCCGGAACGCGTAACTGTTTCATTTTTCTCCTCTGTGGTCTGATATTATTTAACATTTAATATTAGCATGTAGGCTGGGGAGAAATCAATTCTGCCTTATTGCCAAACCGGGGTATTTGTAGTAACATCGGGTCGGTTGGGAATTCCCCGGTTAAGACAAAATATAAGAAAGGAGTGTCAAAATGGGCAAGGAAATTATTCTTTACAATCTGGCAGACAATGTGACTGATGAGCAGTACAAGGAGTACGTTATTAAGGAGAAAGGTCCTCTACTGGAGAGCCTGCCCTCGGTCGAGAAGTTCGAACTGGTCAAGATAACGGGAGCGGCTACGGGAGAGATTCCCTATAAATACGTTGGCATCATGCATCTGAACAGCCTAGAAGATTTCTACCAGAAGGATGCCCCGTCAAAGAAGTTCCAGGACTTTGTGGCTAAATGGAGTACGATGGTGTCACCTGGTTTTCACATAGTGTCTGGGGAAGAAGTCTATTAGTCTGAAAATGTGCTAGTGGTTTTCTGGCCGTAAGGGCTTTTTAGCCGCAGCGGCAATGGTTATGACGGACTGAAAAAGTATTGGGAAAGGAGCCCCCCATGAATTTAGAGCATCTATTAACTGATGAAGACCGCCAGATCCGGGAGATGGTAAGAGAGTTTACCAAGAAAGAAATCATACCCAATGCCAAGAAACTGGAAGCGGACTATAGCCTGGTTGAGAAAGTCCATCAAAAGCTTGTTGACCTGGGGATTCAGGCGTTGGGGTATCCTGCTGAGTACGGCGGGGGAGATGGCACCAACACCGCCCTGGGCATTATCTGTGAAGAGTTGGCCAAAGGTGACGGTGGCATAAGCCTATCGGCAGGTATCAATTGGGGCATTAATCTTAAACCGGCCATAGTGGTCAAAAACAAAGCGGTTATGGACAGATTCATCCCCAGTTTTTGCAGCGGCAAGTTAACCTATACCTGCCTTGCCATGACCGATGAAGCTGGAGGCGCTGATTCAGAAAACCCTCTGCTTGCAGGTGCCGGGATTAAGACCACGGCCAAGCTTGAAGGCGATGAATATGTCATAAACGGGAGCAAGGCCTGGCCGACTCACGGGGGAATTGCCGAAAGCTATTTGACCATCTGCACCACTGACCCTAAAGCGGGAGACGAAGGTGTTGCCCTGATATATGTTCCCAAGGATACCCCGGGGCTGACCTTTGGCAAGCCGGAAAAGAAGATGTCATTCAAGACATCAATAAATAGTTCGGTACATTATGATAATGTCCGGGTGCCCAAGGAGTATAGGCTTGCCGGTCCCGGTATGGATGCTAATATTTACCATTTCCTAGAATCGGGAACCGGCTGGCATTCGTCAACGATAGCCCTGGGCATTGCCGAGCGTGCTTTTGAGATTGTGCTGGAGTATACCGGAACTCGCATGGGCGGATTTAAGCCGGTAAGGCAGCACAGCATAGTGGCCGGCATTATTGCCGATATGGCGATTGGCCTGGATATGATGAGGGCCAGCATTTACAACCTTGGTTGTATGATGGATCATCTTGACATATACGGTCCGCCGTGGTCACCGGCGTTCATATCCAAGGCGGCAGCTACCAGGGTCTTTGCCGCAGATAAGGCGGTGGAGATAGTGAACAAAGGTGCCGAGCTGCTGGGCTCGATGGCGATTTCAGAGGACTTCCCTTACGAGAAGTGCCTGAGGGATGCCAAGGTAACCCAGCTCTGGCTGGGGGGACAGCAAATCTGCCGCTACCGCGTTGCCAGGGGTTATTATGATTTGAAGAACTGGGCTTAAGTCATTGCATGGCAAATCGAGTTGTAAGGCTACTTTTGCTCTTCTTTGATGCCCGCCAGGTTCTTGGCCAGCTTCTTCTTTGACTCAATATCGGCATTCCGCAGAATGGTCATCCGGTGGGTCTCCGGTGAGCCGGCGCCGTGAATGTTGGAGACAATGTCTCTACTTTCAAAGGCCAGTTTTTCGATGAGCCGGAAGATGCGCACCCGGTCCTCTGTGGATACGCCGTCAACGCCCTTGAGGTACTTGGTCAGCAGGGGGCCGATATCCGGGTTGGCGAAGTCCTTGTCCGAGGGAAGATCGGTGGTCATACCGCCGGCAATCTCTATCATCAGACGGATTACCTCGGCCAGCTCCTTGCCTTCATATAGCTTGGAGGTATTGGATAGCACCGGGTCGACGGTGTAGATGCCGGAAGGGGTCTCGGTGGACTCCACCGAGGCGGCGATGGAGCAGCCGTAGATGGCCTCGGTGACCTTGAGCATCTCGGCTAACTTGTTCTGTATGTGGGATACCTTGGGCAGGCCGTTGTAGTCGGCGGCGGTGGCGGCGGCGCCAATGAGCACATCACCAACACCGCACTTGCAGCCGCCGTGGGAGTGGCGGTGGTAGTTGCCGAAGTTCCGTACCATGTCACCGGCATACTCGTGTTCCCCGCACAGGAACACGCGCTCCCAGGGCACGAAGACATCGTTGAAGATGACCATGGGCGAGAACTTGCTGAACTCGGCGTTGCCCAGGTCGCAGCCCTGGAGGGGTTGGGCTTCCAGTGTGCCCCGCCCGTAGACGTGGATTAGGCCTTCGGCGTCATTAGGAACGGCAAAGCAGACGGCGTAGTCCTTATCCTCCTCGCGCATTTCCCTGGTGGGCACAATCAGCCCCCAGTGTGCGCACATGGAGCCGGTCTGGTGTATTTTAGCGCCCCTGACCGTGATACCGTCCTTGTTCCGGTCGACCACGTGCAGGTACATGTCCGGGTCTTTCTGCTGGGAAGGCCGCAGCGAACGGTCGCCCTTGACGTCGGTGACCCCGCTGAAGACAACCAGGTCTTCCTTCTGGACGAACTTAACGAACTCCTGCAGCCGGGGCCAGTACTCCGTGCCGTGTTTCTGGTCGCAGTTATAGGACTCTATGCCGATGGCGTTTATAGCGTCCATGCCGGTACAGCGCATGTAGCAACCGCCAGTCCTCTGGGACAGGAATTTAAGCATTCTTACCTTGGTTAACAGGTCGTCCGGGCTTGTATAAAAGGCGACGAAGCGGCTGACCTCTTCGTCGGTAAGGTTAGATTTGGTTACCAGGAACTTTTTACCCTGCGGGTCGTTTTCCATCTCGTAGGTCAGGGCCACCGCGGCGGCCATGTGTTTTATCAGCGGGTGCTGGTAGGCGTTTTCTACCTTTTCTCCTAAAATATAGGTGGTGGGGTGCAGATCTTTTAGCGATTCATAGTATTGTTCAGCTGTCTTAAGTGCCATTGGTCTTTTCTATCCTCCTTGAGATAAGTCCGTTTTAACCGTGTTCAAACCCGTTAAGTTTAGCATGTAGCCAGACCGGTTGTAAAATTTTGGGCGCTGGAAAAACAGGCTGGTCGGTTTGACTTAAGCCCCGATAATTGTGTAATATTGCAGGTACCGCTATGAAGCTCTACGAGTTTGAAGGGAACGATTTGCTGCGCCGTGAGGGTATACCTATACCTGATTATGCCCTGGCGGCTACTCCCGGGGAGGCGAGGGAAGGGGCGGAAAAGCTGGGGCTGCCGGTGGTGGTGAAGGCTCAGGTGCTGACCGGAGGCCGGTGGCTGGCGGGAGGAGTGCAGACCGCCCGGTCTATGGAGGAGGTGGAGGAGGCGGCCCGCCGCATACTGGGTTCGTCAATCAGGGGCTGGCTGGTACAGAAGGTAATGATTACCCCGAAGGTGGACAGCGTCCGGGAGTTCTATATGGCGGTCACTATAGATGAATATAGTGGCACCCCCGTGGCTATCCTCAGTGCTGCGGGCGGTGTATCGGTTAACCAGATAGCCAGGGAACGCCCCGAAGAGGTCGTTTCCAGGTATATTTCGGTTATCAAGGGGCTCCTTCCCTCCGAGGCGAGGCGGATGTGCCGGGGGGTGGGCCTGGAGGGTGCCGAGGTGAGCCGGGTAGCCAATATGCTCAGCGCGCTGTACCGCGTTTTCCGTAATTACGATGCCCTGATTGCCGAGATTAACCCCCTGGCTCGAACCTCCAAGGGGGATTACCTGGCGCTGGATGCCAAGGTGGAAATTGACGACGATAGCCTGTACCGTCACCCCGAGCTTGCTTTAAGTCTGGATAGCCGTATTCCCAACACCCTGGAGCGGAAGGGACGCGAAATTGGAGTCAGCTATGTTGAACTTGACGGGGATATAGCCATCATCGCCAGTGGTGCCGGGCTGGGAATGGCCAGTATGGACATTATCAGCCGCCAGATGCGCCCGGCCAATTTTCTGGAAACGGGAGGGGCTATTACCGCTGAGCTTATGTACAAGGTTATGGATCTGGTCTTGCAAAAGGAAGGAATAAGGGCGGTGTTTATTAATGTCTACGGGGGAATCAACCCCATCCACGAAGGGGCCGAGGGGGTTGTTAAATATATGAAGGAGCACCAGGTTACCATACCGGTGGTGGCCAAAGCCCTGGGTAATCACCAGGAGGAGACCTGGGAGATTTTCCAGAATAACGGAGTCCATGTAGTCACCGATGTATCCACGGAGAAGGGTGTGGAGCAGCTTGCCCGCCTGCTGGAGAGTGATAAGTGAGCATTTTGCTGAACCGAGACACCAAGGTTCTGGTGCAGGGCATTACCGGCAGGATAGGGCGAGTCCAGGCCAAGTGGATGCTGGATTACGGCACCAACATTGTTGCCGGTGTCACCCCTGGTAAGGGTGGTCAGGAGGTAGAGGGTGTGCCGGTTTATGATACTGTCGCCGAGGCTGTGGCCAAGCAGGGCGCCGAGGCCTCTGTATTCTTTATCCCGCCGAAGGCGTTCAAGGAAGCCGCCCTGCAGAATATTGACGCCGGCATCAGCCTTATCGTTGTCATTACCGAGCATATACCGGTTCACGATGTTATGGAAATCAGGGATTATGCCAGTGAGCGCCAGGTGCAGATTATCGGCCCCACCACTCCCGGCGTTATTACTGTCGGTGAGGCCAAGATGGGGATAATGCCGGCCAACATGTTTACCCCCGGCCGCGTCGGCGTAATCTCCCGGAGCGGCACTCTTTCCTACGAGATTAGTATTAACCTGGCCACTGCCGGCCTCGGCCAGAGTACCGTGGTTGGTATGGGGGCTGATTCGGTGGTATTTACCAGCGTACCTGAGCTGCTGAGGCTTTTTGAAAAGGACCCGGGCACCGACCTGGTGGTGATTGTCGGGGAGGTGGGGGGTGTCCAGGAAGAAAATGCGGCCCAGTTTATCGAACGCTGGATGACCAAGCCGGTGGTGACCTATATTGCCGGCCACAATGCCCCGGAAGGAAAGAGGATGGGGCATGCTGGCGCCATCATTCAGGGTGAGCATGGCACGGGGACACCCCAGAGCAAGATGGCTGCCCTGAGAGAGGTGGGTGTGGATGTTGCCATGTACCCGGCAGAGGTGGTGGAGCTGGTTAAAGGGCACCTGGCACCCTCTTAATGACCTTGATTCAAATACACGACTCCCAGATTAATATCTTTTTGGCTTTAGGCCGTTTGGGATATTAGATGAATAAAAAGAGCAAAGGGTTAATTCCTCCCGGCTTAGCTTATGTAGCCGATAACATTATCTCCAAGCAGAACCTGCTGGGTGCCCCGAGGGGAACCGGGGCCAGGTGGGCTAAAGAGCTTGACCTGCCCAAAGAAGCCGAGACCGTGTTCTTTGCCGGTTGCGGCTATCAGTATAACACCAGCCTGCAGTCCCTTATGTCTATAATAAGGAAGCTTGATAAAAGCCCCATCGGCGCCGAGCTGCCCATGGGCCTGGCCGGTTTTCAGAAAAAGCTGGGCTTTGACCCGGCGCAGCTATACCGCCGGCTGGTGGCCAAAGACGGTGACGCTGCTTCCCAGCCTCTGCGGGATGCCGTCAAGGTGCTAAAAGAACTGGGGTTAAAGTTCGGCTATCTGGCTGAGGATGAGCCGTGCTGCGGGGGAATCCTGCACTATATCGGGCTGGAGAAAGAGTTTGCCCGGAATGCTCAAAATACATATGAAAATCTAAAGTCCCACGGGGTGAAACGGATTATCGGTATCGTTCCTTCCTGCACCTATACTCTGGCTGAGCTGCTTCCCAAACATGTCCCGGGATATGACCTGGAGGTTAAGCATTTTTTGCAGGTAGTCCTGGAGGGGATTGAATTCCGCCAGTTGCGCTTTCCCCGTGAGGTCAAGGTTGTTTATCATGACCCCTGCCAGCTTTCCCGCTATTTGGGGCTTATAGAGGAACCGCGCCGGATACTTAAGTCTATCAAGGGTATTGAGCTGGTTGAGCCTGACTGGACACACGGGGAGTGGTCGACCTGCTGTGGGGGTGGGGGTGGCTTTGAGGTTGTTTTCCCCGAGTTAAGTCAGATTCTGGCGGCAAACCGGGCCCGGGAGCTGGTTGAGACCGGCGCCCAGATTATTGTTACCCACTGCCCCGGCTGCGTTATGCAGCTGGAAGAAGGGCTTAAAGCTATAAAAGTTAAAGACGTGAAAGTCCTTGACCTGGCACAGGTAGTGGCTATGGCTATGGGAGTGTGAAGCCAATGTCTGTATTTGGCGAATATAAGAAAGAAATAATGGACGCCGCCCATAACGAGAGGATAAGGCTGGCGCTGTCACGGTCCATCAAGCGATACCGGGCTAATGTTGATAACGCCCTTAAAAAATTCCCCCAGACCGTCAAGCTGGCGGAAGAGGTCAGGGAGATAAAGGAAAAAGCCATCGGCAAGATGGACCAGCTGGCGGAGCAGGCGTGCCAGGCCATCGAGGCCAACCACGGTAAAGCCTATATCGCCAAGACCGCCGACGATGCCCTGAATATTATCGGGGGGCTGGTGGGCAGCGGTAAACTCATCGTCAAAGCCAAGAGCATGACCTCCGAGGAGATAGGCTTAAGAGAGCACCTGGAGGAGGGGGGCAACGAGGTCTACGAAACCGACCTGGGTGAGTTTATCGTGCAGAAGTTGGGTTCAAGGCCGATGCACATCCTGGCGCCGGCGGTTCATGTGCCCAAGGAGGACGTCGCCCGGCTTTTGTCTGAGATTACCGGTGAGGAACTGCCGGCGGATGTCGAAGTACTGGTAGCCACCGCCCGGAAGTTACTCAGGGAGAAGTTCTTTAAGGCAGACATTGGTATTAGCGGCTCTAATGTGGTTGCCGCCGAGACCGGCTCGCTGTTTCTTATAGAAAATGAGGGCAATATTCGCCTGGCCACCGGCGCGCCGCCGGTCCATATTGCCCTGGTTGGCATGGAGAAGCTGGTGCCTACCCTGGCCGAAGCCTGGAAGGTGGCCGAGGTCACCTGGCGATATGCCAACTATACTGTTCCCCAGTATATAAGCGTCGTCTCCGGGCCGAGCTGCACCGGCGATATCGAGAAGGTGATAACCTACGGCGCCCACGGGCCCGGGGAGTTTCACGTTATCTTTCTGGATGGGGGCAGGGCTGAGTTAGCCCGGCACCCGGTGCTGCGCCAGGTGCTCTACTGCCTGAGGTGCGGCGGCTGCCTCTACGAGTGTCCCGTCTTTGGGGTAACGGCGGGCCACTTCGGCGACAAGTATTTTGCCGGGATCGGCGCGGTCTGGGCGGCCATGATAACCGGCGATAGGGAAAAGGCGGCAGCACTGGCCTATACCTGTCTGACCTGCGGCCGGTGCAAGGTAAGGTGCCCGATGAAGATTGATGTGCCGCAGATGGTGGTTGAGCTGAGAAAATTACTGGTGGAGGAGGGGGCTTTTTAGCTTCGTTTTATGGTGAGCCGCACAGGAATCGAACCTGAAACCTGCTGATTAAGAGATTGAAGATGCTCTTCACAGCCCTTGTTAACAAGTGAGTTTCAATACCACTCTTTCAGCAACCAGATTGTTCTTCATACCTTATAGTTATATCAACTGCCGATCCATGCTATCCAGTATGTTGGCAAAATGTTGGCAACAGGCCGCATAAAGTTTGCGTATTTCAAGCTTGTGTTACCTGTTAACTAGGTGTGTGACTATTGACATTGCAGAAACGAATAGCTTATGCTTCGTAACAAAAGGGGGTTAGACCAATGCAAGCATACTGTATGAAATGTCGAACCAAGAGAGAAATGAAGGATGCCAAGGCGATAACCATGAAGAATGGAAAGCCAGCAACTCAGGGTGTATGCCCGGTATGTGGGACTAAGATGTTTAGGATAGGAAAGAGCTAAAGCCGATACTGTGGGAATCGGAGATTAACGAAGGCTGGATATCTGTGAGTACATATCCAGCCTTTCTTGTTATCCACGACACATAATGGACTTTTGTGCAACAGTCAAAAACCCAAGTTGCTTGTAACCGTAGCCAGTGTTACCCGTTTCTCTCATAGCACATAAGTCTAGTGAAGCTCTTCCTAGTTTATCTCATCGGCAAGTTGCAAGAGAGCCCGAGCAATCTCGAAGGTAGCTTCCTCCCGTGCGTTCCCGTTAACTGAAAATGGACTACCAGTCTTAATGGTAACCCGGTGCCATAGCCTTGGAAATGGAAATCCGTGATTGGGCAAGACCTTATCTGTGCCTTCGACCCACACTGGCAAAATCATGGTACCGGTTTTGGTAGCTAGCCAAGCTGCTCCGTCTTTCAGTTTTCCGAGCTCCCTACCATTGGTACTCATAAGCTTGCCGTTCCATTCTGCCTTGAATGTCCTCCCACCTTCAGGGAAAATAAGAACCCTTCCGCCGTCTTCCAGAATTTTTTTGAGCGCCAAAATGGTGCTGACCCTAGTCTTCGGTCCCCCGTTTCTATTGACAGAAATATTTATTCCTTGGAACAATCTCCACCATCCATGGTCAAAGAAGTTCTCTCTGTCCGGCACGTTCGCTGGTATGAGCTTTTTCGGCATAGAAAACTGCTCCTGCAACTCTTTAAACCACCTTAAAGAAAACTTTACTCGAGACCGTATCGGAAAGAATACCCAAGGGAAGTTCATCCACGGAAAGCCCATCAAAGGGAGAATCCATGGCTCCAGCAGGGAAGGGTGATTGGATACTATAATCAACCCTCCTTCCCAAATAGGGAACCGCTCAAAGTGAACAAACTTTATTCGACCAAAGGCTTCTAGCAGGCAAACAAGCACTCCAAGAGCTGGTACCACCACATAGTTGACCACTAGGAATCTTATTTCGCTAATCAGCTTATTCTTCACCTTATCCATCTTTAACAGCATCATTTGAGCTGGCAAATAGCAATTACTTCTTACGACTGATGATATAATCCGCCAAGCCCATTAACGCCTGACGGCTGGCGTCATCTGGTAACAGGCTAAGGTATACCTTAGCACCATAGCTAGCGGCAATGTCATAGCATTCCTGAACAATCGTTGAATTACGAACTAAGTCTATTGCCCGATTCTTATTTGCTAGGTCATCCCGGTCATGAAAAAATCTTTTTATCGGATTATCCTCGGGGTAATGCTCCAAAAGAAGCATCATTGGCAACGTAAGGATGCCTTGAGATAAATCTGAGCCCACAGGCTTACCTAGTTCTTCTTCGGTAGCGATAAAATCAAGGATGTCATCCACAATCTGGAAGGCAATGCCAAGGTTATGTCCATAATCTCTTAGAATCTCAACCGACATTTCTGGGGCTTGGCTCAAAGCAGCCCCGGACTCTGTCGCCAGAATGAACAGGGAAGCCGTTTTATTAGAAATCCTGTCTAGATATTGCTCGCGGGTTTGGCCCAAACTGAAAGCGTTAAAGGCTTCCTGTAGCTCGCCAATGGAAATCGTCGCCAGCGTCTGAGAAAAGAGCTTTATCACTCGCAGATTGCCAGTACTAGCACAAACCGCTCCCGCTCTGGCAAACAGATAGTCCCCGAGCAGAAGTGCTTTGTCCCCCCCAGACAGCATTAACAGTCGCTCGACCACGGCGAACTACCGACTTATCGATAATATCATCGTGAACCAGGCTCGCAGTATGCAGCAGCTCAACCGCTGTTGCCATCGGCAGAAGATAATCGAGGTCATAATTATAAAACTTACTTGACAGCAGGGTAAGGGTGGGGCGGATCCGCTTGCCCCCACTTCCTAGGCTGTGGGCTAACAACTCTGAGAGATAGCCAACGTGAGCCCGGCTGATTGAGTCTAGACTATCCTCCACTTTAATTAGGTCTTCACGAATAGGGTCTAAAATTGCGCTGGGCGATAACATATTCCATTCCTCAATTACTCTGTCAACTGGACTTACCCTAAGCGGCTGGCTTTTCCTTCTTCGCCCCGCTTACTTCGCTGGTTGGATAATCAGGGTAATAGCGTTCAGAAAGTCCTGCCACTGACTTCTCTCCAATGCCAGGGCATAGCGACCTTTATCCGTGATATGATAATATCGCTTTTGCCGCCCGTTAGGCGGCACTTGCCACTTACTTGCGATTAAGCCTGCCCTCGCTAAACGGTAGAGAGCTGGGTAAATAACCCCCTCCTTAAATTTGAAGTAGCCTTGGCTTCTAGCTTCGAGCTCCTTAACAACTTGATAACCATACATGGGCTGTTGCCCTATTAAGCAAAGAAGCAAAGGGGCAGAACTGCCTGCTAGCAAATTGCGTCTCGGTACCACCTAAAGCACCTCACTTTTTATGACCTTTCATGGTATTATTAACCGCATTCCTTGACGCTATCCAACATATGTTGCCGAGAGTGTCATCGTCACGCCACTAAGAAGCGGGATTGCAAGGTTATCAGCAATACCTCCTTTGGCACAAAGAAGGTAAAGATAGGGAAAAACGAGCCACCCACCAGGTGCCACAATTTGCTTCTCTCAATGACTCCGCAAGTCACCCTGTTTCCCTTATCATAGGTACGGAATACCAGTGCCCACTTATTGCCCTTCATAGTTGATTTGCGAGCTAAGAATAGTGCTGTCCTTAAATTACCTATCCTACGCATCAATAATCCTCTTGGTTTGTTTGTCTTTCTTAACTTTGGGTCGAGGCGACCATCTCCTTGAGTGTAAGAATCTCAACAACAAATCAAACAAATAAACTATGGCATCGACTAGCTTTTCAAAGAGCCATCTACCTACCGCTTTTAATCGCATAGAACTCATGCTTCACCTCTTTGTCCTTCATAGGCATACCAGGGATGCATTATGACCGCCAAAGCCAAAGGAATTGGAAAGCACTATAGTATCCTCCTAGTGAGCTCTTTTATTTGCTCCATAAAGGATGATTCTGATTCCAAACATATCTTTTCTGCTTGGTACATACCAGTGAGAAGCGCTTCAGCGATTCTTTCCCGCAATTCGTCTAGTGTAGGCGGCAGAGAGAGTTGTTCCAGCGGATCGATTATGGGACCGAAATGAACCACTGTTCGCGCTCCCGGTAGTGGAATCATGTGTTTGTCCCAGCGTTTGACTAAGTTCACTTGCCTATTGGAGGTGGCTACCATTGGAACCAACATAGCACCGGAACGCTTTGCTACTAGGGTCGCTCCTGGTTGAACTTGGTAAGCTGGGCCCTCTGGACCATCAACTGCTATAAGCGCATCATAACCGTTCTTGACCAGATCGATGACCTTTGCGACACCTTTTGCCCATCTGAATGAGTTAGGATCCTTGCCAAGGAAGACTACACTGATTTTCCGTCGACGAGCAAAATGGGCTAATATGTATCCACCAAGGTTATTACGAACCATAATAACTGCTCGGGAATCTTGACCGAACATCCTGAGATACACACCGAGATTAATGAAATTGTTACCATGCCAACCCACGAATATCATCGGACGACCCTGTTCCTTTACCTTGAAAATCTCGGCGTATCCAACAGGTATAAGTCTAATCCACCGCATGACTACCTTATTTGCTAGAGTTAGGAACTCACCAGCCAAGAATATCCACATGCCTATTCTCCTTTTCGGGCAAATAGCGCCTCATAAAGCAAGTCATCGACATATGTCTCACCCATTTCCGGTTGATGTACTGTAGGGGGTCAAAGGCTTTGACCTCGGCAGCAATTCTTACATCGAAATCGCTGGTGTCGAAAAGGGTTATGTAGTCTACACCCGACTTGCCGGCTATCAATGTTTGCCATGTCGTGGGGACATCCAGTCCCAGAGGACTTCCTACGCCTATTCCAGTAACGACAGCCCTATTGTTCATTGATATTCTTCTATTGTCATGACTACTTATCTTACGCGCCAAGCCCTAATCCATAGAAAATTGTGCCGCTGACTACCAGCCCAATCAAAAAGCCGGTTACCATCTGTGCTGGCGTATGTTCACCAAGCTGGTACCTGGAAATTCCCAAAATAGGTAGCAAGAAGAAGGTTATTAGAGAAACCGCGCCAAAGAGAAACCACAGTGCGGTTAGCATGCTGGTGACCATTGCCAGGTGAAAGCTTGCCCGGTACCTCAGGTTGACCAGTGCGACCACTAACATAACTGTAGCGACTCCAAGAATTATGACAAGAACATTCTTTGGCCCATTGAGATAGTAGAGAATCAAAGAAGATGGAACACCAAAGAGGACAGTCATGATAAGGAGTTCCCTCGGCTTTTCCCGAAAAAGGGAGCGTGACACTTTCTGCTGGTTTCCGCCACGAGACAATCTTATAGCTTTGATTTTTGCATAAAGAGCCGGAAACGCGATTGCCGGGACATAAGCGAGTAATGTCCATTTAATCCATTCGGGAGATCTGCCCACGGTCTGGTAAGCCGTCAAAGCTAGCACCGGAACCAGGAGTGCCCAGGGGTGAAGAAGGTTTGAGGCCAACTTAGCCCTTCCCGGGGCATCATTTTTATTCACTTCTATAGCACTCATTTTTAACCTCGTGCCCTAGTTAGATTTGGAGTGGAGCACCTAAAACCTTCCCAATCTGACCAGCACCTTGGGCCCGTTTCTTTTCTCACTCTTATCATGTGAGACTTCGTATCGCTTGCCCAGCACTTCGGTATAAAAATGTGGGCCGATAGCAGTTACTCTAAAACCGACGATAGGGACCCGTAGTTTGAACAAAGCCAGGCAAGGCACCACCTTAGCTTCAAGCCCCATTGCCGTGCAACGTCTGGCAAACTCGACCGATTTAATCAGGCAGTTATCGCTCACGATGGAGTATGGTCTCCTCCTGATTTTGCCGGCTAAATCGTCAACCGAGTCTTCCCGCTTTGTCATCGGATGATTCCTCTTGGGCCTACTCACCCTAACCCGCTTCAAACCTGATATGGAGACGACCCGTATCCAGCTTAGCGCCCTTAAGTTCGCGCCCCAGAAGTACCTGAGGCAGCAGGATGCTGCGTCTCAAGTTGCCGATGGTGACAACGAGTTCATCTCCACTTCTCATCAGCGACACGTCACCTTTAGCAATGAAAGGAAGCTCCAACGTAAGCACATAGCTACCATCTTGCCGTTCAATGCTCATCGGTTTTCCTTCAAACAGGAGACGTGCCGGGTCACTCCCACCGTAGAGATGGTGCCCTATCTCTTCCAGTGCCTTCATCCCAACGACCTCGCTTTTAAGAAGCGGCACCTTGAGAATAGGGAGTGGAGAGAAACGTTCCTCAATAAGCTGGAGATACCCTGCCTGAGCCTCTTTCCACTCTTCCCAGTAGCTACCTTCGGCACCCTTGGGGATAAGACGGTTACAGATGACTGCATCTGTAGGATAGCCGTAAAGGTTTAGGTAAGTATAAGTGCGCTGGGCTTCTTTGATTACCATCTTCTCCGGGTTCAGGACAAGACGGATAGCGGTGACCTGGGGATTGGTTAACAATGTACGCAACTCATCCAGCTCATGGAAGAGGTCGTCTATGGTAGAGAAGATTTGCTCGTCAGGCAGGGGCATGTCGGTAAAGCGATGTATAATCGGGTAAGTTACCGGCACAAGCCGGCGCCCCACCGGCAACAGCTTGTTCAGCCACCACTGTGCCACTTCGGGAAAGGTAAGCAGCCGCAGAGATTCCGCAGTGGGCGCACAATCAACTACAATGACGTCATATTTTCCTTCCTGCTGATGGTAGTAGACCCAGAGGAGGTTGGCCAACTCTTCCATTCCCGGAAGCGCAGCTATTTCCTCTGCAACGATTTCATCAACCCCGCGCCATGCCATCAGCGCTGCCAGCCATTTTTTGACCGTGCCCCAGTGATTTTCAATGTTGTAGAGGATATTCGATTCCTGAGCCCAGAGGTTGGGGGAAACCTTCGTCGGCTCCGGCCCCGGTTGGCAATCCAGGCTATCGCCCAGGCTGTGAGCGGCGTCTGTGCTCATAACCACCGTCTTATATCCATGCTTGGCCGCACACGCTGCGGTGGCTGCGGCTACCGTCGTTTTACCGACGCCTCCCTTGCCGGTAAAGAGAAGAATTCGGCTCACATTATCTCCTTTCCAGTACACCGCTATTTTCAGACTGCTTATCGCCGGAGACCAAGTCGTCAGTTGAAACATCTCTGTTCTGGTGTAACAAGTGGTCCAGATGCGAAGAGTAGCTGTTCAGATGACCGGTTATTGCCTCATCTTTAACCAGTTTTTCCGCCTCTTTTTCCGTCGGATAAACTCCGCTGCAGGAGGAAACCACCCTTCTCAAGCACTGGGGATTATCAATAATCATGCAGCACATCCGGTGGTCCTGGTTCCACGGCTGGCCTTCCCTGATTTTAGAGAAAAACTCGGAACGCAAGACCTCCCAGAGATGGCCCCCTCGAGCATAAATGTCTTTTATATTGTCCTGGGCAAAATGAGCAAATACGCAGGGTTCGACATCACCATTAGTGTTAATGTGGAAATAGCCGCCTCCATGTCTGCCGCCAGCCAGACAACCGTGAACGTAGTCGCCGTCATTCCAGAAGTCAGAAACAAAGAGCGGGTATTTACTGCGTACTTCGCGAATCTTCTCGCGAATGGCTAACCTTTGCTCGGGCTTCATCATCAAGGCCAGATCTGGCTCACGGCCTATTGGAATATACTGGAAGAGCCAGCCGAAGGAGCAGCCCCGGTCAACCAGGAATTTATAGAAATCGTCACTGGCGATGACTTGCCAGTTAAGGCTGGTAGGCATTGAGGAAAAACCAAAGATGACGCCGGCATTTCTTAAATTATCCATTGCCATAACAACCCGGTCAAAAGTGCCCTTACCGCGCCGCTGGTCAGTCTCTGTTTCAAAGCCCTCTATGCCAATAACCGGCGCAACATTGCCTAACCTTACCAGTCGTTCCGCCAATTTCTTGTCAATTAAGGTGCCGTTAGTGAACACCTGGAAATAGATATCGTTGTGCTTCTTGAAAAGGTCCAAGAGGTCTTGCCTTATAAACGGTTCACCGCCGGAAACAGTAATTAAATAGATCCCCATGGTTTTGGCATCCCGGCAGATTCTATCCAGAGTCTCGTAGGGTAAATCGTTTTCTTTTTTATACTGGGCAGCGTAGCAGCCGACACACTTCAAATTACACCGCATAGTCGGGCTAACGACAAAAAACCATGGGGCGGGCAATTTATTACGCTGGCTAAATATAGTTCGTTTAACGTTGCCCACAAAAATCGCGTTACAAAGCAGATTATCCACCAGTTTCACACGGCATCTTTTTGACTTATTGAAGATACTCCTACCCAATTGGACAAATGGGTGATTCTGCCTTAAAAGCGTTTCAGCCGCCTCTATCTGCTCTCGATATGCTTTTGTAATACTTAATCTTTTTACCCACCTTACCACTCTTAAGAGATTGGTATCGGAAAGATGAATGAGTAGCATCATGCCTCTGAGTATTCTCTTGAACAATAGAAGCTGCAGAGACTTCAAGCAATCGAAATAGACCTGCGGTATATGCCTTCCTACCTTGAGAGTTTGATTCATATCAACTCCTTTCTCAACATTAGCTTGTTTCCAAAAGAAACCAAAATATTAATGAAAAAAAATTAACGCGCCGGTGTTTTCAGAATACTCCAGACATCACGAGTAAAATGGTGCAGCTTTGTCAGGCTGTCTCGACTTAAATCCTGCAACGATACTTCGTATTTCTTCATATGTTGTTGGAAATCACCAAGGCGGTGTTGAACTCTCTCGTCCGCCAGGCACAGACCAAGAGCAAGTCCGGCTAATGTGCCCATACTCAGCCTGCCCACCCGTGCCCCTAGTAGCCTGCCCACCGGGCTTCGCTGGCCGAATGAGTACTTAGTCTTCCTCAGGGTAAGCATAAGGGCAGTGATAAATTCGGCACAGCGCACTAGTGGCGAACTGGCCTCAGGTACCCGGGCGAGTAGCTCACGCAAAAGGTTCTCGTACTCAGAAGCCTTCCCCTTGCTGAGACTGGTAAGAATACGTGCTTTCATGTCCTCCCACCCTTCCTCCTCTTGGCTCTTGCCAGCCAGGTGGGAAAAAAGCTCTATTGTCTTTGTTGTCGGGGAGAAAAGGATGCTTGACCGGCCAGGACCAGCGGTTACCTTCGGCGTAGCGTATTCAGAGCCTACCATGCCTTTTTGCTCAAGCAACCTCAGCATGTCATAGGCGGTGGAGTTGTTAAGACCCAGTCGTTTGGCAATGACGCTGTAGTGAACAGGTTCCTGCATTTCTCGATAAACGTCGAGAAGCTTACTGAGAAAAACCTTCTGTCTAAAAGTGAGTTCCGTAATCTTAATCACCCCCCACCCAACTATATCCATTATACACTGAAAATTCAGTGTAACGAAAAATCAACCAGCCAGCAATCGTTTTATCTCCGGCACGGAAGCCTGAGCGGCCAGTTTACCTTGGTAGATGCACTTGCGGGCATTCCCGAAATCACCGACCCCGATATCGGCCACCCTGGGTTTAATAACTATATCAGCTCCGTTTAGGCTGGATTTTACCGCTTGATAAGATGTAATATTAACGAGTTGCATTACGATGTTGAAGATATTAGGCTCTTTTGCCTTTACAACCTCTTTTTGCACCTCTTCTTCCAGTTGAGTATTTTGGACTCTATCGGCGGGTTTTATTACTACATTTGAGGCGATAATGAAATCAGCGCCCATATCCTTGAGTACGCTAACCGGCACCGGGTTTACCACACCGCCATCAACCAGATATCGCCCGTGCCATCTGGCTGCCCTAAAAATAACCGGTAGAGACATACTGGCGATGACTGCTTCCAATACCGGGCCATGTTGGATTACTACCTCCTCACCGGTGATTATATCAGTAGCCACACAGGCAAATGGCATCTGTAGATCGGCAAAGTCCACCTCGCCGATTATTTCCTTTAAGCGGGCCTTGATTTTCCGCACACTTAAAAGTCCGGCTTTGGGCTGTGTGAGTGCGACTATCTGAGCCAGCTCCCTCCACCCCAAGTCCAGGGCTACTTCCTTAATCTTGCTGGCACTCTCCCCCCGAGCATACATAGCGCCGACGATAGCACCCATACTGGTACCGGAAATCATATTTATGGGGACTTCTTCTTTTTCTAAAATTTCCAGTACGCCGATATGTGCCAGTCCGCGGGCGGCTCCTCCACTAAGCGCCAGACCAACTTTTTTATCTGAAAACGAGCCTAGCACCAAAATTATCCTTTCCTATTATCTTATTGCCCCTTTTCTTTTTCAACACTTATAGCTTTATCCAAAATACTCCGTAAGGCAAGAAGGACCTCCTTTTTCGCCTCCTTCAGGTGACCTCCCGTCAAGTCGGAGTCGAGCTTGACCTGTGGCGCCCTGAATCGCAGGACGTATTTTCCTCCTTCCTCACGCTCGAGTTCGAGTCCCTGCTCAAGTTTAATCTTTGCCATCTTATGCCTCCTCTACTTCGATTTTTGTTCTTACCTTTTGTGGCGCACTTTCCGTTTCTACTTTAGTTAGATGCTGGAGCGCCAATGACAATTCCTTTCCTGCCCGGGCAAGGTGCTGTGTCACCTCACCAGAAAGGCTCCCTCCATGCCTCAAGCGCATCTCAACCCCTCTCCCGGGCTCGTATACCCATTCGACATCAAGCCTTAGAATAACCTCGCCCATTTCCTAACCTCTGTCCAACGATGAGCGCATCGGATTTCGTCACAATATTCCAAAGAAACCAAAATATATGATATACTGTTATATTGCCGTTGTCAAGGGATGGAGTGTGCAGACTACTGGTAAGTGGGCTAAGCTCAGGATTCTAATCTAAAGGAGGTTCAATTTTATGACAATCAAGATTGTTACCGACAGTACTGCCGATCTACCACCAGCCTTGGCCGAAGAGCTAGGGATAACCGTAGTACCTCTGTATGTGCGTTTTGGAGGAGAGGTCTATCGTGAACGGGTGGACATTTCTGAGGACGAATTTTACCAAAGGCTAATGAATGACCCTGTCCATCCCAACACTACACAGCCGACTCCGCAGGATTTTGCCAATGTCTACCGTGAGTTGTCTAAGCAAGCTGACGGCATTATTTCTATCCATATCTCCGGTAAACTAAGTGGCACCTGCAATTCGGCACTGATGGCTAAGGACATGCTGGAAACAAAGTGCCCGATTGAGGTAATTGATTCACAGGTACTGACTATGGCTCTGGGCTTATTAGTTATAGTGGCTGCCACTTCGGCTAAGGCTGGAGAAAGTTTAGAGAAGGTGGTGGAAGAGGTAAAACAGACCATCCCTAAGATACATTTACGCGAACTGTTCGATACCCTCAAATACCTGCTCCTCGGCGGGCGTATTGGCAAGGCAAAGGCACTTCTGGGCTCAATTTTAAATGTGAAACCGATACTATCACTAAAGGATGGGGAGGTGGTGCCCATGGCTCAAGCTCACACCCGGGCTAAAGGCATAGACAAGTTATTTGACTTTGTGAAAAATACGGCGAATATTCAGGATTTAGCTATAGTGTATAGTACCACCCCTGACGAAGCACAAAATCTGGCTGAGCGTATAGGTTCCATATTTGACAGAGAGAAGATAATAATAGCCAGGGTAGGACCTGCGCTCGGGGTGCATATGGGTCCTGGGGCGCTGGTTGTAGCCATCAGGGAACTATAGCTAAGGGATAACAAAAAGTGACAGCGGGTGGATTCGAACCGCCGACCAAGGGCTTACCAAATATGGTGCTACCGACTTTGAGCTAACCAAGATAGCCCTCACCAGAGACCAGGTAAGCACGCTAGGCTTGCCACCAATGCCGGCTAAGAAATCCGACCCCCGTATGAGAGGTTTGCTACCAGCTATGGCGATGAGGTTGTTGAGCTTGACGCCATACCCCTCGATGAGCTAGAGCGCATCATCACCACAGCCATTGCGGATTTGATAGACCTGGACGCCATGGAAGGCAGAGGAACAAAAGGCAGAACAGGAAAAAGAGGAAGTCCAACGCAGGATTGAGGAGCTGCTAGACCAGCTAGAGTAAAGGTGTAGGAAAAGGAGGTTAAAAATGCTTGAAAAATGCTTGATTGGATATGGCAAAAACTGGTAGATAGACTTTTCAGGAAACCGCTCAGGGAGGCAATAGAAAATATAAGGATTGCTGACTAAATGAAGTTGCTGGCTACTAGACATAATAACCCCTAGTGCGATTGAAAATGGTTAACCCCTGTCCAACGATGAGCGCATCGGATTTCGTCACAATATTCCAAAGAAACCAAAATATATGATATACTGTTATATCGTCGTTGTCAAGGGGTGGATTGTGCAGACTACTGGTAAGTGGGCTAAGCTCAGGATGATTATGGGGAGTCGGCAATACTATATTGGTGCGCTGGGCGTAATCCTGAGTATAGCCATGGCAGTGGCCATTATTTATTTCTGGGAGGATGTCCTGGCGCTTGGGGGTTACGGCTATGCCGGAGCCTTTATTATCAGCATGATGGGTGGAGCTACTATTCTGGCTCCAGTGCCAATGACGCCGATGGTATTTGCTTTAGGTGGCGTATTGAACCCGGTGCTCGTTGGTGCTGCAGCGGGCCTGGGTGAGGCTTTAGGTGCCTTGGTAATCTACATGACAGGCTATAGTGGCAGGACAGTTCTCACTAATTCAAGTCACGGAAAAATCCAGGCAATCTACTTACGAATGCTGAAGTGGGTGGAACGGAGGGGCTCACTGACTCTGTTTCTCCTTTCGGCAGTACTCAACCCGTTTTTTTACCCGGCAGGTCTGGCAGCTGGGGCTATGCGCTTCAGCATATTGAGGTATTTTCTTATTTGCTGGGGAGGCAAGACAATCAAGGGCATGACCGTTGCCTTCGCTGGCTACTGGGGACTGCGAGGTCTGCTTGGGATGCTGGGCATGCCAGTGTAGCAGGCGGACCGGCTTTTGCCAAAGTATCAGGGACTCGTATCAGCAATGAAACAAAATAATTGGCTGCGGTTGACAGCATTGCTTATTGGTCTTATT
>JAUVXN010000080.1 GCA_030603605.1 Dehalococcoidales bacterium | reverse complement strand
ATCAGAGAGAGGGGCATTACCATTCTCTTTGTGGAACAGAATGTGAAGCGAAGCCTGCAGGAAGCTGACCGGGCCTATATTCTGGAAGCGGGGCATGTTACCCTAGGCGGCACTGCGGGAGAACTCCGGGAGGACGAGGGGGTTAAAAAAGCATACTTCGGAGTATGAAGCCGATCAGGATGCACGACAAAAGTGATAACAAAGCTGAAGTAACACTTCAACAGCGCCTGCACTCGCTCAGTAGGCAACCATTTGTGGTATTGACATGGAATTGGTTGACTGATAGACTGACAAACAATACCAGAAAACGAAACTGTTGCAGAATGATCGTGGGTTCTGGAAATCGAATGGACATTCAATCCAAAAGTGCATTACGTTTGCCCCTGCCAAGTTAACGGGATTTTAACATTAGCAGTATATAATTATAAGCACATGGGAGTGTAATGAAAGGAGGTGATGGGCGCAGTTTTACGAGGAGAAGCTTATCTAAGAATAGGAAGACCAAATTATAAATGAAAAGGAGGGATGCGTATGGTTGTATGACGAAAAGATGCGATACAGTTTTGAAAAGTTTTAGATCTTAGAAAGGAGGAGAAACAGTGAAAAAAGTACTTTTTATCTCATTAGCGTTGGTGCTGGCTCTCAGCATCGGCCTCATCGGCTGTGAAGGCGAAGGCGAAGGCGAGGTGATACCACCCGAGCCAACGGAAATCATTATTGGTATATCGTGGTCTGAGACGGGCCCGAATGCTGCTATTCACGATGCGGCAGGTCTCCCAATCGTTACCTTATTCGAGCAAAGGATTGATGCTGCCGGCGGGATACTTCTAGATGAATACGGCCCGACCGTTAGGGTGCCCGTAAATATAATTACATACGACGATGGTACTGATATCTCCACAATGCTTGAGAACACGGCAAAACTGATAACAGTGGACGAAGTTGACTTTCTGTGGGGGGCCACAGGCACCGCTTTTATTACTGCTCAAGCATACGCCGCCAATACATACGAAATGGTCCTGATGACCCTAGAGGGCGGCGCTACCCACCTCCAGGACCCGGGCAAACTTGATGCGTGGCCCTATGTGTTTGTCACCCTGAGCTTTTCCGACTGGAACCAATTGCCGGTCCTGGCCGACCTGCTGGCGGCCAATACCTCGTGCACGAGTGCTTATATAGCCTACATTGATGACGAGCACGGCCTAGAGTATAAGGGGACGGCCGAAACGGAATTCGCCAGGGTAGGCATTGATATTTTAGGCGACTACCCCATGGATGAAGAATTCACGGAGTTCGCCACTGTAATAGCCACCGCTAATGCGACTGGCGCTGATCTCTTTTGCGTTTTTAGCTATCCCTTCCATGTTATGCCCCTTACCGGGACGGCGCTAGGGATGAATTATAATCCAGAAGCTATGATATTCGGCCCGGGCGCCAACTTCGGGTTCTACTACGAAGCATTTGGGCCTATGACGGAAGGAATAATGTGCTTTGCCGTTGCCAATAATAAGACAGCCCCGGCGTATGCAGAATTCTACGACGATATCGAGGAAATCATGGAGGGCTATAAGGGAGAGTCCGGCTACTACTACCTGGATTACTGGGGACATCCCCTCTATTGGGCAATGACGCAAATGTGGCAGCAAGCTGTGGAGGAGGTCGGATATGTTAGCCAGAATAAGTTAAAGGATGTACTTAGCAGCAAGGACGCTGGTGATCCGTTTACTACCATTCTGGGACCGACCTGGTACACGATGTTCGGGACCGGTGGCGGAATACTGGCGCACGAATGCTCTCCCGGGCAGGTTGGTCAGTGGCAAAGTGGGATATGTGAAATCATAGGAGGTAACGTGACCACCGCAGACATCGTATATCCCAAGCCGGTTTGGCCATAATAGGAAAAGTGGAGGATAAGGCTAGACATTAATACTAAGATCAGGAGTCTAGGAAAATAGTAAGCAGGCTGTCTAGGAGGATGACGGGGAGTTCCCAGAGTGCCTTTCTAGGCAGCCTGCTCATGTGTGATTACTTAGGATTGAGAAGCTAGAGCACCATGAGTGAGACAGTTTTAAGAACACTCATCTATGGCTTAATGACAGGCGGCCTCTATGCCATGGTTGCTATGGGCTTCAGTCTGCAGTATGGCGTTGCCCGGGTGATAAACATCGCGCATGGCGAATTTATCATGCTCGGGGCCCTCGTCACCTATACGCTATATACAGGCTTTGGGATTAACCCGCTGCTTTCCCTGGCTATCAGCGGTCCTCTTTTTTTCTTGCTCGGTTTTGTAATTTATCGGACTCTGTTCACGAGCCTCAGGACCAAGGCAGCGTCGCAGGGTGCTTATGAGGGCAACTCTCTGTTGGCCGCTTTCGGTCTCCTCTACGTGCTCCAGAATATAGCCTTAATGAGATGGGGGGGGTCGATAAAGACATATTCCTATTTATCCACCAGGGTCGACATTGGAGGAGTAGTATTCCTGGCCAACCGCATGGTAGTCCTTGCTGTTGCTTTAGTCATGTGTGTGGTCTTTTATTTCTTTCTTACCCGCACCCGCCTGGGCAAAGCCATCAGAGCGGCTGCTCAAGACCCGGCGACAGCGGAACTCATGGGGATAAACATCAACCGGGTGCTGGCTATATGTTTTGGTCTTGGTACCTTAATGGCTGCTGTTGGCGGCATACTGGTAAGCATGATCTTCACAATTAACCCATCCATAGGGATGCAATACACAGTAATCGCCATCATTGTGGTCGTCCTGGGTGGAATGGGCAGTATCCTGGGCAGTCTTATCGGGGGCCTTATACTTGGTATTATTAGCAGTGTAGTCACTACCTACCAGCCCGCTTTAGCCACGACTGTCTTCTACGGCATCTTCTTGATCCTACTTCTGGTGAGACCAACAGGCATTTTCGGGAAGAAGTAAAGAAATGGCTACTACCAAATTATTTACACCCAGAAAGTTAGTGGCAGGAGGGTTACTCCTTTTAATCTTAGGCATTTTAGCTACCTTCCCCCTCTATGGTTTGCCGACTTATTATACCCTCCTATTGGGCACCATCTTCATGTTCACCATCCTTGCGGTCAGCTGGGCTATGTTCTCCGGCCCAACCGGCTACATGTCACTGGCACCGGCGGCGTTTTTTGGCGTCGGCGTATATACGTTCGCTCTCCTGTGTTCACAATGGCGACAATTAGTGCCTTTGCCTGTTGCTGTCATTGCCGGAGGTCTCGCTAGCTTCGTAATTGCTTTTATCGTTGGCATGATAACCCTGAGGCTGAAGGGCATATATTTTACTATCTTCACCTTCGGACTCGTTCTCCTCTTGAGGGAGATTGTCCAGTATTGGGAGCTCCATATAATGGGCTCACGTGGTCAATATGTTTCCTGGGCAAGTAACCAAACTACCTATTACATTATGCTCGGCGTCCTCGTGGCGACGTTGCTCACTGCCTATTTTATCAAGCGCTCCAGATTGGGCTTAGCCCTGGAAAGCATCGGTGGGAACGAGGCAGCCGCAGCTCACATGGGCGTCAATACCACTATGGTGAAAGTCCTGGGCTTTGCCATCAGCGCCTTTTTCATGGGGGCAGCCGGGGCAGCCCTAGCACCTAGATTGATATATGTCGACCCGGGTATCGCCTTTAATGTGCTCTATTCTTTCATGCCGATCCTGATGGCTGTCTTTGGCGGCATGGGAACGCTTTACGGTCCGGTAATAGGTGGAGTTCTTTTTGCCTATTTAGAACGAACGCTCAGGCTTCAATGGTCCGGTTATTTTATGCTCGGTTTTGGTATTATATTAATAGCGGTTGTCCTATTCCTGCCCGGTGGGGTGGTGGGACTGATACCTAAGCTGCAAAATATATTGAGGAGAGTGGTATCAAGATTACGGAAAGGAGACCAAGCGGAGCAACATGCCAATACTTGAAGGCCAAGGCGTAACTAAGTATTTTGGGGGGTTAGCGGCGGTGTCTAATGTTGACTTCCATGTTGACCAGGGCGAAATCGTGGGCCTGATTGGTCCCAATGGAGCAGGCAAGACAACGCTGTTTAACTTAATATCGGCAGCTCTGCCTATAAGCTCAGGGGAAATAAGATTTAAAGGCCGGAAGCTCAACGGCTTAAAGCCCCATAAAATATGTAAAATGGGGGTATCGAGGACATTCCAGGAGACCAGAGTTTTCGCCAATATGCCGGTTTTTCAAAATGTGTTAGTGGGGGCGTTTTTCGGCAGCCCAAACCGTGTATCAGGAGCAGATGCCGCCAGAGAAGTTACCCAGGCATTAGAGTTTGTGAGGCTGTCGGCAATGAGTGCGACCCCGGTTAAAGACTTAACCCTGGTCAACCAGAAGCGAGTTGAACTAGCTAGAGCGCTAGCCACGAAGCCGGACCTGTTGTTGCTTGATGAACTTATGGCCGGTCTGACCCCCACAGAGGTAAGCGAGTCTATGGAGCTGGTAACCAGGATCCGGGATAAAGGGATTACCGTTTTTATGGTCGAGCATGTCATGAAGGCAATCATGGGCATTTGTGAGCGGATTATGGTGCTCCATAATGGTGAAAAGATTGCTGAAGGAACACCACAGGAGATTACCGCCAATAAGACAGTTATCGAGATATACCTTGGAGAGGAGACTCATGCTGGAAGTTAGCAATCTGGATGTTTTCTATGGCAAGTCTCAAGCCCTGCGGGACGTTTCTTTGAAAGTCAATGAAGGAGAGATAGTGGCTCTGGTGGGCACTAATGGCGCCGGTAAAACGACACTGCTTAATACCATATCCGGCCTGCTACGTCCAGCTTCAGGTAGTGTGGAATTTCTCGGTAAGAGAATAGACAGGCTGGCACCTCATAAGGTTATGAAACTGGGTATTTGTCAGATCCCCGAGGGCAGAAAGCTTTTTACTGACATGACAGTGCGGGAAAACCTGGAGATGGGTGCATATACTTCGGAAGCCTGGAGGCGGAGGAAAGAAACGTTTGAGCAAGTTTATCAAATTTTCCCGGTGCTAAAAGAAAGACGAAAGCAATCAGCCAGTAAATTAAGCGGCGGTGAAGGGCAAATGGTAGCCATAGGTCGGGGCTTGATGTCCAATCCTAAACTGTGCATGTTTGATGAGCCGTCGTATGGTCTGGCACCGAAATTATTCTCAGAAGTCCTCGAGGTCATAAAGAGCCTGCGTGAGCAGGGAATTACCATATTGCTGGTTGAGCAAAATGTTCGAAATACTCTTGAAGTAGCCGACCGGGCCTATGTGCTGGAAAACGGGCAGATTATCCTGGAGGGGAAAGGTAAAGACCTTCTACAAGACGAACAGGTAAAGACAGCCTATCTAGGGCTGTAGCTTAGCTGATGCGAGGCGCCATCTCTAAATAATGACAAATGACAAAGCTCAAATGTCAAATAAAGCTCAAAACCCAAATGCCAAAAAGAAGTATGACCTTGAAGAACGAACTGCCCAATTCGGTGAAGCAATTATTGAACTTGTAAAGACTTTCCATCAAGATTCTATTAATAGTCCCCTTATCAATCAAATAGTAAGAGCAGCAACCAGTATCGGGGCAAACTACATGGAAGCA
>JAUVXN010000090.1 GCA_030603605.1 Dehalococcoidales bacterium | reverse complement strand
GCCACCCTGTCACGGTGGAGATCGGGGGTTCGAATCCCCCCGGGGTCGCTTAGATTATGTAAAGTTGTTTCCGGCTAATCCCCTTTAGGGTCATAACTCCATTCGCACGCCCAGGGGTTTCTTTATTTAACAATCTGGCTTGTATTTTGTTAGTTTTGCAGAGCCTAAATTTTCGCTCATCATTACATCCGATACAAGTAGAAGGCACAGTCGAAGCAGGCTGCTGTACTAGCCATATAGGCATCACTCCGTTTGTACCAGCATGGTAGGCCCCACCCCCTTCGTCTGTGGCTATATCCGCAAGACTCCTCTCACACTTACTAAAAGGATGCCATAGTTACTTTTCCAGCTCCACGACCTTTATCGCTTTTTTCGGGCATATTTCCTCGCATGTTTTACATACTTGGCAATCCTCAACTCGCACCACAACAGCTTTGCCATCTATCATCTCTAAAGCCTCCCCTGGGCACGAAAGTACGCATTCTTCGCAACCCGTCACATTTGTCTTGATCTACAATTACCTTTACTTTAGCCATTTCTAAAAAGTTAAAGAGTTTATACAAAACCAACGAGTGTATTTTATTTCGTGGCTCTTGAAGTTGACTTCCCTACCCGGCATAAGACTGCTCTCATCTGGTAGTTCATACTTATTGGGTCATAGGGCGGGTCAGTTGACTGTATAGTATTAATGTTAGATTCAAAACAGCCATGCTCTGGCCCTGGTTTCTCAGGAAACCACCAGTGACTAAGGCAGCTAACTACCCTGGGGTGCATATCAGGGGAAAAGTCAGCCTTCATGTAAACCCTTTCCTCAAATCCAGGCCTTTCAATATATATCTCATCGCCTTCCCTTATCCTCAGTTCTGCCGCCGTTTCCGGATTAATTTCTAGCAGGGGCTCAGGGAATCTTTTGCGTAGTGAAGGGAGCTGTCGGAATTCACTATGGGTATAGACTATGTCCCGGCGGTTAATTAAAATTAGCGGGTAGTCCTTATAGAGTTCCGGTGTGCTGACTGGACTTTGAGGTGGCTCTCTGTGAGAGGGGAGCGGGTCATACCCGTGGTTTTTCAATATGCTTGAGTAGAGTTCGATTTTACCCGATGGGGTCCTAAATTCGTTTTTCTCAAATCTTTTATACTCTAAAGGCCAGGAAATCGTCTGGCTGGGCTTGCTGCGAATATCCTCGAACTTTATACCGAACTTTTCCACTAGCCAGTCATTGTGCTCCTCAACATTCTGCCATGGGAGCTCTGCCCCCATTCTTTTCCCTAGCTCTATCACAATCTTTCTATCATCCCAGCATTCCCCAACTGGCTTGATTACTCTTCGCGATGCCAGGATGTAGTTCATATGCCTTGGCCCCATATTCTGAAAGGCACGCATAGGAACTTCAGTTTCCAACCAGTGAGCCGCTGGCAAAACCAGATCGGCTAGTTCAGCTGTTGGCGTCATAAACAGGTCAACTACTACCAAGAAATCAAGATTCTTTAGGGCAGCTACGGTTCCCCGGCTATCTCCTTCGCTCAGCACTATATTGCAGCCCGGTATATAAAAGGCTTTAATGTCTCCATTGAGCATCGCCTGTATGCATAGCTGATTGTGGGCATAGCCCGGGGGATTGAAATCCTTCACGGTTTCTTTTGACCCGGCAAAGAGCGGATACTCTTTCGCTCCTAATCTTTCTTCCTCTACTTCTGGTGGTAATGTAGGCCGGAAAGAGCGAACGTAATCGCCCACTTCACCATGACCTAGGAGGTTGCCGCCGCGAACATCAATATCCCCAGCTATTGCAGCCAAGATGCAAACAGCTCTCGCGCTCTGGGAAGCATTAACCTGCTGGGAACCCACCCCCAGGCGGGCAAATACGCAGGATGGCTTGCTGGTGGCGAATAGTCTGGCAGCTTCAATGATCTTCTCTTTGGGAAGCCAAGTAATCTCAGATACCTTATCTACGGGATAGTCCTGGACATGCTTCTTCAATTCCTCAAAGCCAATGCACCATTTATCAACGAATTCTTTGTTATACAGCCTCTCATTTATGATGATATTTATCATACCGAGTGCCAGGGCGGCGTCAGTTCCTGGCCTCAGCCTTAGCCATATGTCGTAAACAGGAACACCAAGACTTTCAATGTCTACTGTCTCTGGGGGTCTGGGGTCTACCCTTATAACCTTTGCCCCTCTGGACTGGGCAAAATTAGTGTCCTTGTCCATAGGAGTGCGGTTGTGTCTGGTGCTAGCACCCCATATCAGTATGCACTTGGCGTACCTGAGGTGAGGCGTTTGGTCCGACAGAATATTCTCCCCGAATGTCGTCTGCTGAGCGATATCAAGGGGAAGGTCACATTGTTGGTTGATGTTCATGACATTTGGAGTGCCCACAACTTGGCTGAACATAAAAGTAGCTGCAGAAGCCACTACCTTGTGTCCGCAACCCCAAATGGTGGCGATAGCCCCGCCACCATATTTCTCTTTGATTCCACTGAACCTCTTAGCCATAATATCCAGGGCTTCATCCCAGGAGATGCGTTCCCACCTGCCTTCACCACGCTCTTCAACTCTCTTTAACGGATATATGACTCGATCGGGGTGGTATACGAGTTCTGGAGAGGCTACGCCCTTTGCCCCTTCAAGTCCCATTGCATTGACAACATGGGTAACCTTTCCGTCCTTAACTCGACAAAATACCCGGCACTTCATATGGCAATGCTGGCAAAACGTCAGGATTGTCCTCGCTACCATGTGACTTCCTTTCATCGTTTATTCATTTTTAGTGTTTATGGTTATTTGCTCCCTGTAACCCTCACCTGCTGCGATGCGAAGGTTGCCCAAGCTTTCACTCAGGCTATGGATAGTTTGCCCGGCGAACGTTACTGCTGTCTTTACACCCATTATACACCCCATGTAAAAACTTAGAGGGTTAAGAGCTGGTGGTTTTAGTACGTGTTAGCCTATAGCGCAGGAACAGACATTCATAAAATAACAAAATGACGAAGTGTGCAATCCCAGAGAATACATCTAAAGGTGTAGTGCTCCTCAAGAGACATTTTACGTGTCGGAGTATGGTCTTAACCCCTTATTCAAACCTGAGTGCTTCAATAGGGTTGAGTCGGGAAGCGTTCCAGGCGGGATAGAACCCGAAGAATAGACCTATGCCAACCGATACTGATACGGCAAGGATGACTATATCAGCACTAACAACGGTTGTTATTACTCCCATGCTAGTGATGATGTATGAGACTACCCAGCCCAAGATAACGCCAATGATACCACCAGCAAACGTCAGGAAGGCTGCCTCCATGAGGAATTGAATCCATATATCTCGCTCTCTGGCTCCCAGTGCCTTGCGGATGCCTATCTCCCTGGTTCTCTCCAGTACTGACACTAGCATGATGTTCATCACGCCAATACCTCCTACCAGCAGTGAAATGGCAGCAATAGCCCCCAGAAGAAGCGTCATGGTGCCTATCGCTTCAGACACGGTACTGGCTATCTCCTCCATTGACATGATGCGAAAGTCATCATCCTCAGCGGGACCAAGCTGGTGGCGGGTACGGAGGAGGCTGGTAATTTCGGCAACGACGGAATCTGCCCGCTCCTCATCACTTACCGTCAGCGCTATAGATGATACCACGCGCTCTCCCTGAGCGGTCCGCGGCTGGGCAACCGTTTGCTGCATGGCGGTTAACGGAATCAGGATAACATCATCAGGTGAGCCCATCATACCCTCCTTGCTCTCCAACACGCCGATAACGCGCACAATAATGCTGCCCATCCGCATCTGCTGTCCTATAGCGCTGGCATCTCCAAAGAGGGTCTCCTTAACATTGGAGCCGAGGACAGCTACCTTGGCACCACGCTGATAATCATACTCGGAGAAGAAAGCGCCGCTGGCAACATTCATATTATTTACCGACAGGTACTCCGGAGTCGCCCCGGTAACCTGGGAATTAACATTCTCACCCCCGACAACTACCTGGAGGCTACTTGAGTAATAAGGGGCTACGGAACTTATATGGGGAACCTGTTCTGATATTGCTTCCGCATCTTCCATGGTTAGCGTGGCAGCACCGCCGGCACTTCTGACGCCGCCAAAGGTAAACGACCCGGGACTGATAGTAATAAGGTCGGACCCCATGCTTTCAATTCTGGAGATAATCTGCGCCTCGGCACCTCTGCCGATAGACATCAGGGTAATCACAGCGGCGACGCCGATAACGATTCCCAGGATGGTTAAGAAACTGCGAAGCTTGTGGGTGACCACTCCAACCCAGGCAGTAGCCAAAGGCTCAAACCATTTTTTCATACCGCTTCCTCCGAAACTACCTGCCCATCCTTAAGCTGTATGATTCGCTGGCAGTTATGAGCAATGTCAGCATCATGGGTTATCACCACCAGGGTAATGCCCTGTTCGGCGTGTAAAGAGGTGAGTATGGAGATTATCCCCGCGCCGGAATGGCTGTCCAGGTTGCCGGTGGGTTCGTCCGCCAGAATCAGGGGTGGGGTTTTTACTATGGCCCGGGCGATGGCGACCCTTTGCATCTCTCCCCCAGAGAGCTCGGTGGGACGATGGCTAGCCCGGTCGGAGAGGCCAACCCTGTCCAGTGCCTCCATAGCTCGATTACGGTCAACACCGCCGGCGTATCTCATGCCAAGCTCTACATTGGCCAGTGCCGAGAGCCGGGGCAGTAGATTGAAAGTCTGAAATACAAAGCCTATCTTACGGCTCCTGACCGCGGCTAGCTCACCACTGCTGAGGTGGCTTACCTCTCTATCATCCAGATAGTAACTGCCTGAGGTCGGTTTATCCAGGCAACCGATAAGGTTAAGCATGGTTGATTTGCCCGAGCCGGAAGGTCCCATAATCGCCACCAGTTCACCCTTTTCAATACGAAGGTTTATTCCACTGAGCACCGTTAGCTCCCTTTTGCCCATGGGGTA
>JAUVXN010000023.1 GCA_030603605.1 Dehalococcoidales bacterium | reverse complement strand
GCATAGTACGTACTGCCGAACTATGTAACCATCAGCAAGTGATTACCCCACGCGCTGGTCGCCGCCAGCATGACACCTGGACACAATCAGCAATCCGGCATGTCCTTACACACCCTGCCTATAAAGGTGGTCCTAACGGTCAGTGGCCGTTTAAGTGTCCGGCGATAGTTGAGGTACACCTTTGGGATACAGCGCAGCGCCAGCTGGCTAGCAATCGCCATTTCAGGGAAGTTGAAGGCCACGACCCATTTACGGGCCTGCTCCGCTGCGGGCTTTGTGGTAAGACATTGCGCATCGGCTACAACCACAGCACAAAGCAGGTGTGGGAGTGCCCGGGCAGGCTGAAGGTAACGCACCTGGACGGAAGCCCACGCTGCACATTGCCACGCTATGAGGCAACGGGCATAACCGATGCGATAATAGGGCAGGTAGCCGCCATTTTCAGCAATCCCGAATCCCTTACAGAATACATAGAGGACACGCTTAATAACCTGCGGAAGGAAAAGGATGCCCTAGAACGCAGATTACGGCCCATACAATCAAACATCAGCCGCACACAAGAGGCAATGAAGCGAGCGGACACTATGTTTGAAATGGGGCGGTTATCGGCCGAGGATTATAAAGCCAGAATAGCTGGCTTACGCAGGCGGGTTAGAGAATACGAGCAGCAGACCACTGAGGCTGACCCCTTGCTTTTGCGGCAACTAAAAGATAACGACCTAGCTATGCGATGGTATGAAAAGCTAACCGATAAAGCACAAGACTACCGGGCAAAGATCACTAAAACATTTGGGACTGACGATTTCAGTAAGTTGCCGGAATGGGTTAGTAGATACGCCTTGACGGATTATTTTTATGAAGCTACTACCAGAATAGACACAGGAGTTAAGGGCTCTTACGGCTGGAAGTTCAGCCCCACAGATGGTGTTGCGAACTACTTGCGCAAATTCGGGCTTTATGCCTACGTTTACCCCGACAAGATAGAAATTAAAGGCGCTATTAGGCAGAGTAATGTTATTGCTGGTTATAGGTCAGACCATTACCCACAATCTCGACGAAAGGGAGTTTCTGCAAGATGGGCGAGTCCTTAACGATGGTCTCCACCACCCCTTGAAGTAGAATATCATTTGAAAGCTTAGCTGCTTCAGCCAATGTTAACGCCATTTATCTTTTACCTCCTATTGCATATTGAATTTTCTCCCGTGGAGATAGAACTGACAGATCAAGCGGCGTCCTCTGGGGAGCACCAACAGGTATTTTTGTTTTGGAGACTTCCGCCTCAATTCCCTGTTTGACCCTATCGATAAGGGTTCGGGCATTTTCCAGGGATTCATTTATGGTATCAATAGTGTCCCCGGTGAGCAGTTCATCCAGCACTTCCGGATTTGCCTCCGCTACCATAGCCCGATAACCAGCCACCGCCTGAGCTAAGGACTCATTGAGTTCAGCCAGTTTCCTGTCTGACTCAGCCACTGCCTGCTTCAGGATGACAATCTCACTATCTTTGCTAGCCACCCCCTGCTCAAGCTCGGTAATGGTAGCATTTCCAGACTCAAGCTCCCTGGTAAGGGCTTCCTTCTCCTGCTTCAGTCTTTCCAGTTCGTCTCTGGCAGTTTCAAGCTCGTCTATCAGTTCCTGTTCTTTATCAGCCACATTAATTCCTCCCGCTGATTATTCCTCAACGCCTTCCGCCTGAGACAATAAAGCCCTCTCTCTCGCTCCGCTCCTGGTGGACTTAGCGTTAAGCTCTTTATTCATTCTGAGGATAGTTTCCCTCTCTTCAAGCCATCTTTTGAACTCGCACTCGGGGTCCCTGATGCCAATCTCATCCATCGCTGTTCTCCGGGAGTGGATACCGGTCTGGACTAAAGTCTGCTCATTATTTACCTGCCTGGCCACGTCCTGAGGCAGCACCGGCCCCCAGACTACCCGCAAGTGGTTATCCCCAAAGTCCTCACCCCGGTACTTCTCCAGGAGTTTAAGAATCATTTCATTTCTACGCTTATAGACGACTGACCTGATAATTCTCTTTCTTCTGACTTTCTGTAGTAACGGGTTAAGCTCAAGTTCCAGGGCTACCCCAGATATATCCCTTTCGGTTCCGCCAAAGGCAGACCGAGGCGATTCTGAGATATCGTGCAGGGTCCTGTACAGCAAATCAATATAGTTGATATGGAGGCTTATACCACCGCCCTGTAACAGGTCAAGCAGATAGGCTCTGGCGTCCTCGGGTATATTCCACACTGCCCCCGGCCTGATGGCTATATTCTCGGATTCCTCCACATTCTCAAGTACGGCAATGGGATTACCGGATAATTCCAATATGCGGGATAGCTGGCTCATAGCTCGATTTAATTCTCTTTGCGACTCCATAATCTGGGGTAAATCAGATATTCCCCAGAACTTCTTGGGCTCACGCAGGTTGGAATAGATGATAAAGGGGATAAAGCCATAGGGATTAGGCTTCTTCTCCACCAGGGCATTATCCAGATAGAGCTCAAAGTCCCGAGCTGTCCACAGCTCAACAATGGTTGCTGTCTTGCCCTTAGGCTTCGCCTGATAGAGAAGCTCAGTTTCCTCGGCAGATAGACTATATTTGGAAGCTACCCTCCACATTCGAGAGGTATCATCCCCCAGCCACCAAGCATAGATACCCTGGACATCGGGAGCGGTTACCCTGACTTTCTTCTCGGTGGTATCCCAGATAACTTTATAGCAAGCATCACCCAGTATGGCGCAATCAATCTCAGTCTCAAGGTCTAGCTGCTCCAAGTTATTATCCTCATAAACCCAGTATAAGGCCGCCTCTGCTTTCTGGGCTCTGGTCCCAGCCTCATCTGAGTCTTCAACAGCATCAACCGCAAAGTTAATGCCAGACATTAGATATGAGGTAATCTTGTCTATAAAGACTCTGGCGTAGTTAAAAATCAAGCGCCTTTCCCCGTGCCTTTCCCTGCCTTCCCACTGCCGACCGTAGTAGAAATCAAGAAGCTCTTTATAGCCCTTAACTCTATCCATGTCCAGACGAGCCAACTGCATAGGGATAGTTTCATTCATTCCTAAGTAAGTCTCCTTTATTCGAAGTATTTCCTAATGCTCTTTGCACCGTTCTCTGGCTAACACCGAACAACAATGCCAGTTCTTTCACTTCCTTGCCCTCATTATTGAACAGCCTGACCATCTCTCTGTCTCGTTGCTTCTTCAACCAGCTCTGCCTGCCCCGGGGCTGCTCATAAATACACTGCGGAAACGGACAATCAAGACAGGAATCAGCCAGATCACAGCCCTCATCTCGGTAGTGACAATACTCCGGCGGTAAATCCGGCTCGCTCTCAGAGATGTTCTCCTCATCAAAAGTTTCTGCTTCCCAATTCGTATCACTAAACTCTGGCACCATGGCCCGCCTCTTAAAAATACAATGAAAGAGTAGCACATATGTTCTACTATAGTCAACAGCATTTTGTCGTATTTTTGATTACATTTTCTTAGTTTCTTTCCCTTACCAGCAGAACCGAAACCACGTTCTCCTTGACAATTATCAGCTTGGTTAGTACCATATAAATTAGTGCAATACCTTCTGGAATGCTTCTTGCACTAGCTATCCTCAACGTAGGATTTCATGGCTTTCCGTTTTCAAGAATGTATTCCAAGAGAAAAAGTAAATAATATGGCAATAAAGCGTGATTACTATGAGGTTCTGGGGGTGTCCAGAACCGCCACCGATGAAGAAATAAAGAAGGCTTTTCGCAAGCTGGCCTTTAAATACCACCCTGACCGCAACCGTGACGATGGGGCTGAGGGAAAGTTTAAGGAAGTAAACGAAGCCTACGAAGTGCTCTCTGATGCCAACAAACGCGCTGCCTATGACCACTATGGACATGCGGGTACCGAGGGGTTCTTTGCGCGAGGCTTTGAGGGATTTGACTTTGGTGGCTTTGGTGATATTTTCGACGCCTTCTTTGGTGGCATGACTCACGCCAGCCGTCATGCACCTCAGCGTGGCGCCGACCTGCACTGTGAGATTACCATCACCCTTGAAGAGGCTGCCTTCGGCTGCGAAAAAGAAATAAATATAAAGCGTACCGAAATATGTTCCCTATGCCACGGTATTGGTGCTAAACCGGGTAGCCAACCCAGCCAATGCCCCAACTGTAATGGTACCGGGCAGGTACGTAGAGTCCAGCGAAGCCTATTTGGTCGCTTCATCAATACCACTATCTGCAACCAGTGCCAGGGTGAGGGTAAGGTTATTGCTGAGCCTTGTCCACAGTGCCGAGGTGCAGGTAGGGAGAGGCATCAGCGCCACATCCCGGTCGGGATACCACCTGGAGTTGAAAATGGCTCTCAAATACGCCTCAGTGGTGAGGGTGAAGCTGGAGTGAGAGGCGGTTCCTCAGGTTATCTCTATGTTACCCTATCAGTAGCAAAACATGAGCTTTTTGACCGAGATGGTGACAACATCCTCTACGAGCTACCAATCAACTTTGCTCAAGCTGCTCTCGGTGCCGAAGTAGAAGTGCCTACCCTCCATGGTAAAACCAGGCTCAATATCCCGTCCGGCAGCCAGACAGGCAAAGTCTTTCGGCTTAAAGATAAGGGTATTCCCCACCTCCGTAGAGGTGGTCGTGGCGACCAGCTAGTTAGATTATTTGTGGTCACCCCCGATTCACTAACCAAACAACAGCGCCAGTTATTCCAGGAGTTGGCCAATACCCTGGACCCAGCTAAAGGGGTAACGAAAAATCCTGATTCTTGAGGCTAAAGATACTACCGCCAGAGAAATGAAAGGGATAGTTAGTCAGTCGAAGAGTGCCTACGCCGTCTAAAGAAAGAGAACAACTTCCACCTACGTCCGACTAACTCATGTCTAGCGTTACCCCCCATCATCTCCACCGCCGCCTGGCGAGGGTCAGCATTCTCATACAGTATCTGGTAAACCTTCTCGGTAATAGGCATTTCCAGCCCAAGTTTCCGGGCTAGATTCCAGGCGACGAGGGCAGTGCTCACTCCCTCGGCTACGTTAGTCATTGAGTTGAGTATCTCCGTTAATGAGCGCCCTTTGGTTAACTCTACACCTACGTAGTGATTACGGCTTAATGAACTGGAACAGGTAGCTACTAAATCACCCAAGCCAGCCAAGCCGGAAAAAGTAAGAGGATTTGCCCCTAAAGCAACTCCAAGAGCAGTTATCTCAGTCAGACCTCGTGTCATAAAAGCTGCCTTGGCATTGTCGCCGTAGCCCAGCCCATCAGCTATGCCCGCACCCAGAGCAATGATATTCTTTAATGCTCCCCCCAGTTCTACCCCGACAATATCAGTATTGGTAAACACACAAAGTTTGGGGGTGGTTACCAGTCTCTGGACCTTTCTGGCTACAGCGTTAGTCTCGGCAGCTACTACTGTAGCCGCTGGCAGGCCGTGTAGAACCTCCCGAGCGAGATTAGGGCCAGAAAGCACACAAATGTTAGAGTGAAAACGAGGGTTTATCTCCTCAGCGATTACCTGCGACATGCGTTTACCGCTACCAATCTCCAAACCCTTAGCAGCACTCACCACCATCATTGACTTAGTAAGGTAGCTCGCAATCAGCTTTATATTCTGCCGCATCGCCTGTGAGGGCACTGCCATGATTACTGCCTTTACATCGGCTAAGGCTTCACTTAACTGGTTGGTAATGAGTAGCTGGGGAGGAAAAGTAATACCAGAAAAGAAATTGGAATCAGGCCCGTTACTTTTCAATTCGGTAGCTTCTTGCTTCGTCCGTGCCCACAGCCTGACCTCTATCCCTTTCTGGGCTATGACTATACCTAGAGTTGTCCCCCAGCTGGTGGTGCCAATGATGGCAATCTTGAGCATATCTTCTCCCTACGGGGCTTCTGAAAATTTTGGTTTATGAATCAGCCGACGGAGGCGAATCCCTCAGCTTAACCTTCTCACCAAACTTACGCTCTGTGCCCGATAATAGCCTAGCAATATTATCCCGGTGCATAACAATAATGAATGTCGCACCTATCAGGGTGTAAACCAGATATTCAATGGGGAATCCTTTGATAATGGTAAGAGGCACCAATATGGCACAGGTGCCTAGTACCCCAGCAATAGAGCCCAGTGCTACGTACCTGGTTAAGCCAACCCCGATGATTAAAACCACACCACCAAACAATGCTGCCCATGGGCACAAGAAAAATAGCCCGCCGAAAAAGGTGGCAACACCTCTCCCCCCTTTAAATTTAAGGAAAACCGGCCAATTATGTCCAGCTACAGCGGCTAGAGCAGCTACGACCTGGGCACTTACCATTAGATAGTCCCCACTAAATATTAACCCGGCAAATACTACCGCCAGTATTCCCTTCGACAAGTCAAGAATGGTTACCAGAGCTGCGGCTTTCTTGCCGGCTACCCGCAACACGTTAGTTGCCCCCATCCTGCCACTGCCATACTGCCTGACATCTACCTTGGCGCTTCGCTTACCTATTATTACACCAAAGGGGATAGAGCCCAAAAGGTAGCCCATTAGCGCCACACCAACAAACTTGGCAATTATCACGGCTGCCCCCTAGTTTTAAAGACCAAACGAAATGGTGTACCAGCGAAGCCGAATGACTGACGCAGCTTATTCTCCAGGTAGCGGCGATAGGAGAAATGTATTAGTTTAGCATCGTTGACAAAAAAGACAAAGGTCGGTGGATTTACTTCTGTCTGAGTAACATATAGAACCTTTAGCTGTTTGCTACCGCTTCGGGGTAGATTGTGAGCGGCTACCGCCTTTTGAATTACCTCATTTACTTCAGCAGTGGATAACCTCTTGAGCCTCTCCCGATATACCTGGCAGACCTGGGGGATAATCTTATCCACACCCTGCCCAAATTTGGCTGAGATATATAGCACCGATGCGTAAGCCATAAACTTGAGTTGACTCCTGACGTACCTATTCCATTCGGTGATGTTCTTATCCGTAACCAGGTCCCACTTGTTGACTACCAACACAATTCCCCTGGTTGCTTGCTGAATATAGCCGGCAACATGCATATCCTGAGCCGTTACCATCTCCCCGGCGTCAAGAACAAGCAAGACTATATCCGCCCGGTCAATAGCCCTCAGGGCACGGATAACGCTATAGCGTTCTACCCCCATCCCTACCCGTCCCCGCCGCCGGATACCAGCAGTATCAATAAGTAGCACACTCTGCCCATCAAAGTCAACCAAAGTATCTACGGCATCACGGGTAGTCCCGGGAATATCATCAACGATAGCTCTCTTCTCACCCACCAGAGCGTTTAGCAGCATTGACTTACCCACATTAGGTCTACCGACAATGGCTACCTTCACAACCTCTGATTCAGCCTCAACCGGTGAAGGGGCTGGTAACAGAGAGACAATTTTATCCAGTAGTTCAGCAGTGCCCCGGCCGTGGTAGGCACTAACCGCCAATGGTTCACCCAGTCCTAACTCATAGAATTCTATTGCCTCAGTTTCAAGTCTGGCGTTATCTGCTTTATTAGCCACTAATAGTATGGGGTTGCTCACCTGACGAAGTATATCAACCACCTCCAGGTCCGAGGTTGTCTTTCCGCTTGTGACATCCACCAAGAAAACAATAACATCAGCCTCGGTGACAGCCACCTCCACCTGCTCTTTAACCCCTTTAGCAATTGTGGAATTTAGCCCCAACTCCAGACCACCGGTATCAACCATGATAAATTCAACCCCCTGCCAGGAGACATCGGCAAATATACGGTCGCGAGTTGTTCCCGGTAAGTTCTCAACAATAGCCAGCGGCTTACCCGTCAACCGATTGAGAAGAGTGGATTTACCTACATTCTGCCGACCAACAATAGCCACTATCGGCTTGCTCACTTCGACCTCCAACCCCTCACCCGTTATCCCTCTCCCCTTCATAAGGGGAGAGGGAAGGTATTTTCTTAAAGGGGCTTCGCCCCTTTTAATCCCTTTACTTTTAGAAATTGGGCTATACCACAGCCAAGCACTGCTAGACCCAGCACAGGAATAACAAAAAGTAATGCAGGAGAAGCTAGAAAACGAAAGGAAAGACAGTCAACCAAGATAAGTGCCCCCAAGACAATCTGTGCAATAGCTAACTTCATATCTTACCTCCTTTTTCTGTATTGAGCTATACCGCACCCAAGCACCGCTAGACCTAGCACGAGTACTAAAAAGACACTAAATTGAGCTATGACCTGCACTGGCTCTGCTTTTACAAGTAATTGGCTGCCTTCAAGCACTGGCGAAGCGAACTCAGTTGTTAGCCAACCTGCTATGATAAAACAGGAAGAGAGTGCTACAAGTGCTCCTAACACCATCTGTGTAATAGCTAACTTCATATCTTACCTCCTCTCTCCTTTGAAGGAGACATTTATCAACTCAAACTGTCATTGCGAGCGAAGCGAAGCAATCTCACTATTACCTTCAGAGATTGCTTCGGCACCTCGTGCCTCGCAATGACAACTCAACAGCCTCTTGAAGGAGAGGGGGACACAGGTCGAAGACTCTTCGAGGGGTGAGGTAGATAATTATTTCACCTTGACTAATTCCCCGGCAAGTTTCACACTTGGGGGCTCAATTCCAGTTCGGGCAACCTTTCTCAGTTCACCAATGCTATCCCTGAAATCTTGAGCAAAGGCGTTATATTCCGTTACGAATTTATTATACTGGTCTATGGTCTCCCGCGGCATTTCAATCTTTTCCGCCACCTCGTAAAACTGCTCGACAAAGTCATAGTAACGACTGACTATCAACCACAGTTCATTTAAATAGGTGTACAAGTAATCAGCAGACCTTATGACCCCGATGTCACCCTCCACTCTGCTGATAAAGCTATTGCACCAGCTATTGAAAATGCGCCGTGACACATCACATGCTCGTGCCCAATCCCATAGTTTGGGGTTATCAAGACTAAATAGACTATCTATGATAGCGAAGATAGATAGCGATGAGTCACCCATAAACCGGTGATTAAAATATTCGGCTAGTTGTCTCAGCTTCAGTGATGAAAGCTCTAATTCCTTCTCCCTGGCTCTAATTACTGCCACTACCAAGCCAATGCCCAGGATGACAATCAGGGTCGGGACTACAACTTCAATTGGCCATTCATAGACATAACCAATCACCGCCAGCGCCGTTATTAAAGCTGGACACCACCCCCAGTTCGCCAGAGTCTTTAACACATACATGCCATCCCCCCTATTGAAATTCAGCCAGTGGTATCTCTAAACCGCCCAGCATCCCCGCCAGTAGTGCTTTCTGCAGGTGCATCCTGTTTTCCGCCTGGTCAAAGACAACGGAGTGTGAGCTATCTAATATGCCCTCAGCTACCTCTTCGCCGTGATGAGCCGGCAAGGGGTGCATCAATATGGCATCTTCCCTAGCTAAGGACAGGAGCTCGCTGTTCACCTGGTAACCAGCAAATATTTGACGTCGCTGGTCAGCCTCAGCCTCGTGCCCCATACTCGTCCACACATCAGTATAAACGATATCAGCCTCAGTAACTACCATGCGTGGCTCCTCAATGCAAAATATCTCAGCGCCACTACCAATGGCATAGTCCTGAGCCAGACGCAATATTCGCTCCTGAACCCTGTAGCCACTGGGAGAAGCAATCCTGAAATTCATGCCGGTAAGCGAAGCGGCTAGCATAAGGCTATGAGCCACATTGTTACCGTCGCCAACATAGGCTAAGGTCAACCCCTCAAGTTCTCCCTTCTTCTCATAGATGGTAAGCAGGTCAGCCAGCGCCTGGCAGGGGTGTTCTAAATCAGACAGAGCATTTATCACGGGTACACTGGAATAGTTAGCCAGAATCTCCAGAGTTTGGTGAGAAAAGGTGCGGGCAGTAACAGCATCTACATAACGGTCAAGCACCCGGGCTACATCTGGAATCGACTCCCGCTTTCCCAAGCCGACTTCATCCGGAGACAGATAAATAGCATGACCGCCTAACTGGCGCATAGCTATCTCAAAACTCACCCGAGTCCTTAACGAGGGCTTTTCAAACATGAGGGCTAATACCTTTCCGCTAAGCAAGGAAACCCACCCCTCAGCTTTAATATCAATAGCATTGGCTATGAGTAACCGAATATCCTCACTGCTGAGGTCAGATACTGAAAGTAAATCTTTACCCTTCAAATTAACTCCCGCTTATGCCCTACAGTATATCACGGAAAACAATATATTCAAAAGGTGGTTAGCTAAAATTATTTATTGACCTTATCCCTTTTAGACTTGTCTGGTGACCTCACCCCTCGAAGAGTCTTCGACCTGTGCCCCCCTCCCCTTTTGAGGTTAATAAGCAATTTTAATAATATACCTCTTTACATAGTCTAAAGAGATGGTTACAATGCGAGTAGGATAATTTATAGAAATGGAGGTAGTGACCAGTGAGTATTGAATGGTTCCGTGACTTGGTCGTGTCTATTTTGAGTGTGGGGGCAACTGTAGTCATCATCTTCATTGGGGTGTTAGCCTTCTTGCTTTATCGTAAGCTCAGACCTATACTAAATTCATTGAAGGCTGCCGCCAAAACCGTAGAGAGCATTTCCTCTACCGTGGAAGAGGAAGTGTCCAGACCTCTGGCACAGCTAGCCGCCTTCATTCAAGGTATCTCCCAGGCAGTTAGCTTTGTCAGTAGATTTTCCAGAAGAAAAGAAGGAGGGAAAGATGACTGATTGTAAAGATACAGGCATCAGTTTCACCGCCGGGTTCATTCTTGGTGCGGTTGTCGGCGTAGCTATTGGCTTTCTCTACGCGCCTAAACCGGGGAAGGAAACAAGAGCACTATTGCAGGAGAAGGCGGAAAAGGCCAGAGAAACAGCAAGCGAAGTTGCGGAAAAGGCAAAGGAAGCAGCAGCTAAGGCAGAAAAAAGAGTAGAAGAAAAACTCGGCAGGAAAAAAACAAAATAATAGGTTGCCAAGCATTCACAGCATATTTGGCAGGTAGACTCGCCCGCAGACCTTTTCTTGACTCCAATTATGTGAGCAAGGTGGGCTTTATACATAATGGCGAATATACTTCGTAAACATTGGCGCCTAGTATCTCTAGTGCTAGGTATTATTATAGTCTTCTGGGTTCTGTACTTACTGAGAATGGCTATACTCCCCTTTGCTCTCGGTCTGGTGCTTGCTTATCTTTTGCTGCCGGCTATCTCCTGGCTGGAGAGAAAGCTGCCCCGCCGGGGCAGCTGGCCGCAGTTCAAGCGAGTCTTTTCTATCCTGGTAGTCTTTATAGTGCTCCTTGGCATCATTACCGGTTTTTCCTACTTTATCGTGACGGTGGTCATTGATGCTTCTCTGGTTCTAGCGGAAGGTGCCCCCTATTTTATTGGTAGAGGCTTATACCAGATACAGGAATGGCTTGAAGGTTTGCGGCAGCAGCTTCCTCCAGAAATACGAGGCGACGTGGATAAGGCTCTTCTGGAAGCTGGGATGACTCTAGGTAATGCCATACGAGACGCCTTAGTCAAGAGCGTTTCCCTCGTGCCACGTACCTTTAATATATTCCTTGGCCTGGCGGCACTACCCCTCTTTCTCTTCTACACCCTGAAGGATTCAGAAAGACTAAAGAGGAGTTTTTATTCAGAGCTCTCGCCAGGAATCGGCGAGCATGTCAAGAATATTATGTCAATTATTGAAAGAGTGCTGGGCCAGTACATTCGCGCTCAATTAATGCTTGGGCTGATTGTGGCTTACTTCTCCTTTGTTGGATTATTAATATTGAGGATACCATTTGCTCCCGTGCTAGCTATCCTGGCTGGTATCGGGGAACTCATTCCAACACTGGGACCGTGGCTTAGCGGTGCCGTAGTCGCCATCGTCACCTTGGCGGTGGCACCGGAAAAAGTGATCTGGGTGATTATTCTCTTCCTCATAATTCAGCTGCTGGAAAACTACTTACTTGTCCCCAGAATTCAGGGTGGTTACCTGCGTATACATCCCGCCATTTTGATAGCTTTACTGGTTATAGGCGCCTATATTGCCGGCTTCTGGGGACTACTGTTAGCCGCCCCATTGACCGCCACCGTAGTAGAAATCTACAAGTATGTGCAACAGTGCTACCAGGAAGCAGAGAAGGCTGAGCAACAGCCTGAACAAGGTTAGTTTATCTTTCTATCCCTCCCTCCCCCACTCTGCTATAATTAGACTATGAAAAAGCCCCTGCTGGTCCTGTTTGATGGGAATGCCCTGATTCATCGTGCCTACCATGCCATGCCACCACTGACAGTAAAAAAAACCGGCGAGGTGGTAAGTGCCGTTTATGGCTTTGCCCTGATGCTGCTCAAAGTAGTGAATGAGCTAAAACCCACCCATTATGCCATCGCCTTTGATAAGAAAGCTCCTACCTTCAGGCATAAACTCTTTGACCAATACAAGGCACAGCGACCGCCAACTCCTGATGAGCTGGTCAATCAGATAGGGCGGGTAAGAGAACTGGTTGAAGCCTTCCGTATCCCCATCTTTGAGCTTGACGACTATGAAGCTGATGATATTTTAGGCACTCTCAGTTACCAGGCCAGCAAGCAAGACATTGATACTATCATCGTTACCGGTGATGCAGATACCATGCAACTGGTCTCACCCCGGGTAAAGGTGCTTTATCCCAAACCGGGGCGAAGCTTCAGCGATACCATGCTCTATGATAAGGCAGCGGTAAACGATAAATACGGTGTAGGTCCGGAACATATTGTCGACCTCAAGGGACTGGTAGGCGACCCCTCGGATAATATCCCAGGTGTCCCCAGCATAGGTCAGAAAACTGCCGCCAAACTCATCCAGCAATTTGGCACTATAGAGCAAATCTACGCCCATATTGACGAGGTGACTCCACCCAAACTCCATGACACATTACGAGAAAATGAAGCTGTGGCTCGCCAGAGTAAGATGCTAGCTACTATCGTTACCCAGACACCGGTTAGCCTCAATCTTGCTGACTGCCGCCTCAGCCAGTATGACCGCCATCAGGTAACCGAACTATTCCGCGAGCTTGAATTCGCCAGTCTGCTACCCAGACTACCCGAGCTTGAAGCTAAAGAAGCCGCCCCAGAATTATCCTACACTCAGGTCAAACCAAAACCGCCTCAAGGAGACTATCATGTCATAAGCACCGCTCCAGCTCTTGATGAGCTCCTAAACCGCCTGTCCACGGTCAAGTCCTTTGCCTTTGACACGGAGACGACAAGCCTAGATGCAATGTCCGCTCAACTGGTAGGTATATCTTTATCGCCAGCCCAGGGCGAGGCTTATTACATCCCGGTGGGGCATGTTGGCTGGGAGCAAGTAGAACAACTGCCACTCCAGCAGGTCATCGACCGTCTCAAGCCCCCCCTGGAAGATGCCAACCTAGCCAAGCTTGCCCACAATGGCAAGTATGATATGACAGTGCTGGCGGGATACGGAGTAACCGTCAATAACCTCACCTTTGACACTATGGTCGCCGCTTACCTGCTGGGTGAGAAATTCCTGGGCCTGAAAACCCTCGCCTTTAGCAAGTTGAATATTGAAATGACGCCTATTACCGCTCTTATCGGCTCGGGTGCCAAGCAGCTTTCTATGTCCCAAGTAGAGGTAAACAAGGCGGCTGATTACGCCTGTGCTGATGCTGACATGACCAGGCAACTGGTCGAACTACTAAGTGCCGAGCTTCACCGACAAGAGCTGTGGCAGCTATTCTCCGAAGTTGAGATGCCACTGGTGCCGGTGCTTCTCCGTATGGAAAGAAATGGAGTAGCTCTGGATACGGAACTATTGAGGGATATGTCGCACCAGCTTGGTGAGCAGTTAATAGAGTTGAAGACGGAAATATATAGCTATGCTGGCCACCAGTTTAATATAAATTCACCTCAGCAACTGAGCTCTGTCCTGTTTGAGGAAATAAAATTACCAACCGCGCGTAAAGGGAAGAGCAAATACTCCACCGAGGCGTCGGTCCTGGAGGAGCTTCGTGGAATTCACCCTATAACCGGGCTTGTTTTAGATTACCGTCAGTTAACTAAACTCAAGTCAACCTATATTGATGCTTTGCCCAGTCTTATAAACCCCGAAACAGGCAGGGTGCACACCAGCTTTAACCAGACGAGGACGGCTACCGGCCGACTCTCTTCAAGCGAACCCAATCTGCAAAATATTCCGATTCGCGGTAGGGCGGGAAAGCAAATCAGACAAGCCTTTATTGCTCCGTCTGGCTCTTACCTTCTGGCTGGAGATTATTCACAGATTGACCTTCGTTCTCTGGCTCACCTGTCCCAAGACCCGGGGCTTTTAAGCGCCTTTCACCAAGATGAGGATATTCATGCTGCCACTGCCGCCCAACTATTTGGGGTGGATGCTTCACAGGTAACGCCGGATATGCGTCGGCTGGCAAAAACAGTTAATTTTGGCGTAATTTACGGGATGAGTGAGTACGGACTGGAGCAGGCAACTGAGCTATCACGGGGAGAGGCTGCCCAGTTCATCGCTGCCTACTTTGAAAAATACCCGGGGGTAAAGCAGTATCTTGAGTCGACAAAGCAGCAAGCCAGAGAAACCGGTTATGTGCAAACAATACTGGGCAGAAGACGGTTTATCCCTGAAATCAATTCA
>JAUVXN010000086.1 GCA_030603605.1 Dehalococcoidales bacterium | reverse complement strand
GGTAAACTATGTGGCAAAAAGCAGCATTTATCCTGATTGGTCTGGGTACACTGGTCCTGATTGGCTGGAGTGTTAGAGTCTTTTTTATGGACGGCGATACCCCGTTGCTCATCAGGATAGCTGTCGGGGCTATCGGGGTGGGGATGCTGGTTCTTATTGGGGTGGTCATTAAGGACAGACTGGCTAAAGCTAAAACTGAGGATTTTAAGGAGGTTGAGAAATGATTATTGCCACCTCAGCGCAGATTGAAGGCAAGACAATTGCCAAAACGGTGGGCCTGGTCAAGGGCAGCACCATTCGGGCAAGACATCTGGGCAAGGACATTATGGCTGGCTTCAGAGGCATGGTCGGTGGAGAAATAACCGAATACACCAAGATGATGGCTGAAGCCAGAGAACAGGCTATCCAGAGGATGGTTGAGGATGCCGAAAAGCAGGGGGCTAATGCTATTGTCAGCATGAGGTTTACCACTTCAATGGTAATGCAGAGCGCCTCCGAGATTCTCGCCTACGGGACGGGCGTGGTATTGAAATAGATTAAAGGTTAGCGCCGCCCGGTTGCCAAAGACCAGAGGGAACGCCATAGCTTTAGCTTAAACCGCCCGACGGGTAGCGCTAACTCCGTCTTCTCACTCACCGGAGACATATTTATGTTATCTACTTCTGCTTTGAGGCGGGATAGCTTTTCCTCGGAGTTATCACCCGATAGAATAGCATCAATACGGGGTATCATATCCCGGGCGGCTTGAAGGCGCTTTTTCCCCACCTCAAGCATCTCTTCAGAGATAATCCCGTATTTGGCTTTCACTTCATTGAGGCGCAATATGGCTTCATAGGCAGTGTCAACAATCTGCTGGCGCGTCATCCACTCCGTCTCGTAATTCAGGGTGTGCTTCCAGCTTGGTGCCAGTAGCGCCTGGCGGTGCTCCTCCAGTGTCCGAAACAAGATGCGGTACCCGTAGCGCTCCGGTTGCTCAAAAGCCAGGGAGCCCGGGTCAAGGAAGGGTGCCAGCGGCGCTATAAAAAGGGAAAGCCGCTTATCCCCGTTGAACTTGTGGAGGAGAAAGTCGCAGTAATCAACGGTATCCATTACCGACTGCGGTGTTTGCTTCGGTATGCCGATCATAAAGAATACATCCAGTCGCCCGCAGCCGACATCAAGGGCATCGCCCAGCGTTTGCTCCAGAGCCTGGCCGGAATAGTGCTTGCCGGCGGCTCTTCTCACCTCAGGGTCGTGAGATTCGGGAGACATCTCAAGGCAGAAGCCAGGGCAGGCTAAACTAACCCGCTCCAGAAAGTCTCTTGATGCCGGATAGAATAGCTCAAGGATAAATTGATTCTTCACCCTGTCCTTCTGGAGCAAGCGTAAAAGCTCATCGGCATAGTCGTCACCCGGCTGGCGCAGGTCTCCCAGGATGAAGATAGGACCGTTGCTAAAGCGCTCAATCTGCTTTATGTCTCGAATAACCGATTCCGGAGAGCGGAAGACGGTCTTGTCCCGATGATAAGAGTTGCGGAAGGCAGCGGCGGAGCCACCGCAGATAACGCAATCCTGAGTACAGCCACGACAGGTAAACACCGCCGTAATCGGATAGTGTGTCCAGTTCTTAAAAGGCGCATAGCTGGCGAGGTCGCGGTATCTAATCACCGAGCGCACAATGTTGGCATAGTGGTTTTCCATCACACCGTTGAGGTCAGCCGGAACATGAGAGAAAGGATTTTCCCGTATCCTGCCCTGACTATCCCGCCAAACCAGATTAGGCACGGCTTCAGGTTCTATCCCGTTTCTTATACAATCCATTAACTGCCGGAAGGGTTCTTCAGTGGAATCACCTCTGAGCACATAGTCTAGCTCAGGGTAGTCAAGTAGTTCCTGATAGTAATAGGAGGCAGAAAACCCGCCGAAAACTATCTTTGCCTCAGGGTGGTATTTCCTGACCAACCTCGCCACCTCAATAGCACCGTGAGCATGCACCAGCCAGTGTAAATCAATACCAAAGACCGGCGACTTCAGGCGCTTGAGCATTGCCCCGGCATCAAAGTTGCTGTCATTGAGCATACGCACCGCCAGGTTAACAATGCGCACCCGGTAGCCGGCGCGCTCCAGATATTCAGCAATACTGGCGAAACCGATAGGATACATCTCAAAGACGGAGGAGGAGGGAATCAGGTCACTGACCGGCCCGTGAAGAATCGTTTCCCGACGGAAATCATACACGCTGGGAGGATGCAGCAAAATCAGGTCAGAATGAGACATCTAGATTGACTCCTTGAAAACCGTAGCCAGAATATAGCCGATGCCCAGAAGCAACTGGGTTAAGAGGACAACCAGAACATTATTGGCCATAGCCGGCACCAGCCTGGTCATGTCTTCATGTTTCCGGGCACCCTGAATAGCCTTTATAGCCAGGGGAAGCGTCAGCAAGGCTATCAGTGAGAAGACAGGCATCAGTCCGGCTATCACGCCACCGATTATCCACAAATAAACCAGCACCGTCAGCACCGAATAGACCATGCTTGCCTTTGCCTTCCCCATAGTGATGGGCAAGGTCTTTCTATCAGCTTTCCCATCGGCTTCAGTGTCGGGGAATTCGTTCAGGAGGAGGAGGTTATGCACCAGGATGCCAGAGGGGATAGCTGCCACAACCGCAGGCCAGGTGTAGGCGGTGGTCTGAACAAAGTAAGCTCCCAGAACCGGCAAAACCCCCAGCCCCAGTCCGGGGGACCACTCCGGCCATGCCAGCCTGAGAATAAGGGGGGTATAAAGGAGGACGCATACGGCGGCTATCAGCAGTAGAGGGAGCAGTAGCCAACCTCTGGCAATCACAAAGTAAACACCGATAAGTACAGCCAGCAGGAAAGAGGTCATGCCGAGCCAGAAGACCTGTCCCGGTTTGAGGTGACCGGCGGGTAGAATACCACTGCCACCGCTGAAGGGCGTTCTTCTCGTCGCCAGGTCTATCCCACTTCTATAGTCAAAATAGTCATTGAGGGTATTGACGCTAATGTGAACTAGAAGCAACCCGATGAAAGCTAACAGAGCATACCCAAGATGAAAGTAACCATCATGCCAGGCGATACCGGTGCCCAGGAACGCCAGCACCACGGAAAGAATCAAGAAGTGGGGTCTGGTCTCCAGAAACCATATTTTCAAATTCACCGAACTACACCTTGCTTATGGGAAAAAGATATCGCGCCATAAGTAATAGGGCAGTAATGCCAGGCACGATGTTGATTATAGCAAAAAAATAGAAGGCATTGCCAGCGACAATGCCTTCATTTAACATAATATAGAATTAAAATCAAAAAACTTACTCAATTAGGTCTGGGTAACAACTCACTCTACAGAGAGAATCCCAATGGGCTGAGCTCCCTTTGTGTTCCCAGGCTGTCACCAAACTAAAAAGACACCCGAATACAAGGTGGGTGGAGTGTCGACCCAAGTTATCCCTTACCGATGCGGAATACCTTGGTGCCGCAATTGGGGCAAGTCCCCTGCGTTGCCGGGCGTTTATTCTTGAGTGTAATTGATTGAGGATTCCTAATCTCTACTTTTTTTCTACACTTCATGCAGTATGCTTGTGGCATTTCCAGACCTCCTTCCCTCTTTTGTCAAGCAGAGTAACAAATATATTAGTATTTGTCAATAGCACAGAGGCTAAAAACAGGGCAATTTACTGGCTGCCTACTCTTATTTTTATTTTGTTATCCATCTCTATGGCAACTGATTATTAGCCAAGTCGAACCGATATTAAGGCGAGAATGATGAATATAACTACCAAGGCGATAGTAAGTTGGAATAGTGTTTTTTCCAAGCCCCGCTTAGTTCGATATACGGCGTCAGGCTGACCGAAGATACCACCCAGTCCACCGCCACGAACCTGAAGCAAGATAATCAGTATCAGGGCTATAGATAGCACTATCTGAGCTATGTTTAAGTAAGTTTGCATGTTATCCTTTCCCTACGGATTTGAGCCTTCAGCAAGCTTTTTCTTCAGCGCTTCATTTACCAGCGTCGGATTGGCACGGCCCTTAGTAGCTTTCATTACCTGTCCGATAAGAAACTTAAGCGCCGGTTCCTTCCCTGCCTTAAAATCGGCTACAGCTTGAACGTTAGAGTTTATCACTTCAATGACGGTGTCTTCAAGTTGCCGGGTATCGCTTATCTGGCTGAGCCCTTCACTTTCGATAATTTCGGCTGCACTCTTTGCCTCACGATACATTTTCTCAAGCACATCTTTGGCTATAGGAGCATTAATCACGCCATCAGATTCAAATAAAATCAGCTCGGAAAGTTGCCCAGGGCTAACCTTATTTCTGAATTCGATTATATCAGTATTGGTGGCATTCATTATACGGCTGGCTTCTCCCAAAAGCCAGTTGCTTACTTCCTTAGCTGCCTTATCCTGTGGCAGTTTCTTATACTCCTCAGTTTTCGTGCTATCTTCAAAGTAGTCAGCCATGGCCCTGGAGCTGGTAAGGAGGTTGGCGTCATAAAGGGACAGTCCGTATTCAGCAATAAACCTGTCGCGCCTAGCTTCAGGCAGTTCCGGCAGTTTTTCTCTTATTTCCTCCACCCACTCCCGGCTGATACTCAGCGGCGGCAGGTCCGGCTCGGGGAAGTAGCGGTAGTCATGAGCGTATTCCTTGCTGCGTTGAGAAACGGTTTTACCCTTCTCCTCCACCCAGCCTCTTGTCTCCTGGACAAGCTTTCCGCCCTCGGCTACTGCCTTCCTCTGCCGCTTGGCTTCGTAATACATAGCCTGGTAAACTGCCTTGAAGCTATTCATATTTTTAACCTCGACCTTGGCCATAGAATCCGAGCTGCCCTCGGGTCGGATGCTGATATTGGCATCGCACCTGAAGCTCCCCTCTTCCATATTCCCGGTAGACACCCCGAGGTACTGGAGGACAGCACGCAGCTTCATCAAGTACTGCCTAGCTTCTTCCGCCGAGCGCAGGTCGGGCTCACCGACAACCTCCATTAGCGGCACCCCGGAGCGGTTGACATCCACCAGACTGTAAGACTCTTCCCCCGGAGAAGCGCGGTGCACCAGCTTGGCGACATCCTCTTCAAGGTGAACGCGGGTTATGCCCACCCGCCTCTTCTCACCATCTGCCTCAATCGTAAGCCAGCCGCCATACCCGATAGGGGCATCATACTGAGAAATCTGATAGCCCTTCACCAGGTCAGGGTAAGGATAGTTTTT
>JAUVXN010000087.1 GCA_030603605.1 Dehalococcoidales bacterium | reverse complement strand
GCAGGATGATAGGGCAATGGCTATCGTTATCGACTGGTTGAAATCTCAGTGCCAGAGTAGATAGAGCTACAAGAAATTGACCTATACGCAGGAAATGGACTATAATTAAAGTGTAGGGTTAGTTAAGATAAATTAAAAGGCAGGTAGATTTGCGCGAAAGTTGCGGGGTTTTTGGTGTTTATGCTCCTAATGAAGACGTAGCCCGTCTTACCTTTTTTGCTCTATTTGCTCTTCAGCACCGCGGCCAGGAAAGTGCCGGTATTGCCACCTCCGATGGTAAGAAACTTGATGTTTACGCCAGGATGGGGCTGGTATCACAGGTTTTTAGTGAGGAATCACTGAGTCATCTTGGCGGCCATATAGCCATCGGTCATAACCGTTATTCCACCAGAGGTTCCAGTCGGGAATACAATGTTCAACCTGTTATGGTGGGCAAGGGTTCAGATGCTATTGCTGTAGCTCACAATGGGAATATTATTAATGCTGAGCACATTTATGAGGAGCTTTGTGAGCAAGGCTATACCTTCCATACCTCTACAGATACCGAGGTCATTGCCAACCTAATCCTTGCCTCCCCGGAGAAGAACTGGGTAGACAAGATAAAGCATGCTATGCGTCGGCTTCAAGGGGCATATTCTTTGACGATTTTGACCAAAGATGCTTTGTTTGGAGTGCGTGGAATCTTAGGCGTGCGTCCCTTATGTTTGGGGAGTATTGATAATGGCTGGGTTATAGCCTCGGAGAGTTGCGCCATTGACCATATTGGTGCCCACTTTATCCGGGAGATTGAACCCGGTGAAATAGTATCTGTTACAGAAAATGGCGTTGATAGCCATCGAGAGAGGGTGGGCAGAAGAGCGCTGTGCATCTTTGAGTATATTTACTTTGCTCGCCCGGATAGCGTGATTAACGGTCGGCTACTCTACCTGGCACGACAGGCTATGGGAGCGATGTTGGCGCAGGATTACCCGGTGTCTGCCGATTTGGTTATGGGTGTGCCTGATTCAGCGACAAGTGCTGGCGTTGGCTACGCTCACCAGTCAGGTATTCCTTTGGGTGAGGGATTGATTAAGAACCGCTACGTGGGGCGCACCTTTATTGAGCCTGACCAGCGCATTAGAGACCTTGGTGTTAAACTAAAATTTAACCCCTTGCCTCAGATGTTGGAAGGAAAGCGGCTGGTAGTGGTTGATGATAGTATCGTTCGTGGCACTACTACTCCCAGTGTAGTGAAAATGCTGAGAAGAGCGGGAGTTACAGAGGTGCATATGCGTATCTGCGCACCGCCTATCCGTTATCCTTGTTTCTTTGGAGTGGATATGGCTACCCGACAGGAGCTAATCGCAGCTCAGAAAACTGTGCCTGAAATTCGTGATTTTATCGGCGCTGATTCATTAGGCTTTCAGAGCATTGAGGGACTGATTAAAGCGGTTGCTTTGCCTAAGGATATCTTTTGTCTGGCTTGTTTCACTGGCGATTACCCCATACCAATCCAGCTTGAGATGGATAAGCTGGCACTGGAAGCCATGTCGGTTGGCCACGAAGCTCCTTTTGATAGAAGGCAACGGTAATCTGAAACAATCGGCTATCTGCCATCTTTCCCAAAGTTTCGCAGGCTGACTCGTAGAACGACTTCTTATAACTTTGCGCTGACCCAACCAATTTCCATGTAAGCTCGTGAGATTGTTTATTGACCTCACCCACATTCCCCCTTTCCCTTATCAAGGGAAGGAGGTCAGGTCGAAGACTCTTCGAGGGGATAGGTTGTAAAAAATCTCTAAGCTCTTTGGGGGTTGACAAAAAAAATTATTTATTATAGAGTTTATAGAACAGGTGTTCGCCTTAGTCTTGGGAAGTCGGGATGAAAGTATTGTTAGATAAACAACAGCGTATCATTGATTTCATCCACCGTTTTTTGGTGGACAGGGGTTACCCTCCCACCATTAGAGATATACTAGGTGGGTGTGGGATTAGTTCGACCTCGGTTGTGGATTACCATCTGAGGAAATTGGAGAAAGAGGGATATATTCGCCGCCATCCGGAGGTATCGCGCGGCATAGAGTTACTCACCATGTCGCTCACTTCATCGCCTCGAGTACAAGTTCCTGTTATTGGACAAATAGCGGCTGGTGAGCCGATACCGGTGCCTACTCCTGATACCTGGGATGTTACTGCTGCTGCGGAGACCATGGAAGTACCTGTAGACTTTACCCAGGGCAGGGGAGGAGTTTATGCTTTGAAGGTGAAGGGCTTGTCAATGGTGGATGCCCTGATTAACGATGGTGATATTGTGCTGATGCAATATGTAAATGTGGTGGAGAATGGGGAAATGGCAGCGGTATGGCTGAAGGCGGAAAAGGAGGCTACGCTGAAGAAAGTCTATGTCGAGTCGGGGCGTGTCCGACTCCAGCCGGCAAATAGCCAGATGCAGCCGATATATGCTGAGCCGGATAATGTTGAGATTCAGGGGAAGGTCATTGCTGTCATCAGGCAGTTGGTGTAGTTGCTCATCAGGTCACTTATTAAGTAGAATCGGCAGGTAAAGGTAAGGATATACGAGAAGAGGAGGAATGTCATGGCGCTTTTATCCGATACTGAGATTAAGCAAGCTATAGAAAGAGAAGAAATCAGAATAGAACCATTTGACGAGACAGAATGCCTTCAACCAGCAAGTTATGATGTAAGAGTAGGAAAAAGGGCTATTATTACGAAATCACTTAGTTTGGAAGAACTAGAGAAGCTAAAGAACAAAGTTGGTGCTGGCACGGTTAAAGAACTCCATGTAGACCAAGAAGTCTCTATCAGCATTCCGCCGAGTGGTTTTGGTTTAGTCACAACATTGGAGCAAATAAAACTATCGCCCTCCTACGCTGGGCATATTGGCATGCGCTCCTATTATACAAGAAAAGGGTTGATTCTCCTCTCTGGCCTTCAGATTGATCCTGGCTTTGATGGCAACTTGGTGTTGGGACTCTGCAATTTGTCACCCCGCACGATAACGATAGAGTATAAGGATCCGATTTCTACCATTGAGTTCCACCGACTAAATGTTCCAGTGGGTAAGCCATATTCTGGGAAATATATGGCAGAACAAAGAGAAGGCAGAATTCCGGCTAGTGACAAAGATTACTTGAGAACCATAGAAACAATGTCTGTCTCAGAATTAACGGAGGCATTACTTACACTATCTAGAAATGTGAATGCGATGGCGGCTCAGCTTAAGCTTTTTTGGATCCCCTTAATTTTGGTCCTCATCGCTGCTGTTATTTCATTTTTTAAATGACAAACGCACGACTCTCCTTTGGAAGTTGATAAATATCCTGATAGCTTGATTTGATTTTTTGTTGACAGTAGTTATAAACTTGATTTGATTTTGCATTGCCAGTGGCGGTAAATTAGTAGTAACTAAAGATTAGTAGTCAGTTCGCTACAGCTGCTGCCAATATGCTGACAACGAAAGAATAAGCTATGATTCTATCTCAGTTTCAGACGGTGGGTCATGAACTTTTTAGCCGAGGGCTCATCTCGTCCCATACCGGAAATCTGAGCATCAGGCTGGGAGAGCGTATAATTATTTCCCGCCGCGGCAGCATGCTCAACTGTCTGCAGGAACACGATTTGATAGAGACCGGAATAAGTAGAAATAGCCGGTCAACGCCATTAGCCTCAACAGAATTAGTCGTCCACCGGGCTATATATCGGGAAACCCAGGCATTAGCCATTGTCCATGCCCACTCGCCTCATGCTGTCGCTCTCTCGCTGACTGAGACTGAGATTATACCCCATGGGGCTGAGGGGCTTTCTGTAGTGGGCACGGTCCCGGTTGTGGGTTGGCATATGGAGGCAAAAACTGGGAGTCTGGCTAATATAATTGCTCAGGCATTAAAGCAACACCGGATTATTATGGTTCATGGTCATGGCAGCTTTGCTATCGGTCAACTGCTTGAGGAGGCTTATAATTACACTACTGCACTGGAGGAAAGCTGCCAGGTTCTTTATTTGTTGAGGTCATTGCAGGTAAGTCCAGCTAAAAAATAGTTTATTTTTTATAGACAGGCGTGCACCAGTCAAGGTATTTAGGATTGTCGCCTCGTATTATCTCAAAGTAAGTCTTTTGTAGTTTCTTTGTTATCTTACCAATCTCACCATTGCCTATCTTACGGTGGTCTATTTCGACTACCGAGGTTATATGAGCCGCCGTGCCAGTAAGAAAACACTCTTCCGCAGTATAGAGCTCACTACGGTCAACCGGTCTCTCTACGGGCTCTATACCTAGCTCGTTTTGTGCCAGTTTTATTACACAGTCGCGGCTAATGCCTATGAGGATATTATTATAACTGGCTGGGGTGACTAATTTACCATCTATAACCAGAAAGATATTCTCCCCGCTCCCTTCGGAAACGTGACCATCCGGGGTAAGCATGATTGCCTCGTCAAAGCCGTTCTCATGAGCCTCTGTTTTAGCCAGGGCACCATTAATATAAAGGCCGGTGATCTTAGCCTGAGGTGGAATCGCATTATCGTCGGAGCGTCGCCAGGAGGAGACACTGCACTTGGCTTTATCCTCTAAATATGGTCCCCAGGGGATAGTAAGGATTAGGAAATCATCTTCCAGGTCATAGAGACGCAATCCCAAAGCCTCGGAGCTTTTGTAGGCTAAGGGGCGGATATAAATATCTTCCTGGAAGCCACACTTTTCTATCAACTCAATCGTTATCCGGCATAGCTCATCTACGGAATAAGGCAGGTTAATCTTCAGCAAGCGGCAGCCGTTGAGTAGCCGTTGGTAGTGGTCTTTAAGGCGGAATATATACATTTGCTGTTTTTTACTATTCCAGTTTCCCCTGATGCCCTCAAAGATACCAGTGCCGTAATGAAGGGCATGGGTTGTAATTCCTATCTTGGCTTCGGATAAGGGAACGAACTGTTTTTTAAAAAAGGCATAGTGTGGCATTTGAAAGTCTCCTTTTCTAGTCCACTATAATCACTCATTATAGCTACTCTCCAGTTAGAAAACAAGTGGGG
>JAUVXN010000088.1 GCA_030603605.1 Dehalococcoidales bacterium | reverse complement strand
ACCCGGCGGAGCGGGGCGAGGCTGAATATCTGATAGCCGCCGCTGTCGGTGAGAATGGCTCCATCCCAGGCCATGAATTTATGTAAACCACCCATTTTTGCCACCACCTCGATACCCGGTCTGAGGTAAAGATGATAGGTGTTAGCCAGTACCATTCTCAGCCCGATATCCCTGACCTCTTCAGGAGTCAGTGTTTTAACCGTGCCCTGGCTGCCCACCGGTAGAAATACCGGCGTAGGTACCAGACCGTGCGGCGTTATCAGTTCTCCGGCACGAGCGCCGCTAACCGAGTTTATTAGACGGAAGTCATTAATGCCCACCTTACCAATAGCTCCAAAAGAAAGTAAGACGCGTAAACAAGCATCGCCAAGAGTTATTCAATCGTATTTGGCTTCAAAAGTCAAATGCTGAAATTGCCATAATGTTTAGAAATTTTTATTAAGTTTTATTATAAAATGTTGACATATTCTATCAGAAGGATTTATAATAATGGTGAGGTCATTATGAACAGAGATGATACCGAACCCCGTTATGTGATAAGTGTGGCTGCCAGGATACTTGGCGTCCAAACCTATACCCTGCGTTATTATGAAAGGATTGGCATAATAGAACCGCGCCGCTCTCAAGGAAATACCCGACTGTATTCAGAAAGAGACATTACCCTGCTTCGCCGTGCAAAGGCATTAGTGGATGATATGGGAGTTAACCTTGCCGGAGTGGAAGTTATTTTGCGTATGATGCAGCGGATGAGCGAGTTGCAGAATGAACTGGCGAACTTGGAATCAGAGGTAAAGAGATTGGAAGGAGGTGAATAATAGATGAGGCAGGAGAGATTTACGGAACTGGCACAAGATGCGCTAATAACATCCCAGCAGCTGATGATACAATCACGTCATATTCAATGGGATGTGGAGCATATCCTGATGGCGCTACTCCAACAAGAGAAGGGGTTGGTTGGTGAAATCCTGCGTGAGCTTGGCGTTGATGTCGATACAGTGAAACAGGAAGTAGAGACAGTACTAGAGAAATTCCCTCGTCTTGCTTATGAAACGCAGCAAACCTACCAAATCCAGCCTACTCCTCGTATTATCCAACTTTTCCAAGCAGCTGACGCTGAAGCAAATCGGCTCAAGGACGAGTTTATCAGCACCGAGCATTTGCTGATTGCCATCATCGGGGAGGAAAAAGGAGAAGCAGCTGCAATCCTTAAACACCTTGGCGTTGACCAGGAGAAAGTGTACGGTGCCCTCCAGAAACTTCGGGGTGGACATCGGGTTACTGATACCAGAGCGGAGAGTAAATACCGCTCCCTGGAGAAGTACGGCCGTGACCTGACCGAATTTGCCCGGCAGGGTAAGCTTGACCCTGTTATCGGTCGGGACGATGAGATAAAGCGGGCGATGCAGATACTCACCCGGCGTACCAAAAATAATCCGGTGATTGTTGGTGATGCCGGCGTAGGTAAAACTGCCATCGCCGAGGGGTTAGCCCAGAAAATTGCGGCTGATGATGTTCCTGATTCCCTCAAGGGGCGCAAGGTGATAGCCCTGGATATGGGAGCACTGGTGGCAGGGAGTAAGTTCCGTGGCGAGTTTGAAGAGCGACTCAAGGCAGTGATAGATGAGGTTCGCCAGGCACATGGTGAAATCATACTGTTCATTGACGAGATTCATACCGTAGTCGGTGCCGGGGCAGCCGAGGGAGCTATTGATGCCAGTAATATGCTCAAGCCAGCCCTGGCTCACGGGGAATTGCAGTGTGTGGGAGCAACTACTATTGATGAATACCGCAAGTTTATTGAGAAGGATAAGGCACTGGAACGGCGCCTGCAACCGGTATTCATTGGTGAACCCGGTGTTGAGGCAACTATTGAGATGCTCCGAGGCCTACGACCAAGGTATGAGGCACACCATAAGATTAAAATCAGCGACGAAGCTTTAGAGGCAGCCGCCCGACTTAGTCAGCGCTATATTTCAGACCGCTACTTGCCGGATAAGGCTATTGACCTTATTGACGAAGCGGCTAGCAAGTTGCGGATTGATACTGAGAGTGCACCGCCGGAGATCCGTTCCTTGGAGCAGCGCCTTAAACAATTAACCAATGAAGAGGAGGCGGTCTCACAGCGGCAGGATTATAAGCAGGCTGCCCAACTCAAGGCAGAAAAGCTGCGCCTGGAAGAGGAGTATAAGCAAGCTAAGAGCAACTGGCTTAAGCAAGAAAAGATTAGCGAGATGGTGGATGAGGAGGATATTGCCCAACTTATTTCCAGTTGGACAGGTATTCCGGTATCCCAGATGCTCGAGGGCGAGGCTGAAAAACTACTTCATATGGAAGACCGACTCCACGAACGATTGATAAATCAGGAAGAGGCAGTGATTGCCATTTCCGAGGCTATCCGCAGAAGTAGAGCCGGGTTGAAGGACCCAAAGCGACCCATTGGCAGCTTTGTCTTTCTGGGTCCAACCGGTGTCGGCAAGACCGAGCTAGCTCGTACTCTCGCCTGGTTCCTGTTTGACGATGAGAACACAATGGTGCGCCTTGATATGTCGGAGTATCAGGAGAAGCATACTGTCTCTCGCCTTATTGGTGCTCCGCCGGGCTATGTCGGCTTCGAGGAAGGAGGACAGCTTACCGAGGCAGTGAGGCGACGCCCCTACCGGGTTATCCTGCTTGACGAGATTGAGAAGGCGCATCCTGAGGTATTTAATACCCTGCTCCAGATTCTGGATGATGGGCGATTGACCGATGGTCACGGACGGACGGTAGACTTTAAGAACTGCGTAATCATTATGACCAGTAATGCCGGTGTTGAACTCATCAAGCGTGAGACGTATATTGGTTTTGCCACACCAAAAGACACAGCCAGGGCTAAGAAACAGAACTATGAGGCGATGAAGGAAAAGGTAATGACCGAAGTAAAGAAGACCTTCCGCCCTGAATTTCTCAACCGACTGGATGAAATCATAGTTTTCCATGAGCTAACTGAGGAGCAACTGAGGCATATCGTTGAATTAATGGTAAAGGACTTGCAGAAGCGCCTGGCAGAACGTAAACTGGGGATTGAGCTAACTGAAGAGGCAAAATCCTGGCTGGCTAGGGAAGGCTACGACCCAACTTTTGGCGCACGCCCGCTGCGGCGACTTATAGAGCGCTCCGTAGAGAATCCTCTGTCAAGTAAGCTATTGCGTGGAGAGTTTAAAGAGGGCGACACAATTAAAGTTAATATTGGCAAGGATGGTTTAACCTTTACCGCCAAGGCAGCTGCCAAAGCAACTGCCTGAGTGCCAAAGCCGTCACCAACTTTTCCCTATCCTCGGCAGGAACCCTGCAAATTATGCTAGAATGGTAAGCGCATGGAACAAGAAGTAAAAAAAGACTCACTCAAGACGGCTTATATCCTGGGCATCGCCGGTGTAGTGGTTACTCTGCTCATGGCTATAGCTGTCGTTTACTATTGGGAATGGGTCCGGGCGCTGGAGGGATATGGCTATCTTGGAGCTTTCCTTATTAGTATTCTGGGTGGTGCTACCATTATCATCCCGGTGCCCATGCTGGCGGTAGTATTCGCTCTGGGCGGGGTAATGAAGTATGCCTGGTTAGTCGGTGCCGCCGCCGGTCTGGGTGAGACTATAGGTGCGCTGACCATTTATATGACCGGCTATGGGGGCGGGGCAGCATTTTATAACAGCAGGCACGGTAAGATTCAGGCAGCCTATGAGCGACTGATGAAACTGATGGAGCAAAGAGGCTCACTAACCCTATTTTTACTATCTTCAGTAATTAACCCTTTCTTCTACCCGGCAGCTCTAGCCGCCGGGGCACTGCGATTTGGCATAAGAAGATATTTTCTTATCTGCTGGGGAGGAAAGACAATTAAAGGTATGACGGTAGCCTATGTCGGCTACTACGGACTGCGTGGACTGCTCAGGATGCTAGGCATGCCAGTATAGTGTCGCCCCAGTAAAGTCATTCAATTATAATCTCTACCTCTATGACTTTGTCGCCCGCAAACTGTGGATTCTGATTCGGGTCTCTGGGCGTCAGTTTCTCAAGGACATCCATCCCTTCTATCAGCTGACCAAAGACGGTGTGCATACCATCAAGCCCGTGCTGGGGTGCATAGGTAATGAAAAACTGACTGCCGTTCGTATTGGGTTTGGGTCCCTTATTAGCCATTGACAGCGCCCCGACAACATGTTTATAGTCGGTAAACTCATCCTCAAACTCATAACCAGGGCCGCCTCTGCCAGTACCGGTGGGGTCTCCCCCCTGCACCATAAAGCCTGGTATCACCCGATGAAAGGTAGAGCCGTCATAGAACCCTTCGCTAGCCAGAAAGACAAAGTTGTTGACCGTTACCGGCACGTCTTTGGAAAATAGCTCCAGCACCAAGCTCCCCTTTTCCGTTTCAATAACAGCTGTATATTTCTTGCTGGTATCGATTATCATTTGTGGTGGTGAGGAGTAAGTCTTGGGCTCTGGAACAGGTGCTGGCGCTGGAGATGGAGCTGGTGCCGGGGCAGGGGCCGGAACTGGTGCGGGTGATGGTGCTTCCTCACCACATGCCACAAAAGAAAGGGTGACCAGAATCAAAATACTGCTAATCATCCAAGATAGAATCTTAGCTGCCATAGTTTCAGTCCTCCTTAACCAAGACTGCTTGAATACCCTTTTTTACCCTCCCAGATTGTAACCTATTTACCCCTGATTGGCAATCGCCTGAGGGTGAGGTTCCCAAACAATCTCAAGTCTTGCCTTCTCTGTCATTTTCTGCTAAATTACTTGGTGTATAAACAACGATTTTGGGGCTGTAGTTCAGTTGGGAGAACGTTTGACTGGCAGTCAAAAGGTCGGGGGTTCGAGTCCCCCCAGCTCCACCAAGAGGGACAAAACCTAGAACTCCCCGCCAACCACAACGAAGTTCGAGCTGGCCGGGGAGAATCTTTTCGGTGACCTTTATCTGGCTATCGGCTAAGCCACAAGACTAATCCCTAATTTCAATTGATACAGATGT
>JAUVXN010000056.1 GCA_030603605.1 Dehalococcoidales bacterium | reverse complement strand
TGACTCCCAGACCATAACCTTGACCTCACCCATTCCATCAACCGCAAACATGTGCACTGAAGGAGCCGCGTGTGATTTCAAAAGACAAGATATTCCATAGCTCTCCAGCAAGCCCTTGATAATCTGAGCTTCTGCCTCACTTGCTGCTAGATAAACCTCTACTAACTTCTTATCCTCGCTCAAACAGGGCTCCTATAGATTTACCGGTATGAATGCGGCTGATGGCCTCTCCCAGCAATGGCGCTATTGGTAAAATCGTAATTTTGTCCGATTTCTTCTCATCTTTGACCGGAACGGTGTCGGTAACTACCACCTCTTTTACCGGACAGGAGGCTATCCTCCGGATAGCCTCGCCGGAGAATATCGGATGAGTGCAGCAGGCATATACTTCCTTTACCCCCTGTTCTTCCAGGGCGGAGACAACACTCACCAGAGAGCCGGCAGTGTCTATTTCATCATCAACAGTGAGAGCTACCCTGCCTTCCACTTCACCGATTACATTTAGTGTCTCAGTCTGGTCAGCATTACCCACCCGTCTTTTTTCCATAATAGCCAATGGGGCATTGAGCTTGGCCGCCATGTCTCGTGCTCGTTTGACAATGCCGATATCGGTGGCAACTACAACCAGGTCATCAAAGTTCTTTTCCGCAAAATAATTACCCAGTAAATAAAGAGCGGTCAACTCATCAACCGGTATGCTAAAGAAACCCTGAATCTGCGCCGCATGCAAATCCACCGTCAGCAGTCGATTAGCCCCGGCCACGGTAAGCAGGTCGGCGACCAATCTGGCAGTGATAGGCACTCGGGGTTGGTCCTTCTTATCAGTGCGCCCATAACCGTAATACGGGACTACCGCCGTAATCCGGCCGGCTGAAGCCCTCTTCAGGGCATCAATCATAATAAGAAGCCCAACCAGATTATTGCTGACCGGGGAGGAGAGAGGCTGAATAACAAAGGTATCCCGCTGGCGAACGTTCTCCAGGATACGAACAAAGATATTCTCATTACTGAACTGAAAGACCTCACTCTTACCTAAGGGTATACCCATGTATTCAACAACCGCCTCAGCTAGAACCGGGTGGGCATTACCAGTAAATACCTTCAATTCGTCCATTGGCTATCTTCTCCTTTAAATATAAACTTCTAACACAATATAATTATAGCACTATTGTTTATCTACCTCACCCCCTTTAGGTATTTTTTGGTAACCCCATATACCCTAAGGAAAGGGGGGCAGGAAGATAGGTCAGCAAACCATTTTATACAAAAAACTTGACAACTAATATTTATTTTCTTTATAATAAGAGAAACCCCCTACTAATAACTTGACACTCAAGGCTTTTTCTACTATAAAGAACACAAAGAGCATTCCTGCAGAAACTAGGTGCTGTTTGTTGTAGAAGCCTGACCCAAATTCTTTAATAGGCTCTCAAGAAAATCAGAAGTTTTTTCTGGATGTGTTGGAGTGTAGTGTTCCTGTATGCCAAAGTATATCTTTGTTACTGGTGGTGTAGTTAGTTCGGTCGGCAAGGGCATCACTGTCGCTTCTATAGGCACCATCCTGAAGAGTCGCCAAATCACCGTGTCGGTTCAGAAGCTAGACCCCTATCTCAATGTTGACCCGGGCACAATGTCTCCTTATCAGCATGGTGAAGTATTTGTCACTCAGGATGGCGCTGAGACTGACCTTGATTTAGGCAATTACGAGCGTTTTATCGACGTTGATTTCACTGCTGATTCCAACGTAACCTCAGGACAAATCTACAGCGCCGTTATTGCCAAGGAGAGGCGGGGCGATTTCTTAGGGGGCACTATCCAGGTAGTGCCCCATGTTACTACCGAGATAAAGGAGCGTTTTAAGCGATTGGCTCAAAAATCTCAGGCTGAGGTAATTCTTATCGAAGTGGGCGGTACCGTGGGTGATATTGAGGGACAACCCTTTCTCGAAGCCATCAGGCAAATGAGAAATGATGTTGGGCGGGACAATGTGCTCTATATCCATGTCACCTTACTCCCTTATCTCAACTCTACCCAGGAGCTGAAGACCAAGCCTACTCAACATAGTGTTAACGAACTGCGCCGAATTGGTATTCAGCCTGACGTCATTATATGCCGCAGTGACTACCCGGTCTCGGAAGGGATAAGGGACAAAATATCCCTGTTCTGCGATGTGGAACGCCAAGCTGTCATTCCCTTGCTCACAGTACCCACCATCTACGAGATACCTTTAATCCTGGAAGAGGCAGGATTAGGACAACTGATTGTAGATAAGTTTGGACTTAAGGCACACAAGGCAGACCTGAGCCGGTGGCAGCAACTGGTTGAAAGCCTCAAAACACCCCGTGAGCCGGTTAACATTGCCCTCGTTGGCAAATATGTTGAATTAAACGATGCCTATTTCTCGGTTCGTGAAGCACTACGCCACGCTGTCCTATATCATGAAAGAGATATTAATCTGTTCTGGGTTCGCTCTGAGGACCTGGAAAAAGATGGCGGTGATACTCTGCTGAGCTCAGCTCAGGGTATTATAGTCCCTGGTGGCTTTGGTATCAGAGGAGTCGAAGGCATGGTAAAAGCCGCCAACTATGCCCGAAACAATGAAATCCCTTACCTGGGATTGTGCCTGGGAATGCAGGTCATGGTAATTGAGTTTGCCCGCTATGTCCTGAACTCACCGGAGCCAAACTCCGCCGAATTTGACCCCGCCACCCCCTACCCTGTTATTGACATTCTCCCCGAACAAAAGAAGACAAAAAATAAGGGAGGCACCATGCGCCTGGGTAACTACCCATGTCAACTGGTCCCAGGCAGCCGTGCTCACCGTGCTTACGGACAGAGTCTGGTTGAAGAGCGCCATAGACACCGTTACGAGTTTAATAACAAGTTTCGTGACCAACTACAGGAAGCAGGAATGATTTGTAGCGGACTTTCCCCTGACAACAAACTGGTTGAAATCTGCGAGCTGGCTAACCACCCCTGGATGGTGAGCTGCCAGTTCCATCCCGAATTTGCCTCTCGCCCTGGCCGTCCCCACCCCCTGTTCCGCGATTTTATCGGCATGGCCAAGGATATACTACGTGAAGGGGCCCAACCTCCGTTGCCCCTTTCCTCTTAAATATGAAAATAGTGAGGAGAAAATGCGCATCTTTTTAGATACCGCCAACATTGAACAAATCAGGCAAGCCGCCAGACTGGGCATCGTCAGCGGCATTACCACCAACCCCACCCTGGTAGCCAAGGAGGCAACGGCTGACTATGAAACGGTGATTAAAACTATCTGCTCCATAATCACCGGACCGGATACATCCGTTTCTGTCGAAGTGCTAGCCGAAGATGCCGATTCTATGATTGAAGAAGCACGAACCAAAGCCACCTGGGCACCCAATGTGACCATTAAAATACCAGCCACTGCCGACGGGCTTCAGGCAATATCAACCCTTAAAAAAGAAAATATAGAAGTAAATATGACCCTGTGCTTCTCGGTGAATCAGGCACTTCTCGGCGCACTGGCTGGTGCTACCTATGTTAGTCCCTTTGTTGGCCGACTGGATGATATCGGTCATGACGGTATGCAGTTGGTGAAAGACATTGTTGACGTGTATAAAAACTACCAGCTACCCACACAGGTGATTGCCGCCAGCATCCGTCACCCTCTACACTGCGTGGTTGCTGCCAGGGCAGGGGCTCATATTGCCACTGTTCCCTACAATGTGCTGATGCAGATGATAAACCACCCGCTTACTGATGCAGGCGTTAGCCGCTTCCTTGCTGACTGGAAACGGGTTTCACAACAGAAGTAACATAAAAAACTTAGAAAGCAAATTCTCCCTTCTGGACAAGGAGAGAGGGTCGGGAGTGAGGTTACATCATGAACATTGCCGAACTGGAAAACAAAAATAAAGAAGAGTTGACTAAACTGGCCGAGGAGATGGGCATCTCCAACACAAATGGGCTCAAGAAGCAGGAAATTATCAGTCGCTTGCTCAAGGCAGATATCGAGCAGCAGGGTCATACCTTCTGTAGCGGTATCTTGGAGATTATGAGTGATGGTTATGGCTTCCTCAGGCAGGACACTTTGTTGCCCAGCCAAACTGACGTGTATATTTCCCCATCTCAAATCCGGCGCTTTGGCCTGCGCAACGGCGATATGGTTATGGGGCAGGGCAGACCACCCAAAAGTAGCGAGAAATACTATAGCCTGCTCCAGGTAGTAGCCGTTAATGATATTAATCCTGAGCTCGCCAAAGACCGACCCCGCTTCGGCTCACTAACTCCTACCTTCCCCGACAAATTAATTAACCTGGAAACCTCATCGGAGGACATGTCCACCCGTTTGCTCAACCTCATCGCTCCTATCGGTCGGGGCCAACGAGGCTTAATCGTTTCACCACCCAAAGCCGGCAAGACAATACTGCTCAAATCCATAGCCAATGCCTCTACCACTAACTATAATGACATCCACATAATGGTCTGCCTTATTGGTGAGCGACCGGAGGAAGTTACTGATATGAAGCGCTCCATCAAGGGAGAGGTGATAGCTGCCACCTTTGATGAGCCGGTAGAAAATCACACCCGCGTCGCTGAGCTGGCACTGGAGAGAGCCAAGCGCATAGTAGAAAGTGGGAAGGATGTGCTTATCCTTCTTGACGGTATTACCCGCCTTACCCGGTCATACAACCTGGCTATGCCCTCCAGTGGTCGCACCCTTTCCGGCGGCATTGACCCGGCGGCTCTTCACCCCGCCAAACGCTTCTTCGGCGCTGCCCGTAACACTGCTGAGGGTGGCAGCCTGACTATCATTGCCACCTGCCTCATTGATACCGGCAGCCGTATGGACGACCTCATCTATGAGGAGTTCAAGGGAACCGGCAATATGGAGCTTCACCTTGACCGCCGATTAGCGGAACGCCGCATCTTCCCGGCTATGGATATTCAGCGTAGCGGCACCAGACGGGAAGAGTTGTTAATAGATGAAGAGAGCCTGAAGCAGGTATGGCTGCTGCGACGCATGGTGGCTATGATTTCCTCCGACTCCACCAACTTCGCTGAAGCCACAGAGCGGATTCTGGACCGCCTGCGCAAGACCAATACCAATGCTGAGTTCCTGGCTAACCTGAACAAGGAGATGTAGATGCAAATTAGAAAGACCTACAAAGCGGTAAACCCTGAGCTACTTTACGCTGAGATAAAGGACTTCGTCCTGAAGCAAGGCGTAAGCCTGGGTGAAGTAAAGATGGAGACGTATGCCCTGCCTAATGATTCGTCAACATTTGTTTCTCGCGGCACTCTAACTTTCAAGACTCAGGGCGAACCGGGCAAGACTGAAAAGGAATGCCTCAGAGCCCACATTGTTGGCTCGGTTAAGACCGAAACGAAGATGATGCTTGATATAGATGATAAGCTCTTCTCTACGGAGAAGGTCGCGGCTCTGCAGGAAGACCTGAACTTCATTTTCGGCTCATACGAAGCAAAGTCATAACCCTTCCACGATTCTATACATGTTTTGGTAAGCCCTGCCAAAGTCAGGATTACCCTTTTCAAGTTTGTCTCTCAGGGTTTTCATCTGCTGGACGAATTTCTGTCTGTCTTTATTTTTGACTAAATCCGCCCATACCCTGGCTTTTCTCTGGAATAGTTTTTCAATCTCCGTTATATTGGGCAAATTCATTTGCAGGGAGGCATAAAGCTCCGCGTCTTCAGAAAGGACACTTTCTACCAGAGTTAGTAACACTTTGTAGGTAATGCCACCGATTGCCTCCGTCTGCCTTAAATCGGAGCTGAGCAGGGTATCGGCCGAGACTATAGCTATAAAATGGGAAAGTCCCAGAACTATGGTCATCTTTTCATCATGCTCCTGAGGAGTCATCAGACCGACTCTACCGCCTCTGGCTTCTAAATACTTCCTGATTTTTTGCGCCAGGGCTCTCTCCTCATCATTGGTCGGTGTCAGAACAAAATTCTGGTTCGTTATACTCTCAGCCCCGGGCCCAAATAATGGGTGCACACCAAGCACCAGTCTTGTTTTCAGGTGCTTATGCATTGTTTCTACCGGAAACACTTTGACAGATGAAATGTCGACAACGATTTGCCTGGGCTGTACATGGGGGCTTATCTGTGCCACTACCTCTTCAAAACTCTCTATCGGCACTGATAGCAGCACGGCATCGGCACTCTTGACCGCTTCCACATTGGAGGCGACCTCGACGCCCAGTTGTCGCTTGGCTTCCATTAGCTTTTTTTCATTCCTGCCGCTTATTACCACCTCTTTACCGTCATTTAATAGAAATTTGGCAAACCACCGCCCCATCTTTCCCGAGCCACCAATTATGGCTATTCTCACCGACTCACCTCATAGTTTGACATTATTTTAGTCTTTTTCTTTAGTTTTGGCTAGTAACCCTATCCCCCTGTATCCCCCTTCCCCTTTTTAGGGGGAAGGGGGAGGAGTTAAAAAGAGGGGCTTACGCCCCTCTTAACACCACCCCGTTATTTACTTTTGAGATATTTTAACAGTTTTTCTCAATTTCCTCGGTAGCCCGCATTGGAAGCATTCCGAACTTTTCTTCGAGAAGAAGGGACTTATATCTGAGATACAAAGGCTGCTAGCTAAGACGCTTTAGCTTTATCTTTGGTTTCGATTCGCCGAATAAATATACCCCCGGCGATTATAATAACACCAGGAATAAGTATACACAGATTTTGCATCAGGTAATCCCAATCGGTATGCTGTATGGAAGAGACCAATTCTTGTATGAATGGAATGCCGCCTAATATATACAACAGACCGATAATCAAGCTGAGCAGCCAAAAATGCCTGGGTTTAGCAATAATACCCCCGGCAAGCATAAATGGTATGCCAATTACTGCTAGGATCAGTGCATATAAATGAGGGAAGTCCACCCCGACATTATGCCCCAACAATATACCCATAGTCGTTATCAACGAAATGACCGTACCCAGGGAAAATACTGCGAAACCTACCCAGGCGATTATTCTTAGCAAGGTCTTCATCGCTAGCTGATTATATGGGATATGTCATGCAAAAGCAAGAAGCGTAACTTAAATTCGCTACGCTTCTGCTAGATTCTGACTTAGTTTTACAAGTAGTTGGTAGCGGGGGTTGGATTCGAACTGGAACAGGAGTTTAAGAGAGACGCTAGCCCCTCTTTCTATTTACCCCCCTTCCTTTGGTAAAGGAGGGGGGTAGGGGGATGGATTTCCAAAACCCTACTTTGCTTTGGGATATGAACCCAATATTTTTACGAAGATTGAAGTCTTTTCCAAATTCTCCAGAGCTTCCCGGGCTGATTTATCCTCGCGGTGCCCTTCAAAGTCCAGATAAAAATTGTATTGCCAGGGCTTCTGCCTGGTTGGTCTCGACTCGAGCTTGGTTAAATTGATATTTCGGCTGGCAAATTCCCTGAGGGATTCATGCAGTGCCCCCGGTCTATCTTTTGTCGAAAAAACTATAGAGGTTTTGTCGTTCCCCAATGGTGGGGAATCTTCTTTGGACAGGATAAAAAATCTGGTGAAATTATTCGGGTTATCCTCTATTTCCTGCGCAATTACC
>JAUVXN010000078.1 GCA_030603605.1 Dehalococcoidales bacterium | reverse complement strand
CTGCGTGGGGTCTTCTAGGGTTTGTAGCTTGGCTCTGGTGTTATACATCTGTCCCGCCTTAAGCTGAGTAGTCAGCAGGAAAGTTCCCTCAAAGCTGCCGTGAGTCCAGTCCATCGCCTCTGCGAAGCTGACCGCCATCGGGGCGTAGTTTACCACGGTTGAAAAGGTTGGGTACACCCCGGTGCCCAGGAAAATAGCAATCTGCCCAGCCTGCGCCTTTCCTTTGTATTCGTAGTTGCATGTGAACGGAACTCTGTCGCCAATGTCATAGGTGCCTTTGGTGGCCACGAAGTCCAGATTCCTGATGTCCGCCGCGGGTGGTACCACCGGGGGTGCCTTAGGAATACTAATCACCCCCCAATCGGTGTCGATTATCTGCGCGCCGTCAGCGGTTTCCAGCTTAGCCCTAACATTATATGTCTGACCGGGCACTAAGGTGGGGAGGATGAAACTCCCCGATAATTGTCCTGGCGTCCAGTCCATTGCCTCACCGAAACTCACCGCGGTCCTGGGGTAGGTGTATTTGATAAAGAAAGATGGGTAGACCCCTGTGCCCAAGTAGATTGTCAGCCAGCCGCTCTGGGCCTTGCCTTTATATTCGTACGGGGCATTGTAGGATACCCTGTCTCCAATCTCGTAAGTGCCTTCCGCGGCTTGGAAGTCAAGGTTTCTAATATCGGCTTCAGGCGGCACTGGTAGCGGTATCACATAGTATAAATCATCCCACTCATCCTCCTTGACTAACTTGTCAGCAATGTATACTTCTACTTCCACGTCTCTTCTATCTATTGTTCCCTCAATAGCGGTGTGATGCACTGTTACGTTGTAAGTTTGGTCTGGTGCTATATCAAAGCTTGGCGAGGTCTTTGTGGTTATTTTTGCTCCATGGCCCGGTAGGGCACTGCCCTCATAGATAATAACTTTTACCGTAGCGGTCTGAGGCTCGGTGCATTTAGAAGTGACTGGGCAAGTAATAGTAATGGTGTCGCCTACTCTAATTTCCAACGGGTCCGGGGTGACGGTGGGTCTGGTCAGGTAGAAGTCGACCACCTCTTCAGGTGGCACTCCGACGTAAAACACGTCGTCCCACTCTTCCTCAGCTATCAAGTCACCAGCCACATATACCTCCACTTGCACATCTCTCCTGTCTATGGTGCCTGTCACTGTGGTGTGGTGGATGGTAATTTCTTTGCTCTCTCCAGGCTCTATTGGGAATATATCACTATCGTATTCCCTAAGTTTAGTTCCATGTCCCGGGAAAATTGACCCTTCATAGATAATAACTTTAGCCCGGGCATCAACTGGCATTTCACATCTTGAGGTTATCGGGCAGGTGATATCTATAGTGGTACCCGGGTCTACAGGGGTTTCGGAGACACTGGGTCTTGACAACTCAAAATCTAGTTTCTCCGGGGGAACTTTTGTAGCATAAACATTCCAGACTTGGCTGATGTAGTCGGGCTCGCCGGCTATCTTCAGCACTATCTCTATGGCGCCATCGGTAAGGCCGCCACAAGCGATAAGTGGAACTCTTATCGGACTTTCAAGTTCGCCGGAATAGGGAGTAGTAGGTGATTCAGGCAGCGTAAAGGTGCGAGTATATGCTCCTGTCTTCGGGCTGAAAGCCCCCAGCCAGTCTTTGTAGCCGGCCTTCACACTTATGGTGACTGTCTTGCTGGGGCCCGTCCACTCAAACGCTGGGGTTATGTCCAGATAATCGGCGGTGGTCTTCTCCAGCAGCAATCCAGAGTCAACATCGTGGTTGGTTAGCGGCACATCGTGCTCGTCAATTTTTACGCCCGAGAACCTGAACACCGCCGGCGGCTTCTCCCCAACGGCAACCCTCATTACATCGCTCTTGCCGGTCACCGGGAACATTCCAAACACCGGTAGGGATAGGGGTGCCGGAGTAGCCAACACTGTGACTTCGTAATCTCCTTCTTTCTTCGGCTTGAAGTCAATGGTAAATTCACCGCTTATCGGCATGGGAAAGCCGCGCTCGTAACTGACTTCCTCAATTGCCTCCGGCTTGTACCATTCCTTTAACCTGACCTCGGCATAGACCCAGGGGGGGGCGCCTATGGCGTCAAATATCTTGACAGAGCCTTTAATCTTATAGGTCGAGTCAACAACACCGGTGTCAGGAAGTGGCTCTGTTATTTCTATGTCCACCATTTCGGGCGCCTCAAACAATTCAACTCGTCGTTCCATGACTACACCTCCTCTTTCCCCAGTGCCCTCATTAAGGCGATGACGTTGGGATTGATTTTGTCATACGTCACAAACCGGTCGTATTTCTTGGGCGTAAGCACCTTGCGCAGCTCCGCGGTATGGAGATCAGAAACAGTCTCGGTTATTATGTCGCCCACCCAGGGAATCAGCCCTGGTATCATGCTCAGATCCATGGCGACGGCGTGCTTCATGGCGCTCCTGGTTCTCTCATCGAGGGATGGCAGCTTGGGCAACCCTATTTTGTGTTTAGGGAGAGACACTTTCCCAAAAGGCGTGGGCAATGTTGTCTCGGGCAATGTTGGGGGGAAGAGCTTTATAGGCTCCTTTTGGCCCGGGAGTTTCGGTAACTCAAACCTTGGCATTATTGCCCACCTTTCCGGCACTCGCAGGCCACGGCGACTTCAAACATCAGCTCCTTGGTCTTATCCAGAAAGCGACCTAGTGAGAGAACAGCGTTTTTATCCGCCTGATAAATCAGCTTTCTTGCTTCGGCGAGGTCATGATTCAATTCCATTTTCGTTTCTGGTGAAAGTGAACCAGCTACGGCAAATAATTCTTGGTTTATCAGGTCCAGATACATCTCGGCAGCTTTTTTGTCTCGGCTTAGTGCTTCCCTCGACGCCGCGTGGGCATACTCGTGGGCTTCGTAAATGTGGTAGGCTTTCTCCAGACAGTCTTGGCTAACTTGCATCTGCAACCTCCCTCAAAAAGTAAGGGCAAGCAATATTTGCTCGCCCCGTTTTCCTGCCTTTTTAGCAATTGTAAACTAGAATTTTGAGAAGGTCAACTAAACCGCAACCTGAGCCTTGTCCGTTAAAATTTCGAACGGGAGCAGCCCCACTCGAATTTCCACCTGAGCTGGCTCTATTGTGTCAAGTGTCAGCCGCCAGTCGTCAACGCTAAAGGGGCCTATATGGTCTATTTTTTCAATGTACTCAGCGTTGGATTTGATATATATTCCGTAGAAGAGGGGGAGAGGCAGCCCGTTTCTAACTGCGAAAAGTAGGTGCTTCTTTCCATCGGCCGTCTCCGTGCTGAAATCGCCGTAAAACCTTAAAACGGGCATTGGAGGTCTGCCCAGCGCCTCGGCTATTTTCTCCCCGAGTGACTTTGGCCTATCGGATTCCCTCAACAATATCAAGGCTTCCTCCATGGCCACTTTACATTCAAGCCTCGAGGCAGCGGAGGCCCCTCAGTTGGTGTCGCCGGCCTTAGTTGGATCACATGCTCAGTGACAATGTGACCCATCAAGACGTCGGTTCTTGTTAGATCATCTACCACGCCCGGTATTTCCCGCGAACAGAGAGGGCAAATCACGGTAGTTTTGATTTTAGTGCTCATTTCGCTTCCTTGGCAACCCCTCCCCCCAGCACCACTATATCATTGCATCTACTTTTTCCATGGCCACCTTAATTCAAGCACTCTTGGCAGGGGTGGGCCCTGGTCAGGCGGCATCGGCAACAACTCATTAACCGTCTGCCCCCTCCTCAGCCTCTCCATCGGGGGAGTTGACCCCTTGCCGAATACTCTCTCATGAAATGTTTGGCGTTCTGATTCTGTTCTAGGCATTGGATTACCTCCCTTCTTCAGCATAGGCTTTGCTAGTCCTCTCAATACTAGGTAGCCGCCACAATAATCTGGGGTTATTATTTTACTGCCTTCGGGCAAATGAACTCTGCCGACAGCCTCCTCACTTTCACCTTCGGAGAGATAGGTCAAACAATCTTTTCTACGACGGTTCACCCATACCGCATCAGATGCTGAATAACGGTCGAGGTTTCGTAGGAGTTTATCTGAAACATCGGGGTACTCGTTCCCCAATTCCTCTCGCTCAAATCTGATAATGTCTGCAACGGTTGTCCCTGGGTCATGCCAGTAACCACTTTCAGCACGCCATGCTGTTCCCACAAACTCGGGTAGTTCGGCTACAGACCTATATGATGCAGGACTTGCGTCATCTGCTGGTTCTGCCATGAGAAATCACCGCTTCCTCAACTCAGATAAGAGCTCTGGCCTGGTATAGACAAACAGGGGTAAGGGCAACCCGACCCACGGCGGCGCTGGTAAAATGTCTTTTAGCGTGAGTTTTGGTCCGGCCTTCTCGGCAATATGGAATGTGGAGTATGTCGCGGCGGCGCCCAGACCACCTACTAGGCCGACAATCAGGACTGTCTCAGGATCTATTCCGAATGGCATCTCACTCCCCCTTCAAGGAGGAAAGAAACTCGAGCAGCTCATTCGGGGCATGCGTCACCAGCTTGTTCGCCTGCTTCAGGACCTTCTCCAGCTTCTCCAATTTGTCCGTGGGGGTGTCGGCAATCAGGTTAACCAAGGTGACAACTTTCTCCATCTCCGGCGAAGTCTGGGAAAGACGTTCACAGGAATCAAGTATGCTTTTGATCAGGCGCAGCCTTGGCATATCGGGAAACTTTTGTAAGGTTTCGGTGACTTGGGAGAGAGGCGGTAAGCCCAATTTTTCCTCTATCTGACTTATAAGACCTTTTCCGCGCCCCATAACCATTTGAGTTCCTCCTTGCTGAAAATTCTAAACCCTTAGGGTGGGATAGTCAACCAAGTGCGAGCTTGATGGTGTCTTGAATGAAACTTTTCGTTATGCGGGGGCAGCTTTTCAAGTCGCTGGGAAAATCATCTCCCTGGAGATAGGGGTCAAATGCCTCAGTCATTTTATGGAAGGCCATCTCGGCCACGCTTGGCTTGAATGGCTCAGGCTCAACTTTAAGCCTTATCAAGATAAGCTCGCTAATCCATGCCACCAATTGCTTAAGGGATGATGGATTGGGATTAGTTAACCAAAAGGTGCCTACTTTCTCAATCTCTGCCATGGCGTTAGCCACTTGGTCTATTTGAACCATGTTTAATTTACCACCCGGATTGCCTCTAACCCGATGCACCGGCTCAAACACTGGAAGCCTGAGCGTGCCCTGTATCTTTCTTCGTATAAGGTCTGCTTTTTGGTGGAATTTTATTAAGGCCAGAACGAACTGGCTGAAGTGCCCAGGGTAAAAGTGCGCTTTCGTGCCCATGATTATTGAGGGCTTGAAGATGGTGACCCTTGGGATAGCTGATTCCCTCACCATCTCTTCACAGATGGCTTTCGACCTCTCGTATGGATTCCGGCCCTGCGTAAAGGCTGTTGAGCAGAAAAAGAGGTGAGGTACCTCATGCTCTTCGCAGAACTCTATCACATTCCTGGTGCCATCTATGTTCGTCTTCCGTATCGAGTCGTCCTTGTCCTTCCCCAGACGGTGAATGGCCGCTAGATGGTGGCAGGCATCGATGCCCTTGGGCACCTCTTTCAAACCGAGGTTAGGCTGTAGTATGTCCCCAACCAAGGGGATAAGGTTTTCGGCTGGGGCAGGCGGGTGCCGGCTAAGGCCGTAGACTGTATGGCCTTTTTCTAATAGCTTGGGAAGCAACGCCGAACCTAAGAACCCGGATGCGCCAGTAACCAGTAGCGCCATTTTATCCTCCTTTAAAATTCCGCAAATCTTTGCTGGTTTCAATGGCCTGCCACATGCCGTCGTACTTGAAATAACCTATTTTACCGTCTCGAATTAA
>JAUVXN010000095.1 GCA_030603605.1 Dehalococcoidales bacterium | reverse complement strand
ATGCACTGGTTCAACCCGGCGCCGGTGATGCGCTTGATTGAGGTGGTTGTCGGTGCAGAAACTTCCAAGGAAACTATCCAAGCGGTTATGGAGTTCTCCAGACAAGTTGGTAAGACCCCGGTAAGGGTCAACGAGGCCCCTGGCGGTATCGTGAGCCGCATCCTCAGAGGTTACCTCAACACCGCTGTTGAAGTGCTCACCGAGGGTGTGGCCACTGCCGAGGATATCGACACGGCAATGAAGCTCGGGGCAAACTTCCCGATGGGACCTTTCGAACTGCTTGACCTTATCGGTATTGATATCCACACCATCAACTCCGATGCCCTAGCTCACGAACTGGGTGACTTGAAGTACCGCCCGCCTGCTCTCTTACGCAAGATGGTCAGAGCCGGTCATCTGGGACGCAAGACCGGTCGGGGCTTTTACAATTACACTAAGTAGGAGGATAGAGATGGCTTATCAGGAAATTGTTTATCAGAAAGAGAACGGCCTAGCTATTATCACTTTTAACCGGCCTCAGGTACGCAATGCGGTTAACTATCGTGCTATTGACGAGTCGCTTGATGCAGCCAGTGGCGCTGATACTGACGATTCGGTTAGGGTGCTCATCCTGACCGGCACCGGTGATAAGGCATTTGTTGCTGGGGCAGATATAGAGGAACTACGCGCTCGGAACACATTGACCGAGCTGGGCAAGCGCTCGGCGCAGAGACGGGTACTGGCTAACCTGCTGGAGACAATGGCCAAACCCACCATTGCTGCCATCAATGGATTTGCGGTGGGTACCGGCCTTGAGCTGGCATTGGCCTGCACTATACGGATAGCGTCCAGTAACGCTAAGTTCGGTCAGCCGGAGATAAATCTGGGCATAATGCCGGGAAATGGGGGAACCCAGCGGCTGCCTAGGCTGGTGGGTGAAGGGCGCGCTATGGAGATGATTCTCACCGGAGACCTCATTGATGCCCAGGAAGCTTACCGCATTGGTCTGGTTAACCATGTCGTGCCTCAGACTGAACTTATGTCCTACGTGAAGGAGCTGGCCGCCAAACTGGCCGCCAAATCACCCCTGGCGATGAAGCTGGCGAAGAACGCAATACACGCTGGACTCAATATGAGCCTTAATGAGGGCATCGAGTATGAAAACAAGCTGTTCGCCATCCTGTGTGGCAGCCAGGACAAGCAAGAAGGTGTGAGTGCCTTTATGGAAAAACGCCAGCCCGATTTTGAAGGCCGTTAGGAGATTTGCCTTGCAACATCCTTATGTAGCTAAAAGACTAAGGAGTAGGTGAACATGATAGATAGAGAAGTGGTTATCATAAACGGAGCCAGAACAGCTATAGGGAGGTTTGGTGGTGTCTTTAGAAACCTTACCGTCATTGATTTAGGAGTCGCCGCTGTAAGGGGGGCTCTCCAGAAGGCAGGAGTGAGACCGGAGCAAGTAGACGAGGTTATCATTGGACATGCTCGTCAAGCTGGTAATAGGCCTAACCCTGCCAGAATAGTATTAATTAATGCTGGTATCCCGGTGAACGTTCCGGCTTATACTGTGAATCAGGCTTGCATATCCGGTATGCTAGCCATTATGTTAGCTGCCCGGAGCATTACCTCAGGGAATTCTGACATCGTTCTAGCTGGAGGAATGGAACATCACAGCAGTGTCCCGTACTTAGATATGCACACTCGCTGGGGGGCGAGGATAGGTGACGTAACATTAGTGGATGCTCAATTTCGTGACGGTTATCACTGTGGTATAGAACATGTGCACATGGGACTGCTGATTGACATATATGCTGAAGAATTGGGTATTTCTCGAGAGGAGCAAGACCAATTTGCTCTTGAAAGCGAGCAGAAGGTTGCCAAGGCTAAAGAAAGTGGTTTCTTTGCTAAGACAATTGTACCTGTGGAAGTTCCACAACAAAAGGGACCTCCGATAACAATTCAAGAGGATGAGACACCGCATCCAGACACGACTTTGGAGGTACTAGCTAGGCTTCCCCCTGCTTTCCGCCCCGATGGAACTATCACTGCAGGCAATGCTCCACCTATCCCTGACGGAGCTTCAGCAATAATAATGATGTCGCGGGAGAAGGCTGATGAGCTTAGCCTCAATCCACTGGGGAAGGTTATTTCTTATGCTATTACAGCATGCGAGCCCAAGAAATTCGCTACAGCACCTGTTCAAGCTGTGGCAAAGGCTCTGAGAAAGGCAGGATTGACGCTTGATGATATCAACCTCATCGAGATTAATGAGGCTTTTGCTGCTCAAGTAATTGCTGTTACAAAGGGTTTAGGGATGGATGTGAATAAGGTGAATATCCATGGAGGTGGTGTGGCTATTGGCCATCCTACTGGGATGTCGGGAAACAGGATAACACTTGACGTTTTGAACTCTCTTAAAGAGTGTGGTGGCCACTATGGGTTGGCCACTATTTGTGGCAATGGTGGTCATGGGGGGGCGATAGTTGTGGAGGTAGCATCAAATGACCGATGATAGCCAAGTAAAAGAGCCTGTAATCGCCTGATAGAACGCTTATAGCCCGAAACAAAAGCAAAGGGGGTAATTAAGGTGTATATGGTATAAATATGTTTGGCGATGCGGTGAGAGATATACTGGACCCGAGGTTGAGGGGTGGCGTCGGGCGATATAGAAGAGCAAAGATGAAAAAAAAGTAAAAAGGAGGAACAATGAATACAGCTGTGGAATCTTTGAAGAACCGAGGTGCCGTTTATGAGAGGCTAGGAGTTAAAGCGATTATCAATGCGCGTGGTACGTGGACCATCTTAGGTGGCTCGATTATGGAGCCAGAAGTGCTACAAGCCATGGCAGAGGCCAGCCGCGCGATGGTTAGAATGCAAGACCTTAACGAGCGTGCAGGGGAGATGATAGCGAAATATACACACGCCGAGGCAGGTCTGGTTACTGCGGGTGCAGCAGATGCGATGATGCTACAGGCTGCTGCATGCATGGCCGGCAAGGACCCGGCAAAAATTAGGAAACTTCCCGACACCGAGGGCATAAAAAATGAGATCATTATCAATTGGAACCACAACTTTCACTTTGAGCGTGCCTGGCGTGCAGCAGGCGCCAAGCTAGTCTGGATTGGCTTGAGTACCAGTATCGACAGTTGGGAAATTGAGGCAGCAATAAATGAGGAAACTGTGGCTCTGGCATTTCTAGCCACTAGGTGGTGTCCTGATTCGTTTGAATCGCTGGACGAAATGGTAAAAATGGCACAGCGCCACAGCCTGCCGATGATAGTGGATGCGGCGGCAATGCTGCCGCCGGTGGAAAATCTTTGGAGGTTCATCGAACATGGGGCCGACATGGTGGCCCTCAGCGGTGGAAAAGCGATACGGGGTCCTCAATCTACGGGAATCCTCTGTGGGCGACGAGACCTGATAGAAGCGGCGGCTCTCAATCACAGTCCAAATATAGGAGTCGGTCGAGCAGCAAAGGTCTGTAGGGAGGAGATTGTTGGTCTGATGGTGGCACTCGAGCGTTATATAAAGCGTGATCACGCGGCAGACCGGCGCAGGTGGCATGAACAGTGCGATACAATAGCCGCTGCGATAGTAGAGATTCAGGGGGTCAAGACGGAGGTGCTACAGGATGATTGGATTCACCCTGTTCCGGAGCTACATATCTACTTCACCAGCAACTGGACAGGATCATCATCCGATGTAATTGTGGACACAATGGCCAAAGGTGACCCCCCGATCCTCATTGGAGGGTACCGACGAGGAGGGGGGCAATTGTACATAAATCCTCATGGGTTCATGGAAGAAGAAGCAGAACTGGTGGGCGAACGGCTACACACCGCCATGAAAACATGAAAAGCAACTATGAGTTCAACAGAGGTAGGTGGATTGCGTGAGTAAAAAATATAATACAGAAAGAGAGGAAAAGAATAATGGCTATAGATAAAATAGTTAAGGAATACATTAGAGCCCATCCAGGGTCGCAGAAATTACATGAACGGGCAATGAAAGTTTTTGCTGCCGATGGTGCTACCCACGGAGGGCGTATCCTTGACCCCTTCAGGCCTTATATCACTCATGCCAAGGGTTCACGAAAGTGGGATGTGGATGGTAACGAGTACATAGATTATGTTATGGGGCATGGTGCTCTGATACTAGGGCACAGCCACCCGGCGGTGGTACAGGCAGTGCAGGAGCAGATGACCAAAGGAGTCCACTATAGCGAAAACCACGAACTGGAGGTAGAGTGGGCTGAGTTAATAAAGAGTATGATGCCTATGGCGGAAAGAGTAGAGTTCTGCGCCTGTGGGCAGGAAGCCAATATGATGGCGATAAGGCTGGCCCGAGCTTTTACTGGAAGGAAGAAAGTCCTCAGGATTGAAGAAAATTTCCATGGTTGGGGCGATGAGCTTGTAGCTAGAGGCTCACTTGGTGTTGTTGCTCCCGAGGTTAATATTATACCTTTCAATGACCTTAACAAGGTGGAGGAGGAGCTAGCTAAGAGAGAGTATGCTATTCTTCTGACCGAGGGAGGTGGTGCTCATATGGCTGGTCAGGTTCCGATAGATATTGATTTTGTTCGGGCACTGCGTGACCTCACAAGGAAGTATGGCACTGTTTGGGTTATTGATGAGGTAGTCAC
>JAUVXN010000072.1 GCA_030603605.1 Dehalococcoidales bacterium | reverse complement strand
GTGAATTCTGAAAATGGAATTGTGATTTACGATGAACGTTTGGTCTCCGTTCAGGAGATTGATAAACTGAATCAGGTAGGTGTATCGGCTACCGATCTAGCAATTAGAGAGCTTGGTAGTAAGCAGGTTGCCAATATAGTTATGTTAGGCGCGGCGGTAGTAATGACCAAAATGGTAAGTAAAGACGCTCTGATATCAGCAATAGATAAGAACGTGACAGCAAGATTTAAAGATTTGAATCTAAAGGCAGTCGATTTGGGATTTAAGCTGGGTAAGTGGGAATAGAAGGAGTATTGAGAAGATACTGATATGGCCGTAGAAGGTAGAACGCAAAGACCGGTAGTAGATAATGCCCTATGTGTCAACTGCGATTTGTGCCGTTTACTCTGCCCTGATTTATGTATCACTATCCACGACGAGGCATCCGGCATAGAGATAGATTACGACTTCTGCAAAGGATGTGGCATTTGCACCTCAGAGTGCCCGAAAGGAGCTATTAAAATGGTACAAGAAGAATGAATTTTCTGGCTCAAGACTGTATGACAACATGAAATTTCTTTATTTACAAATCTTGATATGAGATACTACATGAAATTAACCTCAATGTTGGATGATTTCTGTGTCAAATTGTTTACAATTTTGGAACCGAAGTTTGGTTGCTGGAAAGGAGAGTAAAACATGGCTTTAAAGACCAAGGAGCAATATTACCAGTCGCTGCAGAAGCTGCATCCAACCACGTACATTCTGGGACAAAAAGTTGACAACCCCTATGAACACCCCTTAATCAAACCCATGGTAGCCGGCGTAGCCAAGACCTATGACCTAGCCCATGAGCCAGAGGGTAGGAAGTACCTGGTGGCCGAGTCCAAGCTAATCGGTGAAGAAGTTACCCGCTTTGTGAAATTCTACGAGAGTCCCGATGATCTGCTGGCCAAGGTCAGAATGTTGAGATTCCTCACCCAGAGAATCGGGACCTGCTTTATGCGCTGTACCGGTATGGATGCCATAAACTCGGTTGGTATAGAAGCCTACGACTGTGACCAGGAGTGCGGCACCAAATACGGGGAGAGACTTTTGAATTTCGTCAAGCAAATGCAGCAGAACGACCTCGTTGTCTTTAGTGGCGTCACCGACGTCAAGGGTGACAGATCACTACGCCCCTCACAACAGAAAGACCCTGATATGTATTTGCATATCGTGGATAAGAACGACGACGGCATTGTAGTCAGAGGCGCCAAGATACACCAGACAGGTTCCCTCTGCGCTCACTGGGGGTTGATTGTACCCACCAGAGAGATGCGCGAGCCAGACAAAGACCATGCTGTCTGTTTTGCCGTCCCGGTAGATGCTGAAGGGGTAATTCACGTTTACGGCAGGGGCACCCTTGAGGCTAGAGAGCTAGAAGCTTGTGACCTTGGTAATATCGCATACGGCAAGTTTTCCAACATGGTGATTTTCAAAGATGTCTTTGTGCCCTGGGAGCAGGTGTTCCTGTGCGGCGAATATGAATACGCCGGCCCGTTGGTAAGGCACTTCGGCAATTTCCACCGCCATTCTCACGGTGGCTGCAAGTGCGGGATGGGCGATGTCATCATCGGTGCAGCCGCCTTAGCCGCCGACTACAATGGTCTATCTCGGGTGTCCCATATCAACAACAAGTTAGCCGAAATGCTTAAGACTACTGAGGCAATGTATGGCTGCTCCATAGCCGCCTCGGTGGAGTCTGTTCCAACCCCTTCCGGCATTTATGTGGTTGACCCGGTACTATCAAACGTATCCAAACTCTATGAGGGTAAAGAGCTGCATGAAGTGATCCGTATGATGATTGAAATTGCCGGCGGTATGGTGGCTGACTTACCTTCAGACAAAGATATGGAGAACCCTGAGATTGGCCCATTACTCCATAAATACCTCAAGGGTGTGGAGGGAGTACCTACGGAAGACAGAATACGACTATTCAGATTAATCGAAAAGTTAGCCTTTGAAAGCAGGGATATTGTCTCCAATATTCACGGTGCTGGTTCACCGGAAACACACCGGCTGACGGTTCTGCGAAACGCTGATATTGAGTCAAAGAAGAAGCTAGCCAAAAATCTGGTGGGTATTAGGGAAGAGAAAAAAGACTAAAATGTATTGGGTGAAACCTGTAGAGGAGTTACATGACAGAGTTTAAGGTAGTAATGACTGCCAGAGTCCTTTCTCGCCGAGACATGGAGTTCTACCAAACTAGGCTTGGCATTGATTTTCAGTCTATTCCCTGTAATACCGAAGACGAAATTATTGCCGCCGCCCGTGATGCTGATGCGGTCATCACCCTGATGCAACCCTACTCCAGAAGAGTTATCGAGAACCTGGGAAAATGCAAGCTGATTTTTAATGCTGGCACAGGGTTTGACACGATAGATGTCCAAGCCGCAACCGATAAGGGCATCTGTGTTGCCAACCCCGGAGAATACTGTACGGAAGAAGTGGCGGAACATGCCATTGCTCTTCTCTTGGCTTGCGTTAGAAAGATTACTCGCCTCGATAAAGCCGTAAGGGCTGGAAAATGGAGTACTTTTGAGAAAAGGGAAATACGGGGGCAGATATTACCGCCTATTTTTCAATGGAAAGGACAAACGCTTGGTTTGATTGGCCTCGGCAGGATTGGCCGTGCCATCGTTCCGTTGGCCAAAGGCGTTGGGCTAACTGTGATTGCTTATGACCCAACCCACCCCCAAATAATTTTTGACAAGGCCAGTGTGGCACCGGTCACACTGGATTACATGCTGGAAAAATCGGATTTTGTGATAATCGCCGCTTCCTTTTCCGCCGGAGCCAAGCATATGATGGGCATAGAGCAGTTCCAGAAGATGAAACCGACCGCTTACCTCATCAACATCGCCCGAGGTTCGTTTGTTGACGAAAAAACATTGTACACTGCCCTTTCTGAGGGTTATATCGGCGGGGCGGCGCTGGATGTGGTCGACGCGGAACCCGAGTGCATGCTACTAGACCACCCCCTTCTCACCCTGGACAACGTGATTGTCACTGCTCACTCGGCTTACTATTCCGAACAGTCTGCGGTCACGTACAAGCAGCGAATATATGAAGCTGTGGCTAATGTCGTTAATGGCAAATATCCCGAATGGCTGATTAATCCAGAGGTGAAAGATTTTCAGAAAAGGTGGCTGCAACACTAAACCCGAATTGCACTTCAATCGGTAAGAAGATGCTTAATTAAAGGAGAAAGGTCATGGCCATTGAGAAGGTTAACATTCTTGGTGCCGGGATAATGGGGATGGGCATCGCTCAGGCACTTGCTCAGCAAGGACTTGCAGTTACCATCTGTGACCTGGAAAAGACGATTCTTGAGAAAGGGCTTGGTAAGACGCGCCAGAACCTTGATTCCCTAGTGAAAAAAGAGAAGATTACCAAGGAAGAAGCGGACAAGATCATCTCTCGAATAAAAACAACCACGAAGATCGAAGATATTACCACGGCGGACCTGATTATCGAAGCCGTCTCGGAGAATATGGGAGTTAAAAAGGAGGTTTTTGCCCAGCTTGATGAAATATGTCCTCCTGACACTATCCTAGCCAGTAATACTTCGATGCTTTCAGTCACTGAGATGGCTTCCTCAACTAAGCGCCCCGACAAGGTAATAGGAATGCACTGGTTCAATCCAGCGCCGGTGATGCGCTTGATAGAGGTGGGTATCGGTGCAGAAACATCCGAGGAAACTATCCAGGCGGTCATGGAGTTCTCCAGACAGGTCGGCAAGACCCCGGTAAGGGTCAACGAGACCCCCGGCGGTATCGTGAGTCGCATACTCAGAGGCTATCTCAATGTAGCCATTGATATGCTGGCCGAGGGCGTGGCCACCGTCGAGGATATCGACACGGCTGTGAAACTGGGGGCGAATTTCCCTATGGGTCCTTTCGAATTAATTGACCTCATCGGTGTGGACATCTACACTATCAACTCGGCCGCTCTGGCGCGGGAGCTGGGTGACTTGAAGTACCGGCCCCCTGCTCTCTTGCGCAAGATGGTCAGAGCTGGCCACCTAGGACGCAAGACCGGTCGGGGTTTCCACGACTACACTAAATAGGAGGATAGACATGTCCTATCAAGAAATTCTTTATGAGAAAGAGGATGGGCTGGCCATCATCACCTTCAATCGACCTGAGGTACGTAATGCTCTCAACTACCTCGCCATTGATGAGGCACTTGAGGCAGCAAGTGACGCTGATGCTGACAATTCGGTTAGGGTGCTCATCCTGACCGGTGCTGGTGATAAGGCATTTGTCGCTGGGGCAGATATAGAGGAACTACGCGCCCGGAACACATTGACCGAGTTGGGCAAGTGCTCGGCGCGGAGACGGGTACTGGCTAACCTGCTGGAGACAATGTCCAAACCCACCATTGCTGCCATCAATGGATTTGCGGTGGGTACCGGCCTTGAGCTGGCATTGGCCTGCACTATACGGATAGCGTCCAATAACGCTAAGTTCGGTCAGCCGGAGATAAATCTGGGCATAATGCCGGGAAACGGAGGCACCCAACGGCTACCAAAACTGGTGGGTAAGGGGTGTGCTATGGAGATGATTCTCACTGGGGATCTTATTGATGCCCAGGAAGCCTATCGTATCGGGCTGGTCAACCGGGTGGTGCCTCAGGCTGAACTTATGCACCAAGTGAAGGAACTAGCGGCGAAACTGGCAGCCAAATCGCCCCTTGCCATTAAGCTGGCGAAGAACGCCATTCACACTGGGCTCAATATGAGCCTTAGCGAGGGTATCGAGTATGAAAATAAGCTGTTCGCCATCCTGTGCGGCAGTCAGGACAAGCAAGAAGGTGTGGATGCCTTTCGGGAAAAACGTCGGCCCGATTTTCAAGCCCGCTAAGAAATTTGCTTTGTGGCACCATAGTTTAGCTAAAAAAGAAGGAGGTTAACGAATATGGCAGATAGAGAAGTGGTTATCATAAACGGAGCCAGAACAGCTATAGGGAGGTTTGGTGGCATCTTTAGAAACCTTACCGTTATTAATTTAGGAGTTGCAGCTGTAAGAGGGGCTCTCCAGAAGTCAGGAGTAAAACCGGAGCAAGTAGACGAGGTTATCATCGGGCATGCTCGTCAAGCTGGCAACGGGCCTAATCCTGCCAGAATAGTATCAATTAATGCTGGTATCCCTGTAGATATTCCAGCATTTACTGTGAATCAGGCCTGCATATCTGGAATACTAGGTGTCATGTTAGCCGACCAGAGCATCGCCTTAGGAAATTCTGACATCGTTCTAGCTGGAGGAATGGAACATCACAGTAGCGTCCCATACTTAGATATGCATACTCGCTGGGGGGCGAAGATGGGTAATGTAATGCTGGTGGATGGTCAGCTTCACGATGGTTATCACTGTGGCATAGAACAGGTGCATATGGGACTGCTGACTGACATATATGCTGAAGAATTAGGCATTTCTCGAGAAGAGCAAGACCAGTTTGCCCTTGAGAGTGAACAGAAGGTCGCTAAAGCTAAGGAGAGTGGTTTCTTTGCCAAGGCCATTGTGCCTGTGGAGGTTCCACAACGAAAGGGACCCCCAATAACAATTCAAGAGGATGAAACACCGCATCCAGATACGACTTTGGAGGGGTTGGCTAAGCTTCCACCCGCTTTCCGCCCCACTGGAACTATCACTGCAGGCAATGCTCCACCTATCCCTGATGGAGCCTCAGCAGTAGTAGTAGCATCACGAGAAAAGGTTGACGAGCTTGGCATCAAGCCTTTGGGAAAGATTATTTCTTATGCTATTACAGCATGCGAGCCTAAGAAATTCGCTACAGCACCTGTTCAAGCTGTGGCAAAGGCTTTAAGAAAGGCAGGATTGACACTTGATGATATTGACCTCATCGAGATCAACGAGGCCTTTGCTGCCCAAGTGATCGCTGTAATAAGAGCTTTAGGGATCGGTGCAAACAAAGTGAATATCCACGGAGGTGGCGTTTCTCTAGGCCACCCTACTGGAATGTCAGGAAACAGGATAACACTCGACGTTTTGAATTCCCTCAAGGAGTGTGGCGGACGCTATGGGTTGGCCACTATTTGTGCCAACGGTGGCCACGGAGGGGCGATAGTTGTGGAAGTAGCATCAAATGACCGATGATAGCCAAGTAAAAGAGCCTGTAACCGCCTGA
>JAUVXN010000015.1 GCA_030603605.1 Dehalococcoidales bacterium | reverse complement strand
GTGTCCATGGCGACGAGTTTTCCGTGGTCAATGATAGCAATGCGGTCGGCTTTGTCAGCCTCATCCATATAGTGGGTGGTCAGGAAAATGGTAGTCCCTTCACGCTGTCGCAGCTCAAGTATGTATTCCCACATGTGGCGGCGCGTTTGCGGGTCTAGCCCCAGTGTTGGCTCATCGAGGAATAATACTTTGGGATAGTGCAATAGACCTCTGGCTAGCTCCAGGCGACGTTTCATGCCCCCAGAATAGGTATGCACTTTGCTGTTACGCTTGTCCCAGAGCTCAATTATCTTGAGCATCTGCTCAATCCGTTGTTCCCGAACTGAGGCAGGCACACCATACACTAGGGTGTGGAAACGCAGGTTCTGTAATCCGCTGAGCCGCTCATCGAGACTGGGGTCCTGAAAGACCAATCCAATTAACCGACGCACCTGGCTCTGCTGACGCACCACATCCAAGCCACCAATGAAGGCTCGCCCTGACGTTGGCTTGGACAGGGTACACAGGATATTGATGGTAGTCGTCTTTCCCGCTCCGTTCGGACCCAAAAAGCCGAAAATTTCCCCGGGAGCCACACTGAAACTAATGTCATTCACCGCAGCCAGTTCACCGAATTTTTTGACCAGATTTTCTACCTTGATAATGTAATCAGCCATATCTTTATTATTCTAGCACGTTAGGCTTATCGTTGTTTAGAAACTTGAAATCCTGTAATATGGATAATCGGACTCTGGCAAAAGGAGGTCGGCATGAAAGTTGTTGGCATTGTTGGCAGCCCTCGAAAGAATGGCAACACGGAGATATTAACTGCTCATACTCTCAGGGCTATTGCTGAGGAAGGGCTAGATACCGAGCTCATCTATCTGGCTGGCCTGGACATAAGACCCTGTAATGCCTGCATGGTCTGCCGGGAGGAGGAGCGATGCTCCATTGAGGATGACCTGTTCCCCATATATCTTAAGATGAAGGAGGCCGATGGCATAATCCTGGCCTCGCCGGTATATTATGGCTCGGTCACGGCTCTGATTAAAGGGCTTATGGAACGCACTGGTTACCTTAATCACCACAATGGTGAACCGTTCAACAGGAAGGTAGGAGGTCCGCTGGTAGTGGCGCGACGGGCTGGCCACAACTTCGCTCTGGCGCAACTCACCTTCTGGTTTCAGATTTCGGGTATGGTAGTGCCGGGGTCAACCTATTGGAACGTCGCCTTGGGTCGGGAGAAGGGTGAAGTGCAGAATGACGAGGAAGGCATGAAAACAGCCTGGAACTTTGGTAAGAATGTGGCCTGGACAGTGAAAAAGCTCAAGAGCTAAAAGCAATGAGATATAAGAGCTACCAACGTTTTAAGCTAAGTCCCATATTGGTTCTAATAGCGGTAAACTTCCTGCTATTTATAGCTACTCTTATAGCTCCAGGGCTTATCTTCCTTCTTGGATTACAGCCAGCAGGTTTCTTACTCAGGCCATGGACTATATTGACCTGCATGTTTGTCCATAGTAGCTTTTGGCATATCTTTGCTAACATGCTGACCCTTTATTTCTTCGGGACATACCTGTATAGATTAATCGGACAGGGCAAGTTTTTATTTGTTTATTTTGGCGGCGGCATACTGGGTAGTATTTTCTATATATTTCTGACTCTACTTGGCGGGATTTTATCTATTCGCTTCTTTGGCTCGCCATTTATCCTAGCGGTTGGTGCTTCTGGGGCTATCTTTGCTTTGGCTGGAGCACTTGTCGTGATGAGACCTAAGCTGCCGGTTCTTATTTTTCCGATACCTGTCCCCATTCCCATATGGCTTGCCGTATTTGGTGGTTTCCTCATCCTCTCCTTTTTGCCGTATATAGCGTGGCAGGCTCATCTCGGTGGCTTGGTTCTTGGTCTTATTGCCGGCTATTTCTTCGGGAAGAGGGAACGCTATTTCTTCCGGTAACTACAACTCTAAACGGTCTTTGCTCTATCAACTTGACTTTCAAAGTTATTCATTTTTATAATACCTAGGCTGGCAGTTGTAGTGCCCGAGTAGCGCAATGGTAGCGCAGCCGACTTGTAATCGGCAGGTTAGTGGGTTCGAATCCCCTCTCGGGCTGATATCTGGTGACGAAGGTTGTGCCGGGAGGGGTGCCGGAGTGGTTAATCGGAGCAGACTGTAAATCTGCCGCCCTAAGGGCTACGCAGGTTCGAATCCTGCCCCCTCCACCATAGCTTAAATTTGATAGAGCCTGGTCAATTATTTGACTTTTCAATAGCACGTTATTTATAATGTATTGTCTTTATTCTTGACTTTTATTTATTGTTTCCCTACAATTAGCTTTGAAACTGTGCCCACATAGCTCAGTTGGTAGAGCACGTTCTTGGTAAGAACGGGGTCATCAGTTCGAATCTGATTGTGGGCTCGGAATAAAGGGAGGTTAAAATGGCTAAAAAGAAATTTGAGCGGACTAAACCACATGTAAATGTGGGCACCATTGGGCATGTTGACCATGGTAAAACAACATTAACCTCGGCGATAACGCTGACATTGTCTAAGGCGGGAACTACCACTGGCTTTCGCTCCTTTGACAGTATTGATAATGCTCCGGAAGAGAAGGCACGGGGACTAACCATCGCTATCGCCCACATTGAGTACGAGACAGAAAAGCGGCATTATGCTCATATTGATTGTCCGGGACATGCTGACTATATTAAGAATATGATAACCGGTGCCGCCCAGATGGATGGCGCCATATTGGTAGTAAGTGCCCCTGACGGCCCCATGCCGCAGACCAGGGAACATGTCTTGTTGGCGCGTCAGGTGGAGGTTCCTTCTATCGTCGTTGCCCTTAATAAGGTGGACGCTATGGAAGATGAGGAACTCCTGGATCTGGTCGAAATGGAGGTAAGAGAGCTACTCAGTAAATATCAGTTTCCCGGGGACGAGATACCGGTGGTACGGGTGAGTGCCCTCAAGGCTCTGGAGTGTGGCTGTGGTAAGCGAGAATGCCAGTGGTGTGGCCAGATTCTGAAACTGATGGACGCCGTTGATGATTATGTCCCGGTTCCGGCGCGGCCTAAAGACGAGCCGTTTTTGATGTCGGTGGAGGATGTCTTCAGCATCAAAGGGCGGGGCACGGTGCCTACCGGCAGAGTTGAGCGAGGCGTAATTAAAGGCGGGGATGAGGTTGAGATAGTGGGCTTGCACCACGAGCCACGCAAGGTAGTGGCTACCAGCCTGGAGATGTTTCACAAGATGCTGGATTTTGCTGAACCCGGTGACGCTGTGGGTATCCTGCTTAGGGGTGTGGAGCGTGAAGATATTGAGCGGGGTCAGGTACTGGCTGCTCCCGGCTCAATTAAACCGCATACTTATGCTGAAGCTCAGGTATATGTACTAGCTAAGGATGAAGGAGGTAGGCATACTCCTTTCTTTAACGGATATAAGCCCCAATTTTACATCAGAACTACCGATGTTACCGGAAACGTTGAACTACCAGAAGGCGTAGAGATGGTCATGCCCGGCGACAACATAAACATGAAAATAAAGCTTATTTATCCTGTAGCTATGGAAAAAGGGTTGCGTTTTGCTATTCGTGAAGGGGGTAGAACTGTAGGTGCAGGTACTGTTAGCCGCATCATAGAGTAGTTATGGCGAAAAAGGGTGAAGCAAGGGGTGTTATTTATCTTGCCTGTACTGAGTGTAAAGAGAGAACATATACTACAACTAAGAACAGGAAAAATGACCCTCAACGATTAGAGCTTAAAAAGTATTGTCCTCGTTGCCGTACTCATCGACTCCATAGGGAGGTAAAGTAGTACGACGTCATTGGAAAGAGGCACGTGGGGTTACTGTAGTGACACATCATACTGCTACTGCTAAGCGAAGTAGTTCAAGGTTTAGATTCATCGGCGAGACCATAGCCGAGTTAAGAAAGGTAGTTTGGCTCTCCAGACGAGAGGCTGCATATTTATCAGTTCTAGTGCTGGTTGTTTCAATTGCCGCCGGGATTTTCCTGGGAGCGGTTGACTATGGTTTTGCCGGTCTCGTCGAGAAGATTTTTTTGGGTAGATAAAAACTTGTTCAGCTTCCATATTGAATTGGAGCCGTAAGATTTACAGGGTAGTTTTTACTTTTTCAAAAACTTTGGTCAGTGAGGTTATTTGTGGCGGAAAACGGAACACATTGGTTTGTAATTCATACCTACTCAGGGTATGAAGAACGAGTTAAGAAAAATTTAGAGCAACGCATCAGGTCCATGGATTCCGGGAGAGAAGTCCTGGAGGTGGTTATACCAACTGAGGATGAGATTGAGGTTAGAGACGGGCAGAGGCGGACGGTGACCAAGAAAATATTACCTGGTTACGTCCTAGTTAAAATGAAGTTGAGTGACCAGAGCTGGGGTGTAGTGCGTAATACCCCCGGGGTCACCGGTTTTGTTGGTAGCGGGGGTAAGCCAACGCCGCTACAGGAGGAGGAGGTTAACCGGATTTTGAAACAGATGGCAGCCGAGGTACCTAGAGTTAAAGTTGGTTTTCGCAAGGGGCAAAGTGTACGGGTAACTGACGGTCCGTTTATTGATTTTGTTGGAGTGGTGGATGAAATAAACCCTGGAAAGGGCAAAATTAAGGTGTTTTTGTCCCTTTTTGGTCAGGAAACAGCAGTGGAACTCGACTTTTTACAGGTGGAGAAGCTTTGACTATTTCAAGGAGACAGAATGGCAAAAAAGGTTAGAGTAATAATTAAGTTGCAGCTTCCAGCTGGACAGGCAAACCCGGCTCCCCCGGTGGGCCCGGCTTTGGGTCAGCACGGGGTTAATATTATGGCCTTTTGCAAAGAGTATAATGAGCGTACTTCGGCTCAGGCAGGGTCTATTATCCCGGTGGAGATTACCGTCTTTGAAGATAGGTCATTTACTTTTATTACTAAGACACCCCCGGCTACTGATTTGCTTAAAAAAGCGTTGGGCGTGGAAAAGGGAAGTAGCACCACCGGTCATGAGGAAATAGGCAGGTTATCCCGGGATAAACTGCGTGAAATAGCTCAGCTTAAAGCTAAAGATTTAAGCGCTAATGATATTGAAGGGGCGGAGCGAATTATTGAGGGCACCGCCCGCAGTATGGGAATTGAGGTAGAGTAGAAAAGAATGGCAAGACACGGTAAAAAATATCAGGAATCGGTTCAAGTGGCAGACAGGGCAAAAGCTTATAATCCTCAAGAGGCTATTGAGTTGACCAGGAAGGCAGCTCACGTCCGCTTTGACGAGACTGTTGAACTTCACCTCCGCATGGGGGTTGACCCTCGAAATGCCACTCAGCAGGTACGCGGGGTAGCTCTCTTACCGCATGGACTGGGGAAGAAGGTAAGGATTTTGGTTTTTGCCCAGGGCGAAGCGGTCAAAATTGCGGAAACGGCCGGGGCGGATTTTGTTGGTGGTGATGAGATGGTTAAGAAAATTGAGGATGGCTGGTTGGATTTTGATACTGCTATCGCTACTCCTGAAATGATGGGTAAGGTAGGTAAACTGGGGAAGATTTTGGGCAGGAAGGGATTGATGCCTAATCCCAAATCAGGAACAGTGGTCGCCGCTGATGATTTGCCTAGGGTGATAGAGGATGCCCGTAAAGGACGGGTGGAATTTAAGTTGGACAGGACGGCTATTATTCATGTGCCTCTGGGGAAGGTTAGTTTTGAAAATGATATGTTGATGGGTAATCTGACCGCGCTGGTGGAAGCTGTGGTGAAGGCCAAACCCAGTGGGGCTAAGGGTCAGTATGTTAGAACTGCCTTTTTGACTACTACTATGGGGCAGAGCATTAAACTTGACCTCAAACCAACCCTGGCTTTGACTGCTGGTTAGCAATCTTATATAATTAGATAAGTATCCGGAGACAGCGGGTGCCGAGTAAGGCTTAAACTAATGTGCCTGCCGAGGAAAGAGCGTTCCAGATTAACTGGATTTGCCAAGTCCTTGTGCAGTAGGCACGAGGACTTTTTTATATGCGTTAGGCATTATGGCGGCATTTTAGGAGGTAATTAAGATGTCTAGAGAAAAGAAAACGGAGATTATTGGTGGGCTGCAAGAGGTTTTTTCCAAATGTAGCATTGGTATTTTAACTGACTATCGGGGACTATCAACTGCTGAGATAACTGATTTGCGCCGCACACTAAAGAAATCAGATATTGAGTATAGGGTGGTGAAGAATACCCTGGCTCGATTTGCTGCGGAAAGAGCCGGCAAGAATGAATTGGCTACCTTGTTTGAAGGCCCGGTAGCTATTGCTTTTGGCTACGGTGGTGAGGTTGAGCCGGCGAAGGTTCTGGCTGACTATATTCGCGCTTCAAAGGCAAGCCTGGGTATTAAGGGAGGCTTTTTAGCTGATAAAGTGCTTACTTCGGATGATGTGGAAACTCTTGCCACATTGCCATCCAGGGAAATATTACTAGCCAGAGTTTTAGCTGGGATGCAAAGTCCCATCGTTGCTTTAATTGGTTCCCTTGCAGCTCCTATGAGGGGAGTTGTAGGGGTGCTACAAGCTAGAATTAAACAATTGGAGGGAGAATAAAATGGCAGAGAAAGAAGAAAAGACCACTCAGGAAACTGCTGAAGAAACAGCCGAGGTTAAAGAACAGCCAGCGGCAGAAAAAGAGGCAGAAACCAGCCAGGAAACTGCTGAAGAGACTGCCGAGGTTAAAGAACAGCCAACAGCGGAAAAAGAGCCGGAGACTGCTCAGGAAGCTGTTGAGGAGGCAGTTGAGGTCAAGGAACAGCCAGTTGAAGAGAAAGAGGTAGAAACCGCTCCGGAAACCGTTGAGGAAAAGGTGGAAGCAGAAGAACCGCCACCAGTAAAGAAGGAAGAAAAGAAGCCTGAGGCAAAGAAGAAAGCTGCCGCTGAGCAACCCGCTCCGCCGACAAAGGAGAAGGTAAAAGTATCTCCAGCCCTTGAGGAGATAATGAATACTATCAAAAAATTGTCGGTGCTTGAATTGTCGGAGTTAGTTAAGGCTTTAGAGGCGGAGTTTGGGGTTAGTGCAGCGGCTCCGGTGTTAGCTGCTGCTCCTGCGGCGTCGACTGAAGCTGCCGCTCCGTCTGCCGAGGAACAAACTGAGTTCAGTGTGATTCTTAAGGAATTTGGGGCTAATAAGATTAGTGTGATTAAAGCGGTGCGCGAGGTAACTACTTTAGGTCTAAAAGAATCTAAGGACTTGGTGGAAGGTGCTCCCAAAGCGGTCAAAGAGGGAGTTAATAAGGAAGAGGCAGCGACTGTAAAAGAGAAGCTGGAAGCGGCTGGAGCTACCGCTGAAATTAAGTGATGCTTTCTCCGTGCTTATTGAAAGTGCTGTTCAAATAGCGTATAGTTACCACCAGTGAAACTCCTATTTGAGGAGAGGGCGGGGTATGCTTTATCAGGGGTTTTTTATACTAATGGGCGTGGGTGGTTTGTTTCTAATTCTTGGTTTAGCCACAGTTCTCTGGGGGGAGAGAGAAGAAAAAAGCTACTATAATTCTATTTCTACTCGCCCTGGTGATACAAGGGAATTTCTGGAACATTGGCCACAGCGCTCTCAGCCCAGCGCCTTAAAAATAGGGGGTTGGATAGCCATTGCCATTGGCGTAGTTATGCTGGCTGTAGGCGTGGCTTTTTGGGTTTGGGGCTAAGAGCTTAATCCGCTGGGTTGCCTATGGTTCTGGCTGGGGACTTAGCTCCTGCAAATCAGCCTCAATTCTAAGCGCATTGGCTTGAATGCGATTTGAAGGCATCACTTCACCATCTGGAAAGACGAACCAACTGGCTTGCTGCCAGTGGGGTTTCCATTCCCATGACTCAACTTCGGCCATGTCAACTAGGACATACCACGCGCTGGAGCCGTCTTTGAAAAGCTCTGACTCAGCGCTCCAGTTATCACAGGCGGTGTAGAATTCGGCAAGATATACTTTAGCCTCGGCGCTTTCCGCCTGGCTCAGCAGGTGTTTGTAAACCGCCAGGATTGCTTTGTCTTCAGAACTGGTGACGGTAGGTTTCGTTACTTTCTCTGGCTCCGGGTTTTCCTCAGGAGCCTCAGGGGGAGAAAACTGGTTAAAATAGTCTTCACACCCGGTAACGGTTAAGACCATTAGCGCCAGCAGGGCAATGGTAAGGACAGGTTTTATGTATCTCTTTTTCCAGTTGGTCATCTTTGTTCCCTCGAGCTTCCAATTTTTATTCTAACCAGTGATAGTCTAGTTGAGTGCACCCCTCAAGTCAAGCTTCAACTCTTCTTGGTCTGTACTGAATAGCTTCAGCTACGTGCTGCGCTTTGATTATATCACTTTCTTCTAGGTCGGCGATAGTGCGGGCAAGCTTGAGAATGCGGTGAAAGGCTCGGGCGGAAAGGTAAAGTTGCTTCATGGCGGCTTTAAGCAGGCTCTGGGCTGCTTCTTCTACCTGACAGAACTCCCTTACCTCGGTTGGCGTCATCTCCGCATTGCAGGTTAGTTTTGTTCCCTCAAAGCGCTTGAGTTGTCGGGAACGGGCAGCTTTAACCCTGGCTTGAACCTTATCTGATTGTTCGCCTAATCTGTCGTCAGTCAGCTTCTCATAGTCAATATGGGGCACCTCGACAAATATATCAACCCGGTCAATGAATGGTCCGCTGATGCGCTTCTGATAGCGGGAAACCAGGCTGGGCGGACAGGTGCATCGCCGGAAGGGGTCGCCATAGTAGCCACAGGGGCAGGGATTCATCGCTCCGACCAGCATAAAGTTGGCGGGGAAGGTTACACTTCCCTGAGCCCGGCTGATAGTTACTACCTTGTCTTCTAGAGGTTGGCGCAATATCTCAAGTAATGAATGTCCAAACTCGGGAAGCTCGTCGAGGAAGAGAACCCCCCGATGACTGAGGCTTATTTCACCCGGCCTTGGCCAATGTCCGCCACCCACCAGACCGGCATTGGAAATGGTGAAGTGGGGGGAACGGAAGGGTCTTTGCCTGACCAGGGGAGTATCCGGTGGAAGCAGACCGCTGACACTATATATTTTGGTAACTTCCAGGGCTTCCTCGGTAGTCATTGGTGGCAATATGGAGGGAAGTGAACGCGCCAGTAGTGTTTTGCCGATTCCCGGCGGGCCACACATTATTAGATTATGCCTGCCAGCCGCGGTAACCTCTAAGGCTCGCTTAACATGTTCTTGCCCTTTAATATAAGCCAGGTCAGTAGTCGGGAAGGGGGATGAGGAATAATCCCAGACTTTATCAGACTTATATTCCGGGGCCGGTATTTCTCCACGAAAATAGCTAACTAACTGGGATAGTGAGGTAATAGGGATGATTTTAACGCCTTCTATTAAAGACGCCTCTCTGGCATCAACTTCAGGCACAATAATAGTAGCTATTTTTTCCTCCTTAGCCAGGGCAACCATAGGTAAGATGCCATTGGTATGACGCAAGCTGCCATCCAGGGATAGCTCACCGAGGAAGATAGTTTGGGAAGCATCAACATTTACCTGCTCCGAACTGAGAAGGATACCAACTGCAATCGGCAAATCATAAGACGGCCCAGCCTTCTTGAGGTCGGCCGGGGCAAGGTTAACCACAGTGCGTTTCATCGGGAAAGTGTAGCCCGAGTTTCGTATGGCGGCGCGGACTCGCTCTCTTGCTTCCTGAACGGCAGCATCCGGCAAGCCAACGATAGTCATTGCCGGTAAGCCGCTTGAAATATCAACCTCGACATCAACAAGATGACCTTCAAGGCCTACCACGGCAGCAGTTTTTACCTTGGCTAACATAGCTCTCCTGCCATTATGTTACTGCGGGACTTTATGTGTGTCAAAGTTATTTATGCTAAAGAGGTGTGATGGACCCAATCAGCCCGAAAAGGTGGAACACCACCACTACAATTAGAGCCGCCAGAAAGGCACCAGCTGTTACCTGAGCTACCGAGTGGTGTTCCAGCTCTACCCTTGCCCAGATTATTGGTGGGAGTAGCACTGCTGTTACCGCCCCAGTTGAGCCATGTAAGATAGTCAATACTGTTACTGAACCGGCGACAAAGGCAGCATGAACGCTTATCTTCCACAAGAGGTTTATGCACATAAATATGAGTACTGAGGAAAGTCCAGCCACAAATGCTGCCACCAGTGCTAGCGGTGCTCCCGAATAAAGAAGAATGATGCAGCCCAGAACGGCACAAATACTTGCCAGCAGGTAAATCTTGTTCCTTTGCCGGCGAGCATTGATGAACATATTTTCCAGCCTTTCGTTGCGGACAAGGTAGACTATAATCAGGAAAACTGGCAGTATGCTAACCGCTATTGAGATCAAAGACCATTTAATGGCGTCAGATATAGTAGTTGTTGACTCCAATGAAATCAATATGACTATAGCAAGACTCACCAAGAAGGGATTCAGGATATTGGATGTCAGGTTAGCTAGCTGCCTTCTCATCTGTATTTTTTCTAGAGTTACTCCCAAGTCAATCTAACCATTATACTATACTAACCTACACTCTGCCTAATTAGGATATTTGGTGACCTCACCCCTCGAAGAGTCCTTCAGCCGAAGGACCTGTGTCCCCCTCTCCTTGATAAGGAGAGGGGGAAGATTTTGAAAAGAGGGGCTGACGCCCCTCTTGGACACCCCAACGTTGCTAATCCAGAGTAAAGAGCGTCAAAGAGAGGCGAAGCCTCTTTTACATATCCCTTCCCCCTTCCCCTTACCAAGGGGAAGGGGGATAAAGGGGGATGGGGTTACTAGATAAAACCTAAAGAGGGTGAGGTCAATAAATAACCTTACCTCAGGTGACCTTCTTTGAGCGCTAGCTAGGGCTGTGATATAATACGAGTGAGGTAGTGGAGTTATGCTGGACAGATTGGAAAGAATAGAAAAGCGTTATCAGGAACTGGATGAGCAGATGGCTGCGCCCGAGGTAGCCTCTGACCTGAAGCAATTGCAGGTCTTGGCTCGGGAGAGAGCCAGTATTGAGGACGTGGTAACAAAGTACCGGGGATATAGAGCAACCGCCAAGTCGCTGGAAGAAACAAGAGCGATGCTAGGCGGTGGACTGGATGAAGATATGGCAGCTCTGGTCAAGCAAGAGGTAGAAAGCCTTGAGACACAATTAGACCATCTGCTTCGGGAACTCAAGCTCGCTCTCTTACCTAAAGACCCTAATGAGAAAAGAGACATCATTATGGAAATCCGGGCCGGGGCTGGTGGTGATGAAGCCGGACTGTTTTCTGCCGACCTCTTTCGCATGTATAGTCGCTACGCTCAGGCCAAAGGTTGGGGACTAGACATCATTAATCTTAATGAAAGCGGCATCGGTGGCTTTAAGGAAATCATATTTGAAATAAAAGGTAAGGGAGCTTTCAGCCGACTGAAGTATGAAAGTGGAGTTCATCGGGTACAGCGAGTGCCTACTACGGAATCTTCGGGTAGAATCCATACCTCAACAGCTACGGTAGCCGTTCTGCCCAAGGCTGAGGAAGTAGATATAGCTATCAATCCTGATGACCTGAAAATTGACATCTTCCACAGTGGTGGCGCCGGGGGACAGAACGTAAATAAGGTAGCCACCGCCGTCCGCATCACCCACTTGCCTACAGGCATAGTAACCACCTGTCAAGATGAGCGCTCACAATTACAGAACAAGATAAAGGCGATGTCAGTGCTGCGAAGCCGACTTCTGGATATTGAGCGGCGCCAGCAGGAAGAGAAAATAACCAGGGAGCGGCGCTCCCAGGTAGGCACTGGCGACCGCGCTGAGAAGATACGAACTTACAATTTTCCTCAGGACCGTGTTTCCGACCACCGTATCGGTCTGACCCTTCGTAACCTGCCCCGAATCTTGGAAGGAGAGCTTGACGAACTTATTGATGCTCTAGCCACTAGTTATCAGGCGAAGCAACTAGAGGAACAGATGGCGTGACCCTGAAACAGGCTCTTAGTCAGGCTCGAGGGCTCCTTGCAGCTAATAACATTGAAGATGCTGCTCTAGAAAGCGAACTACTGTTAAGACATGCGCTGAAGATAAGCCGAGTTCAGCTATACCTGGACATCAGCCGTGAGCTAAGCCCGAAGCAAGAGGGAGCCTTCTGGCGTCTGGTTAAACGCCGTCTAAATGGTGAGCCCAGCGCCTACATAACCGGGCATCGTGAGTTTTATGGCTTTGATTTCTATGTTGCTCCCGGTGTTCTCGTCCCCCGACCGGAAAGCGAGCTACTGGTGGAAAAGGCTCTCAACTTGGCTCACCATCGCAATATATCTACTATTGCTGAAATTGGCACTGGCTGTGGAGCTATTGCCATCAGCCTGGCACTAAACTTGCCCGAAGCTAAAATTTATGCTAGCGATATATCAGCCCCGGCGCTCAAAGGCGCCTTATTTAACTGTCAGAAGCACGGCGTAGCCAACAGAATTTGTCTTCTACAGGGCGATATGCTTGACCCTCTGCCTGGGCCCGTTGACCTTATAGTCGCCAACCTGCCTTATGTCAGAGAATCAGAATTGCCCCTAACTGGTCCGGTCAGTTTCGAGCCAATATTAGCACTAAATGGTGGCCCGGAAGGACTGGAAAAAATACACCGGCTATGCCAGCAGGCAGGCAGCAAGCTTAGTCCCCAGGGCTGCTTACTTTTAGAGATCGGGCAGGGGCAGAGGGAAGCGGTAACCAGCTCTTTGTATAGCCTTTTCCCCTCGGCTAGAATTGAGGTCGCCTCGGACCTGAGTGGTATGGAGCGGGTGGTAAGCCTATGCTTGACCTAAAACTAGCATGATGATAAATTAAATCGACTGAATTTTACCTGAGATTGTTTATTGACCTCACCCCTCGAAGAGTCCTTCAGCCGAAGGACCTTTATCCGCCTCTGTGCTAAAGCCCTTAAGGGCAGAGCCTCTCCTTGAAAGGGGAGAGAGGGGGAGAGATTTTAAGAGAGGGGCGAAGTCCCTCTCTTCCCAACACTCCCCCTTCCCTTAATAAGGGAAGGGGGTCAGGGGGATAGGTTATTAAAAGATAAAAGGAAGGGGTGTTGAATTTTAATATTGAACTGTGGTATCATTATTGGTCGTATGCTAAATTCCAAAAAAGTTTTGGCGAGGTGACGAAACAATGAAAATAGTGAGAATAATCTGCCTTTTGCTAGTGAGTCTAATGGCTATTTACCCGCTCGGTGCTGTCTTGGCCCAGGAGGAAGAAGAGCCCTCATATTCTCTGACCATTGCCCCCTCTTTGGGACGCTATAACACTGAAGCCAGAGCCGGCACCGGTAAGCACTTTCCGGTAGATGTAGAAAATTTGGGCACAGCCTCTGTTGATAATATTACCTTCTCTGCAGACCTCCCTTATGGTTGGGCAGTCGAGTTTTCACCGGAGAAACTGGATTTGCTGGGGGCTTTGGATAGAGAAACCATAGATGTGACCATAGCGTCGCCGTCAGTAACTGAAGTCGGGGATTACATGGTTACCCTCCGCGCCTCGGGAGCGCAGGCTTCAGCCGAGGAGATTGATATCCGGGTTACCTTGTCAGCTCCTGTCTTTGAGGAAAAGGTTGAGGTGATGGCTGTCTATTCCAAGTTAGAGGCTATTGCTGGAGAGGAGTTTGCGTTTGAAGTAGAGTACAGGTTCACCGGTGCGGGTGGGGTAACAGGTGAATCCCGTGACTTTGAGCTGCGAGCTATAGTGCCACAGGATTGGGAAGCATACATGACTCCACGTTATGAAAAGGAAAAAAAGATATCGGCTATCAGCCTTAAGCCGGGAATTGCCTACGGCGAAAGGACAAGGGTCGTCGTTAGTCCCCCCTTCTGGCCATTGCCTGAGCCTGGAGAATACAAGGTAACCTTTGAAGTAGAATCCGGTGAGCTGAAGGACTCCGTTGAGGTTAAGGCGGTAATAACGGCTAGATATTTTCTGGCTTTGGTCCCGTCTGGAGAGCGATATGACACTAAAGCTGAAGCCGGCAAGGATAACTACTTCTCGGTAGAATTAGGGAACCTGGGTACGGCAGCTATTGATAATATCAACTTCTCTTCGGATAAGCCTCAGGGTTGGACAATCGAGTTCACGCCGGAAAAGGCAGATTTACTGGAGGCTATTGATAGTCAAACAATAGATGTTAATATAAAACCCCCGCCAGAAACTATAGCTGGAGATTACATGGTTACCATCCGAGCCTCGGGAACGCAAATTTCGTCTGAGAAGCTTGCTCTCAGGGTTACCGTAGAAACCCCGACCATCTGGGGATGGGTTGGGGTAGCAATCATATTGGTAGTCATTGTTGCCTTAGTTGTCATTTTTATGCGATTTAGCCGGCGGTAGTCAATGAGTGAAGAATTTGCCATAGAGACACAAGACCTGACTAAAAGGTATGACGGAGTTACCGTAGTTGATAGCCTCAATCTGCACATTAAAGAGAACGAGGTATTCGGCTTGCTTGGTCCCAATGGTGCCGGTAAAACCACTACCATTCTTATGCTGCTGGGACTAACTGAGCCAGCATCCGGTACTGCCCTGGTCTTCGGATTTAACCCAACCAGGGAGCCACTTAAGGTAAAACGCCTGGTAGGTTATCTTCCCGAAAAGGTAGGCTTCTATGATAACCTCACCGCCAGGGAAAACCTGACGTTTATTGCTGAGCTAAATAATATCAGCTATGCCGAGGCTAATAGTAGAGCCGACGAGGCGCTGGAGGCAGTAGGTCTTATTAAGGAAACCAATCTGGCTGTGGGCAAATTCTCCCGTGGAATGAAACAGCGCCTGGGAATAGCTGATGTATTAATCAAAAAACCAAAGGTGGTCTTCTTTGATGAGCCGACGGCTGGACTTGACCCGAAGGGGATTAATCAGATACTTGACCTGATAGCTAATCTAGCGAAGATGGAGACAACCGTAGTGTTGTCTTCGCACCAATTATACCAGGTGCAGAGGGTGTGCCACAGCATCGGCATACTATCTAAAGGCAAAATGGTAATCGAGGGTTCTATAGATGAACTTGGCAGGGAGGCTCTGGCCGGTGGGCGCTATATAATAGAGGTTGAAACCGTCCAGCCAACTCCTCAGCTCGTAGATGCTATCAAAGGGATTAAGGGAGTAATAAAGGTAGAAGCCAAGGACAATGTACTTCAAATAGGCACTGCTTCCGACTTGCGGGCGGCAATATCTAAAGCAGTGGTGCAAAACGATTTCCCACTAATTCAAATGAAAGTCCAGGAATTTTCGCTGGATGATATCTATATGAAGTACTTTCGTGAAGGTTGATATATGAGAGCTATCTTACGTAAAGAGCTGGCTGATTATTTTACCAGTATAAGATTTATCGTATTGTTTATACTGATATTGTTTGCTAGTGCTGCGGGACTTGTCGCTGCTTCCCAAGGCATTCGTGGGGCAAACCTGCCAGAAGGATTTGTCTTTCTGGGACTCTTTACTACTTCGGGAAACGCAATCCCGTCACTTGTTACCCTCACCGTTCTTCTGGTTCCCATAATCGGCATAGCCTTGGGTTTTGATGCTATAAACAGCGAGCGCACCGGTGGTACGCTAAGCCGCATTCTATCTCAACCTGTCTTCAGGGATAGTCTCATCAACGGGAAATTTCTGGCGGGTGTAGTTACTTTGTCTATCATGGTAGGCACCATGCTACTGCTGGTTTCGGGCTATGGTCTGAGCATGATTGGTGTGCCGCCAACCGCCGAAGAAATCATCAGGCTTTTTATCTATCTCTTTCTCACCATTATTTTCGGAGCCTTCTGGATGGGGCTAGCTATACTTTTCTCCGTATTACTTCGTAGAGTAGCTGCCTCTCTGTTGATTTCGCTCGCTTTATGGCTATTCTTTAGCATCTTTATCCTGTTGATAGCTCCGGCGATAGCTAATGCTCTGGTTCCTACCGCTGATGGCTCTGCAGCAGAAATAATTCGCAACACTGAATTGCGCCAAATGCTGCTGCGGTTTTCACCGAACACGCTGTTTTCTGAGGCGACTACTGCGCTGCTCCTTCCAGTAGTAGTGGGAAGCTTTGGGGTAGTAACCCAAAGCCAGGCGGCCTATATGTTGCCCAACCCCCTCTCTCTAGGTCAGAGTCTCCTCCTCATCTGGCCTCACATTACCAGCTTGGTAAGCCTGAGCGCTATCTGCTTTGCTATCAGTTATGTGCTCTTTATGAAACAGGAAATAAGAGCTACCTAGTATAGACTAGGCCTTCTCAGCCTGTCTCTCAGCAATAATCTTCTGCGTGAGGTGAGCCGGCACCTCTTCATAGTGGCTGGACTCCAGCGTATAACTCCCTCTTCCTTGGGACATTGACTTCAGGTCAATTGCATAGCGCAGAACCTCAGCCAGTGGCACTTGAGCCTCAATAACATTGGTATCACCCATGGGATTCATCCCCGCCACCCGAGCTCGCTTGGTATTAAGGTCGCCAATAATATCCCCAGTGAGGTCACCAGGAACGGTTATCTTTATGTTCATTATCGGTTCTAATAGAATCGGCTGGGCTTCTGATAATCCCTTCTTCAGCGCCTGTGCCCCGGCAATCTTGAAGCATATTTCTGAAGAATCGACAGGGTGAAAGCTCCCATCATACAAAGTTGTCTTTATGTCCACCACCGGGTAGTGAGCCAGCACCCCATCTTGAATCGCCTCATTGACCCCCTTTTCTACTGCCGGGATATAATTTTTGGGTATGGCACCACCTACTATCTTTTTGGCAAACTCATGGCCGCTACCACGTGGCAAAGGCTCCAACTCCAGGAAAACATGACCGTACTGCCCGTGTCCTCCGGTTTGCTTTTTGTGCTTATACTCAGCTTTAGCTGACGCAATAATGGTCTCTTTATATGGAACCTTGGGGGTTTCTAACTTCACCCCCACGCCAAATTTACGCTGCATCTTGTCTGCCGCCACTTCAACGTGGGTCTCACCAAGTCCATATAGAATGGTCTCACCGGTATCAGCCTCCCTGTGCACACGAAGAGTAGGGTCTTCCTCAGCTGACCTGGATAATGCTTCTCCCAGCTTGTCCAGGTCGGCCTTGGTTTTGGGATAAACCGCCTCGCCAAAAATGGGCTCAGGAAACAGGATAGGGGCAATTTTCAATGGCTTGTCCTGATGGCATAATGTATCACCGGTGCTGGTTAGGCTCAATTTGGCTACGGCTCCTATGTCTCCGGCGCTGATTTGAGACACTGGTTCCTGAGCCTTGCCCCTCAGCATAAATAGCTGACCTATCCGCTCTGTCCCACCTCGTGTCGCATTCCACACCTGAGAATTGCTATCAATCGCGCCGTTGTAAACCCGAAAGTAGGTAAGTTTACCGACATACGGGTCAGCACTGGTCTTAAATACCAGGGCAGCTAAAGGAGCCTCCTGGCTTGGCTCAATCCTCTGCTCGGCTGAATCAGTAGTAATAATTGCTTCCCGCTCCTTAGGCGATGGTAGATAGTCATAAACCGCATCCAGCAGCCAGTTAACCCCTACATTTTGCAGTGCCGAGCCGGCTAAGACGGGTACAATACTGCCACTTACCGTTGCCTGTCGCAAGCCTGTTTTAAGCTCCTCCAGGCTGAGTTCCTCACCACCCAGATACTTCTCAATGAGCCTATCATCAACTTCAGCCACTGCCTCCACCAGCTTCTCCCGAAAGGAATCGACCTGAGTTTGTAGTGATGATGGTATCTCCGACTCCTTCGCCGGAGAACCAATATGGCTTTTCATTGTCAACAGGTCAATTATCCCCTGGAAATTATTATGGGCACCTACAGGTAACTGCACTGGCAGGCATCTACGACCGAACTTAGACTGGACTTCTTCCATGGTCCGGTAGAAATCGGCATTTTCGCGGTCCATCTTATTAACGAAGATAAGGCGGGGCAGCTTAGCCTCCTCGCAGTACTCCCACACCTGTTCGGTACCAACTTCAACACCAGAGGCAGCACAGGCCACAATTATTGCTCCTTCACTAACCCGTATCGCCGCTCTAACCTCAGCGACGAAATCAGAATAACCGGGGGTATCAATAAGGTTGAACTTAGCCTCCCGCCACTGGCAGGGAAGGAGAGACAGGTTAATACTAATCTTCCGCTTTACTTCATCAGGGTCATAATCCGAGGTGCTGGAGCCATCATCAACCTTACCTAATCGGTTAATTGCTCCGGCAGTAAACAAAATTGCTTCCGTGGCTGATGTCTTGCCGGCACCAGCGTGGGACAATAAAACGGTATTCCTGATATTCTCCAGTCCGTATTGCTGCATATAAATTACCTACTCTCTAGAGATTATTCGGCACTATTATACTCACAGTTAAGTGGACACGGCAAGTTGGCCGGGCTTTAGCGGGCGCGTCTTCTTCTAAACATGGACAAAAACCACAGTATACCAATTATGCCAAAGAACGGAAACGGGAGGGATGAGCTGCCCCCGCCAGTTTTGGTAACCGCAGTTGCCGGTGCGGTGGTTTTTTTGGCTGGGGCTATTGCCTCTTCGGATACTTCGTAGGCGGCTAACTCAACATTAATAAACTCTTTAGGTACCCACCCAAATGGGTTGTTTTTACCTGTTGCCTCTGCCCACACCCAGCCTGACTCACCCCCCAGCTCAAAAACTGAAGCCTTTTTATACTCGGGCAGGTAAACCAGGGCAGCGGTATGACCCTCGCCGACTATTATAGATGAGCGGTACCCGGCACCTTTATACATAACGGCCAGTAATACAGCACTATCTTCACAATCACCATGCGCAACTCCATTCTGTTGGATAGTAGCCGCTAACTCATCGGCATTTTGGGCAAACTCATCATGCTTAAACTGGTCTATATCTGCGGTATAGTTTACTCTATCCCGCACAAAGTAAAATATCTTCTCGGCTCTTTGTAGTTGGTCCGGGTATTTATCAGCCATCTGCTCACCCATACTGTAGGCCGAGTTGACCTCTTCCCCCAGGCTCTCAAAGGCTATAACCGGACGAAACCCTGTCCTGGATATCTGGTAAAAGCCGTCTTCACCGGCGGCTCTGGTTCTGCTTATTCCCCAGTCATCAAATATGTCACCATTTATCTCACGGAAACCTGCCGATGGAGTTGCCGAAGCATAACCAGTAGCCGTTAACCCGGCTATCAATACCAGCATCAAGCTTACTACAACCTTAGCCGCCTTCATAG